>NZ_JAHBDB010000011.1:0-368391 GCF_019956105.1 Pseudomonas sp. BF-RE-25
CCCATCGCCAGCAAGCCGGCTCCTACAGGTCCGAGTTTCACATAACCCTGTTCAAGGCTTGTAATGCTCGGTCACTTGCGCCGTTTGATCGTCCGGAACCCGGACCTCAGCGGTTTGCTGGCTTTGATTCTCCTGTTGGCTGAGCCGCAGGCTTTCGTAGTAATAGCGCATGCGTTCTGCGCCACCTTCGGCAAATACGCTGACCGAAATGAACGTCATCAGGCCGGCAACGATCAAGGGTGTACATTTCATGGTTCGCCTCCCAAAACGGATATCGGGTGCTTTTCATCCATGAAGCAATGTCGCGAGAACATTATCTGCCGATTTCGTCGATTGGGAATTAACTGCGCCTAGAGCTTCCAGTCCAGGCTCAGTGTCACCGTACGCGGATCACCCCAATACACGCCGTTGTAGAAACCGACGTTGTCGTAATACTTCTTGTCGAACAGGTTCTCGACGTTGAGCGAGGCGGACAGGTGCGGGTCGAACTCGTAACGTGACATCAGGTTGACCACGGTGTACGCCCCTTGCCGGATGTTTGTGCGTTCAGTTATCACATTGCCAGCGGCGTTGCGTCCGACCGGGTGACTGGCGGCGCGGTAAACGTCACTTTGCCAGTTCACTGCACCGCCCACGGTCAGGGCCTGCCAGTCGCCAGGCAGGCGATACGAAGTAGACACCCGAAGCAGGTTCAGCGGCTGACTGGTATTGGTGCGCTTTTCCTCGCCATTGACCGAGTGGGTGTAGGTGTAACCGGCGGTCATGTTCCAGTGCGGCATGACCTCGCCGGAGAGTTCGGCTTCGAAACCCTGAACCTTGTTGCCCTTACCGCTGGAGGTGTAGAACTCCTCGCCGGTAACCGGGTCCGGTGGCACCGAATCGTCGCGTTCGGCGACATTGTCCTGTTTGCTCCAGAACACGGCGGTGGCGAGGTTCAGTCGCTCCTCCAGCAGGCTGCCCTTGAGGCCAAGTTCATAGTTGCTGCCCACCACCGGTTCGAGGTACTTGCGACTACTGTCGCGGTTGGTTTGTGGCTTGAAGATATCGGTGTAGCTGATGTAAGCCGTGTATTCGGGCGTCAGGTCGTACAGCAATCCGGCGTATGGCGTCCATAGGTCGTTGTGTTGCTGGCGGGTAACTTCGGACTCGCTCAACTGCAGATTGTCGGTGTAACTGTTAGCCGTTTTCGACGCTTTCCAGCTGCCATAGCGGCTGCCGAGGACGGCGTGCAGATCGTCGGTCAACGTCAGGCGAGTGGCCAGGTAACCGGCCTTTTGGCGGGTGTTGTCGCTGGAGCCAGGCAGGCTGGTGACGGTGTCGGGGAATTTGGGGATGCCGCCCATGTACTTCCAGTCGGGGACGTTTTCGTAGTCCTTCGCGCGGGCGCCATCGACGGTGTGTGGGCTTTCGTCACTGCGTTCGGCTTCGCCATACCCGAGCATCATTTCGTGCTCTCGCCCGAACAATGAATAGGGTCCGGACACGTTGAAGTCATAAGCCTTCATTTTTTGCGTGCCGATCATGTGGCTGACGTTGGCGATCATGCCGCTGCGATCCGCCTCGGGGAAACCGCCACCGCCGTAGTAAATCTTGCCGTCGGTGTCGCTTTCGCGATGGGTGTAAGCCGCCTTGAGGTGCCAGCCCATCCCCAGTTGCTGATCCAGGGTGGCGAACGCGTTCTTGTCTTTCAGCGGCCAGGAACTCCAGGGTGTGGCCATGTTGGTGGAGCGGCCGAGTCTGGCTTTGCTGCCGTCCGCGTTCCAGTAGGGCACGGTCCCCCAAGAGGTGCCCTGCACCTGTTTGTCCTGATAGTCATAACCCACGGCGATCAGCGTATCGTCGGTCAGGTCGGCTTCGAGAATCCCGTAGCCGACTTCCCGTTGCAGCTGATACTTGTCGCGCACCGAATGACTGTCGCGGTAGGCCAGCACGCTGCGCCCGCGCAAGCGTCCGTCGAACGCCAGCGGCCCGCCGACATCGACGTAACTGTAGTAATCGTCATAACTGCCGCCGCTGACACCGGTTTTGGCTTCCCACTGCGCCGTCGGACGCTTGCGCACCATGTTGATGGTGGCCGAAGGGTCGCCTGCGCCCGTGGTCAGGCCGGTTGCACCACGGACGACTTCGATACGGTCATAGATGATGGTGTCGGAATCGGACTTCATGTAATTGAAGGTGTTGAGCATCCCGTCGATCTGGAAATTGTTGATCGTGTAGCCGCGGGAGGAATAGACGACCCGGTCCGAGTCGTTGTGCTGAACCACCACGCCCGTGGTCTGGCGCATGGCGTCGGAGAGCGTGTCGAGCTTGAAGTCGTCCATTTGCTGGCGCGTGATCACGGACACCGATTGCGGCGTCTCTTTGATCGACAGGTTCAGGCGGGTGGCGGTGCTCATGGCGCCGGTGGTGTACGAGCCGGTGTTTTCGGTGGTGCTGCCCAAGCCTTGGGCCGTGACGCTGGTGGCACCGAGTATCAGGGCGGAGGGTTGTTTGTCCGGGTCGGTTTCAGCCAGCAGGTCCGGGCTTAGTACGGCACTGCAAAACCCAAGGGTAAAAGTCATGGAACGGGTGATAGGCGCGAACATCGCGGCCGACTCCTTGTCGTCAATGAAAAAATTCCGTTTGTTCAAAGACGAAGGAGGGCGGGGGTATTTAGTTATAAACGAGAATAATTATTATCTTTCGAGTGAATTGTAGGAGCGAAGCTTGCTCGCGAAGACGTTGGCCCAGCCAGCATAGATGTTGAATCTGCCGACGTCTTCGCGAGCAAGCTTCGCTCCTACAGATCTACTGCTGAGCGACTGCCGGGGTCGGCTTCACCTTGGGTTTGATCAGGCTGAAGTCGATCAGCGCTTTCTGCTCGCGCTCATAAGGATTGCCGATCAGCAGTGGGCGCGGCTTGAAACTGTCGCTGACCACGCTCTTGCTGCGATCCAGTTCATCGAAGCTCAGGCCCGCCAGATCGGCCCAGGTATGGATCAGGTGCGAGCTGCTGTACGGCCGCCCCAGATCACCGGCGAAGCTCCAGTCATGGCTTTCGCGCCATTTCGGCGAGGCCCAGGCCATGAATGGAATGGTGTACATCGGTGCCGTCGGCTTGGCCTCATTGCGACCCAGCGTGTTGTGACCGGCAGAGTCGAAAACGTCTTCGCCGTGGTCGGAGAGGTACAGCAGGAAGCCGTTAGGATCGGTCTTGGCGTAATCCTTGATCAGGCTCGAAACCACGAAGTCGTTGTACAGCACCGCGTTGTCATAGCTGTTATAGGTCGGCAACTGATCGTCACGCACGCCAGCCGGAACGCCGTTGCGGTCCTTGAACTTGTCGAAGGTCGATGGGTAGCGGTACTGATAGCTCATGTGTGTGCCGAGCAAATGCACGACGATCAACTTGCGTGGCGCCGCGTCGGCCAGGGCCTTGTTGAACGGCTCGATCACGTCGCCGTCGTACTGGGCGGCGTTCTGGTTGCGGTTGTTGTTCAGGTACACCTGCTCGTCGGCCTGCTCGGAGAAGGTCGTGAGCATGGTGTTGCGCTTGGTCATGGTCTGCTGGTTGGTGATCCAGAAAGTCTTGTAGCCCGCCTGTTTCATCATGCTGACCAGCGACGGCGTCGACAGGTACAGGTCCGGGTTTTCTTCGTCAGCGAACGTCAGGACCTGCTGCAATGCCTCGATGGTGTAAGGGCGCGGGGTGATGACGTTATTGAAGACCGCCAGTTGGTCCTTGAGCTTGTCCAGTTCCGGCGTGGTTTCACGCGGGTAGCCGTAGAGACTCATGCGCTGACGGTTGGTGGATTCGCCGATCACCAGCACCAGGGTGGCGGGCTGATTGGCCATCGAGTCTTTGAAATTGTGCAGCGGTGGAATCTTGCTCGCGCTGTCGAGCATGCCCTGCATGTCGGCCAGGGTGTCGAGGTAGCGGTGATAGGCCACGGCCATCTGCCACGGCACTGCCGGTTCGATGCGGGTTTCGAACTTCTCGAAACCACTGGCGAAACTGCCGGTGTGAACGGTCTGCTTGGCCAGCGGATAACCCACCACGGCCACCAGAATGGCGGTCGCGGCGACCAATGCGCGACCACGGGGCATGTACACCGGGCGCAAGCGGGTCCACAGGAAATAGGCGAACAGCGTGTGGGCGACAAATGCCGCCACCATCCACCAGGCAAAATACTGGGTCATGTACTCGCCGGCTTCAGAGATGTTCGACTCGAACATGATGAAGATGACGCTCTGGGAAAATTCCTGCTGATAGATGAAGAAGTAACCGAGACTGGCCATGGAGCAGGCCCACAGCACCACGCCGATCAGCGCCGCCAATACACGCGTCTTGCGGGGAAACAGCAGCATCGGCGCCAGCCAGATGGCGCTCATGGTGAAGGCCTGGCGGAAACCGCTGAACCCGGAGGTGCCCGTCAATTGGATCAGCAGTTGGGTAATGCCGGAGAAATACCAGAAGAACAGAAACAGCCAGAGAAACCCTGCCCAATCAAACTTGTCCGCAGTCGAATTGCTGCGTTCATACAAAGCCATTGCGTGCTCCAGCCAGAAATCACTTCCACCGCCGGGACGGAAAGGTCGCCGACGAACAGGCGCCGCGCAGATACCGGGCGGCCATAAAGGACCGGAGTATCAACAAGGGCGTGTGAAAGTTTTGTGAGCTGCTGGACGCGGGTAAATCGTGATGGCGTATCGGAAACAGCGATTGGCTGCTTCCGATTCAGGCGAGGGGATCAGGCGTGGGGAGCGCGCAAAGTGACAGGCATCGGCTGAGCCTGGATACCTTGCGTCAGCAGGCGCAATTGCTCGACTTCCTGTTTGAGCTGGTCGCGTTCGTCTTTCAACTGGCGCAATTCATCACGACGGATCGTGACGTAAAGGGTTTGTGCTGGCCGTGCTGCTTGTACTGTGCCCATTGCTCACCTCGCAAATGGCTTGCCTCAACTGTAAATCCGCCCCGACATCGGTGCTGATTTACTATCGGCGCTGATTTTGATTTCTTTTGTCCCGGAAGGGAACTTTTTTATTTTTCGTGGTCGTTGTGTCTTCGGCACGATTCCCGACGTTATCAATCAGGATCGGGCACAATGCCCGGAAACTTCATGCCAACGCTCTGGACTAACCCTCATTAGTCGCGTTGGGCTATAACCTTTGACACACATTTATTTGTAGTAGGGAGCATCAGCACATGCAACTCGGGATTATTGGACTGGGCCGCATGGGCGGCAATATTGCGCGGCGCCTGATGCTCAACGGGCATACCACCGTTGTTTACGACCGCAATACCGCCTTCGTCGACACCCTGGCCGCCGAAGGCGCCAAGGGCGTCATCGACCTGCCGGCCCTGGTCGCCGGCCTGGCCAAACCACGAGCGGTCTGGATCATGCTGCCGGCAGGCGCACCGACCGAAGACACCATCGACACCCTGAGCACCTTACTTGAAGCCGGCGACACCATCATCGACGGCGGCAACACCTTCTATAAGGACGACATTCGCCGGGCAAAAACCCTCTCGGAAAAAGGCCTGCACTACATCGACGTCGGTACCTCCGGCGGCGTCTGGGGGCTGGAGCGCGGTTACTGCATGATGATCGGTGGCGAAGCCGAAGTGGTTAAACGCCTTGATCCACTGTTCGACAGCCTGGCGCCTGGCATGGGTGACATCCCGCGCACCAAGGACCGCAAGTCGGACGACGACCGCGCCGAACGCGGTTACATCCACGCCGGTCCCGCAGGTTCCGGCCATTTCGTGAAGATGATCCACAACGGCATCGAATACGGAATGATGCAGGCCTTCGCCGAAGGCTTCGACATCCTCAAGACCAAGGCCAGCACCAACCTGCCGGAAGACCAGCGCTTCAACCTGAACGTCGGCGATATCGCCGAAGTCTGGCGTCGTGGCAGCGTGGTCTCGTCGTGGCTGCTCGACCTGACCGCCGATGCCCTGGCTGCCGATCCGCAGCTCGATAATTTCTCCGGTTCCGTAGCGGACAGCGGGGAAGGTCAATGGACCATTGAAGCGGCCATGGAACAAGCGGTACCGGTGCCAGTGCTGTCGAACTCGCTGTTCGCCCGCTATCGCTCGCGCGGCCAAGGCACCTTTGGCGACAAGATTCTCTCGGCCCAGCGCTTCGGCTTCGGCGGCCACGTGGAGACTGCGAAGAAATGACCCGTTTGATCCGCAATAAATCCAAGGCAGAACCCGCACCACCGACCACGCTGTTCCTGTTCGGTGCCCACGGTGACCTGGTCAAGCGCTTGCTGATGCCGGCGCTGTACAACCTGAGTCGCGACGGTCTGCTTGGCGATGGACTGCGGATCATCGGCGTCGACCACAACGCCATCACCGACGAAGCGTTTGCCCAGAAGCTCGAAGACTTCATTCGGGCCGAAGTGGCAAGCAAGGTCGGCAAGGGCGATCAAGCCCTTGACCCGGCGTTGTGGGCCAAACTGGCCAAGGGCATCAGCTACGTCCAGGGCGACTTCCTGGACGACAGCACGTATCAGGCGCTGGCGGCGAAAATCGCCGCCAGCGGCACCGGCAACGCGGTGTTCTACCTGGCCACCGCGCCACGTTTCTTCAGCGAAGTGGTGCGTCGTCTCGGCGCTGCCGGTTTGCTGCAAGAGACGCCGGAAGCGTTCAGAAGGGTAGTCATTGAAAAGCCGTTCGGCTCTGACCTGCATACCGCCGAAGCCTTGAACGCGTGCTTGCTCAAGGTCATGACGGAAAACCAGATCTACCGGATCGATCACTACCTGGGCAAGGAAACCGTGCAGAACATTCTGATCAGCCGGTTCTCCAACAGCCTGTTCGAAGCGTTCTGGAACAACCATTACATCGACCACGTACAGATCACCGCCGCGGAAACCGTCGGCGTGGAAACCCGTGGCAGTTTTTATGAACACACCGGCGCCCTGCGGGACATGGTGCCCAATCACCTGTTCCAGCTATTGGCGATGGTGGCCATGGAACCGCCGGCTGCCTTTGGCGCCGATGCGGTTCGCGGCGAGAAGGCCAAAGTGGTGGGGGCGATTCGTCCCTGGTCCACCGAAGAGGCACGGGCCAATTCGGTGCGCGGCCAATACGCCGCTGGCGAAATCGACGGCAAGCCGTTGGCGGGTTATCGCCAGGAAAACAACGTAGCGCCCGACAGCACGACCGAAACCTATGTCGCGCTCAAAGTCATGATCGACAACTGGCGTTGGGTCGGTGTGCCGTTCTACCTGCGCACTGGCAAGCGCATGAGCGTGCGCGACACCGAGATTGTCATCTGCTTCAAACCGGCGCCTTACGCGCAGTTCCGCGATACCGAGGTCGATGAGTTGCAACCGACCTATCTGCGGATCCAGATTCAACCCAACGAAGGCATGTGGTTCGACCTGTTGGCCAAACGCCCCGGCCCCGCGTTGAAAATGGCCAATATCGAACTGGGTTTTGCCTACAAGGATTTCTTCGAAATGCAGCCGTCCACCGGCTACGAAACCCTGATCTACGATTGCCTGACCGGCGATCAGACGCTGTTCCAGCGCGCCGACAACATCGAGAACGGCTGGCGTGCCGTGCAACCGTTCCTCGATGCCTGGCAGCAGGATGCGAGCGTGCAGACTTACGCGGCGGGCGAAGACGGGCCGGCGGCGGCAGAAGACCTGCTGACTCGCGATGGTCGCGTCTGGCATAGCCTCGGATGAGTGACGAAACGCAACAACCCATCCGCTTTTTGCTCAGTGACATGGACGGCACCTTGTTGCTGCCCGATCACAGCCTCAGTCAGCGCACCATCGACGCGGTCCGTTCGTTGCGTGAGTCGGGCGTGCTGTTCAGCCTTGCCACTGGCCGCCCTCCGAAAGCCATGCTGCAGCAGATCGAAGCCTTGGGCGTCGATCTGCCGACGGCGGCGTTCAATGGCGGCACCATCGTAAACCCCGACGGCAGTTTGCTGGTCGCGCATTATTTGCCGGCAACGGCCGCGCTGACCACGTTGACGCAGTTTGCCGATCTGCCGGACATCGAGGTGTGGGTGTTCAGCGGCGGCGACTGGCTGGTGAAAGACTCGAATGGCCCCATGGTGCCACGGGAACAGCACGGCCTGGGGTATCCGCCGGTGGTGGTTGAGAGTTTCGAGCCCTATCTGGAATACATCGACAAGATCGTCGCGGCGAGCAACAACACGCAGTTGTTGATTGAGCTGGAGGCGCAGTTGCTGCCCAGGGTCGAGGGCCAGGCGCAGGTGTCACGCTCGCAGCCGGTGTACCTCGACGTGACTGCGATGCAGGCAAACAAGGGGGACGCGCTGGCGACACTGGCGGAGTTCCTCGGTGTACCGCTCGGGCAGACCGCCGCCATGGGCGATGGCGGCAATGACCCGGCGATGTTTCATCGCGCCGGATTGTCGATTGCCATGGGGCAGGCGGAGGAAGCGGTGAAGCGTCAGGCCGACGTAGTGACCGGGGCCAATACCGAAGACGGCGCGGCGCAGGCGATCGAGCGGTACATCCTCAACGCAGGTTAACCGCGTTATCGTTCTTCGCGGGCAAGCCTCGCTCCTACACCTGTAGGAGCGAGGCTTGCCCGCGAAGGCGTCAAACCTGCCGACTCAAAGCCAGAAACTCACCGCATACCACCCCAGCACACCCATCACCACCGTATACGGCAACGCCATCCACACCATCCGCCCATACGACAGGCGAATCAGCGGGGCAATCGCCGACGTCAGCAGAAACAGAAACGCTGCCTGGCCATTCGGCGTCGCCACGCTCGGCAGGTTGGTGCCGGTGTTGATCGCAATCGCCAGTGTCTCGAAATGCTCACGGCTCATGTGGCCGGAGATGAACGCCTGTTTCACTTCGGTGATGTAAATGGTCGCGACGAATACGTTGTCGCTGATCGCCGAGAGTAAACCGTTGGCAATAAACAGCATGCCCGGTTGCTGATTCGCCGGCAGCGCCAGCACCCACTGGATCAGCGGCGTGAACAACTGCTGGTCGTGAATCACCGCCACTACCGCGAAAAACACCACCAGCAGCGCCGTGAACGGCATGGCGTCCTTGAAGGCGTTGCCGATGCGGTGCTCGTCAGTGATGCCCGTGAATGCGGTGATCAGCACGATCACCATCAAGCCGATCAAACCGACTTCCGCAATATGGAACGCCAGAGCGGCAATCAGTATCAGCGCCGCCAGCCCCTGAACGATCAGCGCAGCGCGTTGGTGTGAGGTGCGTTGGGCGTTGTCTTCGGCGGCGTAATTGGCCAGCACCGCGCGCACGTTGTCTGGCAGGAGCGTGCCGTAACCGAACCAGCGCAGTTTCTCCAGCAGCACGCAGGTCACCAGGCCCGCCACCAGCACAGGCATGGAAACCGGGGCGACTTTCAGGAAGAACTCAGAGAAGTGCCAACCCATTTCGTGGCCGATCAGCAGGTTCTGCGGCTCGCCGACCAGCGTGCAAACGCCACCCAGTGCAGTGCCCACGGCGCCGTGCATCAGCAAGCTGCGCAGGAAGGCGCGGAACTGTTCGAGGTCCCCGTGATGCAGCGTTGGCAGGTGCTGGTCATCGTTGAATTCGCTGTCCTGGCGCGGATCGTTACCCGAAGCGACACGGTGATACACCGAGTAAAACCCAACGGCGGCACTGATGATCACAGCGGTCACGGTCAAGGCATCGAGAAAAGCCGAGAGGAACGCCGAAAGAAAGCAGAACATCAACGCCAGCATGGCTTTGGAGCGAACGCCGAGCAGCAGGCGCGAAAACAGAAACAGCAGCAGGTCTTTCATGAAGTAGATGCCGGCCACCATGAACATCAGCAGCAGAATCACCGGGAAATTGTGCAGCAGTTCGTCATACAGCGCCTGAGGCGTGGTCATCTTCAGCAACAGCGCTTCGACCAGCAGCAAGCCGCCCGGCATCAGCGGATAGCACTTGAGCGCCATGGCCAGGGTGAAGATGAATTCCAGCACCAATAGCCAACCGGCCGCTACCGGACCCACGGTCCACAGCACCAGGGCATTGAGAATCAGGAAACCGACAATACTGGCCTTGTACCAGCGAGGTGAGTGCCCGAGAAAATTATGCGCGAACGCCTGGGCCATTGAGCCGGACATCGGCTGCTCCTTGTATTAAGAAGCGCGCAACTTGCCGCAAGCGGTACGGAAGATCAAGCGCAGGAAAGCTCGGCAGGCCTATCCCAGATAGCGAGCGACGATTGCCCGGTAGTTGCCATCCAGCGAATAGCCGCCTACGACAATGTTGCCATCGTCCTGCACGGCCAGCGACGTTGCCGTATCCAGGCTGCGACCCAGGCGGGTGCGGACCCAGCCGATGCCTTTGCCGAACAGCTCGTCGAGTTGTCCGTCAGGACGATGCCGGGCCAGGATGAAGTCGGCTTCGACACCACCGATGGTCGCGCCAACAGTCAGCACACGCCCGTCTGCAAGGGCGTGGGCGGCGGTCCACTGGCAGCCACTGTGGCCGATCCCCAGCAAATGCGGCTGGCCACCGTTGCAATGGATGTCCGGGCGACCGTTACTGTGTACTTTCAAGGCCATGCAATGCATCGGGTCGCGGCTGCTGCCAAAACAGTGCAGGTCGCCGTTGGCCTGCTGGACGACATGGCTGACCTGAGCGTGACGCCCTTGTGCCAAGAAACTCATGAAGCCATCCACGGCGAAACGGTCGTCCAGGCTGCCGTCGCTTAGATAACGCGCAAGCAGGCCTTCTTCAGGGAAGTTGATCGAGCCGCCCACCAGAATCCGGCCGTCGCGTTGCACCAGCAGGCTGCTGAGCCAGGTGTTCATCAGCAGGTGCCTGACCAGGACGAAGCCACGACCGTTGAAGGTGTCGTCCAGCGAGCCGTCGGGGTTTAGTCGCACCAGCAGGCCGACGTGATCGGCCAGTTCGAAATGATGATTGGCCAGCAGGACCATCCGACCGTCTTCCTGCACGCACACATTACAGGCTTCGGCGCCCGGTACGCCGGGGGGAAGCCAGGCATCCCGCACGCCCCGGGAAAGATTGCCTGGCAGGCGCACGACACGGCGTCCGTTGTCGCCAAAGTCGGGGACCGGTTTGCCTTGCTGATCGAACAAGGCGAGGGCAGGCAGTGTCTGGTGCTCATTTTCATAGTGCAGGCCGGCCAACAGAATGCACCCGTCGGGCCGGATCAGCACTTTGCCACCCATGGACTCGAAGCCGGGTTCGAACTGGCTGATGACGCTGCCTTGTTTGCCGAACGCCAGATCTGCCGAGCCATCCGCAAGCAGGCGGGCCAGACCGAAGCGGCTACCGCTCGGGGTTCCGACCTTGGCCGCGACGAGCAGCCGGCCTTGTGAATCAATCGCGACGCCGGTGGCGATGCTCGAAGTGCTGCCGGCGAAATACACTTGGGTTTTTCCGGCGCTGGCAAAGGTTTTGTCGAGCTCCCCGGCGCCGCTCAGCGTCGCAGGCAGGACCACAGCGGTCTGGGTTGACATGCACGCATCTCCTTGCGAGTCGTCTTGGTCCAGGAGTTGGGGGAGGGCGACTTATAGTAGAAACATTCAATCCCTGAATGATTGGTTGCACAACTGTAATAACTAACAGACGGAGGGTCGCTTTGTGCCAGAACAGTGTCTTTTCGACCCACTGACAAGCATGCCAAGTATTTGGCCGCGTTCAGGTACAAATAAATGTTGCGCGTGTTGTCTGCTGGCGAGGCCGGCAAACTAACGATCATGGAGGAGGGTGCGGATTACCGATAAGTAATCCGCAAAAAGATTAGTGCGGCATCGACCACGATTGCAGCGTGTAACCTTCCTGGCTCAGCTCTTTACGGGCTTCTTCCAGAACATGTTCCAGTTGTGCCGGGTCGGTATAGGCACTGCTTGGGATCTGCTTGCGAATGCAGGTGTTGGTGCGGTCGATGACGGTCAGGCTGAGTTCGCCGTTGCCGTCTTGTGGGGCCCAGGCCACGCATTGAAATGGCTTGAACGCGCGGTCGGCAATCAAAAGAGCTTCGTTGATACGGAGCGGGGCGGTCATGGGGTTTTCTCTCTGTATGCCCAATCAAGTGATGTGCCGTCGGTTGGGCTTACCGTTCGGCTGGTTACTTGTACTGATGCCCGCAACCGGTGGGTGGGTCACATACAATTAAAAGAATTTTCAACTTTCTTTCATCGGTTCAAGGTTTCGACGGCTTTTGAAAGCTGGGTGAAAGGTTCGAGTCGTTAGGTAACTAATAAAGTTGCTTCTTATAACTGCTTGCGCGCACTTCCTATAGTCAATCGATACAAGACAGTGTCAAATTCTTGCTAGTGTTACAGCCAGATCCGCCAAATGATTGTTTTTAATAAAATTTCATAAAATTTGGCGTCAAGGAACAGTCATGATCGAAGCGCCTGCGTTACGACGTCTGTTAGTAGTGGACCCTTGCGACGACTGTCATCGCCTGCTGCCAGGTCTGCGTTCTGTAGGTTGGGACGTTGATAGCTGTACGCTGGAAAATGCCGCTGACCGAACCTGCGACGTCGGCCTGTTGCGGCTCCAGCCTTTTCATCTGGAGCACCCCGATGCGGTCAAGGAACTGATCAGCCGCAGCGGCACCGAGTGGATCGCCGTGCTCAACCAGGAAGTCCTGCGGCTGCAAAACGTCGGGGACTTCGTCTGCGAATGGTTTTTCGATTTCCACACCTTGCCGTTCGATGTCTCCCGGGTTCAGGTGACGCTGGGGCGGGCGTTCGGTATGGCGCGCTTGCGCGGTCAAGGCACGGTTCACATCGATCAGGCCGAACACGAGCTGCTCGGTGACAGCAAACCGATCCGCGAACTGCGCAAACTGCTGAGCAAACTGGCGCCAACCGAATCTCCGGTGTTGATTCGTGGCGAGAGCGGGACCGGTAAAGAACTGGTCGCCCGCACCCTCCATCGGCAATCCCAGCGCCACAGCAAACCCTTTGTCGCGATCAATTGCGGCGCAATTCCCGAACACCTGATCCAGTCCGAATTGTTCGGCCACGAGAAAGGTGCCTTTACCGGCGCCCATCAGCGCAAGGTCGGACGGATCGAAGCGGCCAATGGTGGCACTCTGTTTCTCGACGAGATCGGTGACCTGCCCCTGGAACTGCAAGCCAACCTGCTGCGTTTTCTCCAGGAAAAACACATCGAACGCGTGGGCGGCAGCCAGCCGATTCCGGTCGATGTGCGGGTGTTGGCGGCGACCCACGTCGACCTTGAAGCGGCCATCGAGAAGAAACGCTTCCGCGAGGATTTGTATTACCGCCTAAACGTGCTGCAAGTGGCCACCGCACCGCTGCGTGAGCGGCATGGCGACCTGTCGATGCTGGCCAACCATTTCTCCCATTTCTACAGCCATGAAACCGGCCGCCGTCCGCGCAGTTTCAGCGAGGACGCGCTGATTGCCATGGGCAAGCACGATTGGCCGGGCAACGTGCGGGAGCTGGCCAACCGTGTACGTCGCGGGCTGGTTCTGGCGGAAGGGCGGCAGATCGAGGCGCGAGACCTCGGGCTGATCAGCCAGCATACAATCGCCGCACCGATGGGCACCCTCGAAGACTACAAGACCCGCGCCGAACGGCAGGCGTTGTGCGATGTATTGAACCGCCACAGCGACAACCTGAGTGTCGCTGCCCGAGTGCTGGGCGTTTCGCGGCCAACTTTCTACCGACTGCTGCACAAGCACCAGATCCGTTAGGGCGGGGCGAAATGAAAAGGCCCGCTGCGATGAACCTCGCAGCGGGCCTTTTTCATTCGGGTGTAGCGGTTAGAAGTAGTACGGGAATTTCAGGCTGAAGGAAAAGTCTGGCGCGTCGTCGGTCAGGCCGATGGCCAGGTTGGGGACGATCGTCAGGTTGTCGGTGGCTGCCATGGTCATGCCGATGTTGAAGTTGGCCGCGTTGTAATCGCTGTTGGAAATTGATTGCCAATCGCCGCCGTCGGGCTTGATCTTGCTCTTGCGGGCGAACTGGTCGGTGAACGAGAACGACATACTCATCTTCTCGTTCAAGGCGAATGCAATGCCGGCGCCGACTTGCCAGGAATCGCCCAGTTTCACGTCCCCTTTCACCTTGGAGCCGACCTGAGGGCTGATGTCGCTGAAAGAGTCCTCCATGTTGTAGGTGTAGGCCAGGGTGCCGAACAGCACGGCCGGGTCGAAAGTCTTGACCAGCGAGATACCCGGGGTAATCGACCAGACACCATTGCCGGTAGGCAAATCCTCGGGTACCGCGAGGTTGTCGTTGTTCGGGTCTTCGATCAGTTTGATGCCGTAAGGGTCCTTGCCGGTCGGTGCCTTGACGCGCAGTGTAAAGACCGCGTCGGGCAGACTGACCGATTCATCCAGAAACTTGTAAGCAATGCCAACGTTCACATCGCCGATGGTCGGGTCGCGGGTGACGGTTGCGTCCGACGTGACGGGGCCAGCGCCACCGGCGCCACCGGAGGAATACGTCGATTCGCGATAAACCACGGGGACGTTAATGTCGAACTGCCAGCGTTGCGCCACGTTGTAACGGGCGGTCAGATCCAGTGTCCAGTTGTCGGCCTTGATGCGGTCGAGGTTGATGTTGCCGAGGAAAATCGAGTCCAGTGCCAGAAAACCATTGAGCGTCAGCGCGCGTGTATCGAAGTGCGTGTAGGTGAGGCCGGTTTCGACACTGAACTTGCCGCCGCCGAAGAACCCGCTGGCTTCGTCATACAGGTTGGACACGCTTTGCGCAGGCTCGGAATCTTCTTTGAGCGATTGGCCGTATGAACTGCCTGTGGTGCCCGGCGCACCGGCGGCCACCGTCTGGCCACCCCTGGTCGGCTCGGCAGGGGATTTGGTCAGACGTTTGGGGGCCGGTGTCGCAGGTGTTTCTTCTACTTGGCGAACGCGCTGTTCAAGTACCATCAGCGCGTTCTGTTGTGCTTCGTAACGCTGTTTCAACTCCATGAGTTCTTGTTTTAATGCTTCGACCTGGGGGTCCGATGCTGCGTACAGCAATGTGGCCGGGGCCAGGCTACTCAAACAAACGATAGCTCTGAGCGTTATGGATCGGTGCATGGGTTAGCCGTCCCTTCTGACTGCATCTGTGAGACTGAGCGTAGATCAGAATCCTAGAGTGCGAATTCCTTTGAGTTGGTCCAGGTTGCCGTTCATTGAGCCGGTTGATGGCAGGTTGTCGCGCAGTACAACGTTGATCGACATCATGTTTCTGACCTGGTTACCACCGCCAAGCAGGGTCGCGTTTTGCATCAGCCCGCCTTGGGCAAGGCGCTGCACGGTACTGCCCTGGTTGTTGTTGGCGATGATGTTGAGCTGCACGCCCGTGCCAGTGGCGGAAATACTCATCGCGCCGGCACCGTTGGTGTGGTTCAGGGTTGAGCCCGAGGCCAACGCTTGCCCCTGGTTGTCCATCTGTGGTGCCTGGCTACCTCTGCTGACGTTGAGATCAACGTTGTTGTAAGCGCTGTTGTTGTCGCCCGCAGCGCGCACAACCTGAGTGACGCCCTGGGTAGTGTTCAAACCGTTACCGCCGCTGACGGTCCCTGTGCCCTGAGAAACCGCCGAGCCATCGCCATTCACGTCGATCATCGACACATAGAACTGTGGCTTGATGGTCGTTTGTTGAATTTGCATCGAGGAGGTTGCCCCGATCACCTGACCGTTGGCATTTTGCCAGGTGCTGGTCATGACAATCCCGAAACTGATGACGCGTCCCGGCATGACATAGCGGCCTCGCAGGCTCGCCAATTCCTGATCGCTCAGTTCAATGGGTTTGAAAGTCTGTGCCTGGGTTGGCAGGCTGGCGGCCAGGCAAACCACAGCCAGCCAGATTGGAGTCTTCATTAGATGCTCCCGGAGCGTCATGCTCCCTTGTTATTAGAAGAAGTCGCTTCGGATAAATCCGAAGTCCAACAACTCTGCGTCTTGCACCGGGCTGAAGGTGTCGAGGCGGTTCCTGGCGGTCAGTGGCACGGGAGGGTCGAGCAGCGCATTGGTTTTGTCGTAGCCCTGGCCAATGACGGCAAAGATGATGCCGTTCCAGCCTTTGACAAAGTCGTCGACTTGGTAGCGTTTGTGACCGAGTACCGGATCTCCGATGTATACCCAGCCCTTGTGGACTTTTTGCAAGACCACAAAATGTTTGTAGCCACGGATATCCATGAGGACCACGACCGGAATTCTGATGTCGTTCAGCGTTTCTGGCGCTACCCGGTAGCCACGGGCCCGCATGCCGATACTTTCCACGTAACGCTTCATGTCGAGCATGGAGAAGCCCTGAACGCGGACAAGGTCTTGATCGGCGTGTGCCAGCATGCCTTCGATGATCTGTTCTTCGTTCACATCCAGCCAATAGGCCTGGCGCAAAATGGTCGCCAGCGCAGCTGCGCCGCAACTGAAGTCGGTTTTCTGTTGCACCAGGTCGGCAAATTTACGCTCACGTATGCTCTGGATCGGCTTGTACACCACCGCGCCGCCCGGCAGGACGGAAAGCGGCATTTGTGCAGCCTCGATCACACTGGACACACAAAGCAAAAGTACCAAGGCGATAATGCGCATGGTGGGACGCCCTCTGGTTGTGTTGAAAAAGGCCCCCGTGAGGGGGCCTCCAGAGACAGCCATCAGAACGATTGGTTGGAAATGGCCAACGAGTTGCTTTGTTGGTTACCCACACCGGCAGCCACGTTGACGCCGAGGTTGCCACTGCCGCCATTCACCGAACCGCTCAGGGTTGCAGTGTTGGTCACAGGGTTAGCCCAGCCATTTGGGGTCAGGATTTGATAGGAAACTGTGTTGCTCAATTCCCATGCATTGCTTTCGCTGTAGCCCTTCTCTTCGTGTTTGGTAGAAGCGGACGATTTCTCGCCTGATTTCTCGAACGAAGAGTCAAACGATTTTGAGAACGAAGAATCGAACTTCTTCTCGAACGAAGAGTCGGTCGATTTTGAGTGCTCTGTATCGATAGATGCTTTAAGCGATGCGTCAACCGATAGGTCGACAGACTTGCTGCGAGTGCGATCGCCATAGCCGTTATTATGAGTAACGGTTTTGGTAACATTCGCATCTGCGGTCAAAATAGCGTCCACAGCAGCATGGCTAGTGGAGCTCTTGTCGGTGCTTTTTGATCCGTTCGCATCAAAGTGCTTGGTGCCGCTGACGTCAAAACTGCTAGCACCTTTCTTGGTCCAGTTGCTGGACGCGCTCTTATCAATGTTCAACTCGGAGTTATGGCTGAAAGAGGAACTACCGCTTTTGGTTGTGGTTAGCGTCACCGTCGTCAGGGCTAAGTTCCGATCGGCGTTGTTATTCACTACCAGACCAGGACCATTCTGATCGGCGGAGGCGGTGGCTGTTGCGTTACCCAGCGGCGAATTGGAGTTGGCAATCGCCATGGTGTTTTTCTGTTGGTTCAGGTCGCCACCGGCAATGTTGATCCCCATATTGCCGTTGCCACCATTGCCCGATCCGCTCATCACGGCAGAGGCTGTGGTGTTGTAGTTGTCGACCTTGTTGTGGTTGCTGTACTGCTTGACGCTGGCAGTGGCAGTGGCAATCCCGAACACGAAGGAGTTATCCAGAGCGGAAGTGGCGCCAGCGTTCGCGATGGCGGCAGCGTTGTCCTGTTGGTTGCCGTCGCCTGCCGCCACGTTGATACCGACGTTGCCGTCGGCGCCTGTAGCAGAATCGGTCATCTCTGCCTTGTTAATAGTCCCTTCGTTACGGATGCGATTGTTGGTGCTGCTTTGTTTGTCGTAGGCATTGGCAGTCGCGTAGACAGGGATCTTTGTTGGAGGAGGGGTGTGTTGATGGTTGTTATGATGGCCATTGTGGTGGTCATCGTGACGCCGATCGTTTTGCCCTGCTTGTACAGCAACAGCCATGACCGCAGCAATTGCGAAAACCAGAGGCTTGAGTGCCGTCGAAGGTTTCATGGTGATTCTCCGTACTTATTTTAGGTTAAGTGTTGTTCCTAACTGTTTGGGTCAATCCGCGACCCGTACGTTCAGGGTGTTAGCCATTCGGTTTCCCACCCCGGCGCTCTGATTCAACTGAATCACCCCACGGCTACCGGTGAAAGCCTGGTCACTGGTAGAGACCTGGCGATAGCCTGGTGCAGAGTCAGTCGGATCGGAGTTTTTGATCAGCGCCACGTTCTGTTGCATGAGGACGCTGTCGTCGATACTTTGCGGTTGATTACTGATGCTTATCCGCAGGGCATTGGCTTGCTGAGTGCTGGCCCCCGCGCTCTGGTTGACGCCCAGAACGCCGTTGCCGCGGCTGAAGGAGTCGCCCTGAATGCTGGCTCGAGCATCCATCCTGGGGTCGACTTCGGTATGCAATCGTTGGCGAATCTGCGTGGTCGCGCTGGCGCCATGGCCCATGGCGATGGCCCGGGCATTAGCCTGTTGCTGCTGATCGCCGGCAGCCTGGTTGACCGCGAAGTTACCTTGGTACTGCGCGCCCGAATTACTGATGTCGGCGTTATTGATGACGGGGGGTTGAGCAAAGCTCGATGCGCTGCAAAACATAGCGATAATCAGCAGCTTACGATTCATCTCAACGGCCTCCCGTAATGACGTTCAGACCGCTCAGGCCTCGCTGGACGCTTGAATTGACCAGGTTGGAAATACCGTTGCCCGAACCTCCCGAACGTCCGGCGGGAAGGTTGGAAAGCTGATTCTGGGTGGTGATGTTGCCGCCCAGGTTTGTGTTGCCTAGCGTGACGAGGCGGGTGATCCCGGCGCCACTGGCGACGTTGGCAAAGTCGCCGTCGTTCAGCTCGTTCGTATGCCTGAGGATTTGTTGGCTCGGGTTGGCATTGGCGGTCGTGGGGTTAGGGTCGGGAGCCACCGGCGCTTGCACGGCGTTTCGTGTCTGGACATCACGCTTGATAATGATGATGCCGTCGTCAGCCTGGACACTTGAGCCTAATGCGCATCCGATCAGGAGGAGGCAGGTAAAGCCTTTATTGAAAGTCCCCACAGCGGCAATTCCTTCTTTTTGTGGGCTGGCCCTAGTCAGCGATGTGAAGGAGAGAGCGAATGCTGTGCCGTTTTTTGAATATTGTTTTAATTCAACGGGTTAAAAATTTTGTCCGGGAGGCCAATGTCGGTGTTGTTTCACGTCTGAGACGGGCGCTGGCTCTTTTGTCCAACAAAAGCGGTTGCAGTGCTCTAGATCAATGCTTTGCGCCGAGGTGTATTGAGGGCTTAACAGCTGACGGGCGAAGAGGGTGCGGACCGCTGAAACGGCCTGTTTGGGGCGGGGTGGGTGTAACAGGTATGGACACTTTTGCCCCCAAAACAGGGGAATTACTGGGTGAAAACCCCTAAAAACGGGTCAGGGGTTCAGCAGCAGCGTGACGGCTTGCAGTGCCTGAAAACGACGTTCCGCCCAGTTTCCCTGCAGAATTTGAAAAGGCTGTTGATGGGTTTCAAGCCATGTCAGGGTTGCGTCGAAAAATGCCCGGCGCTCACTCAAATCGGGTTGGCAGCGTTGGCCATCATCCTTCCAGTCGACCTGATCGGGAGACAGCAACAGGTGCAAGTCGTACTGGCGAGCCAGCAGCGCCTGCTCGATCCACGCGGGGCAATCGCCAAACAGGGTCTGGCTCCAGAGAATGTTACTCAGCAGGTGGGTATCGAGAATCAGCAACGATGGCTGCCGGGCGCGGGCCTCGTCTTCCCATTGCAATTGCCCACGGGCGATCTCCGGAATATCGGCCAGGCAGGTATCACGCGGGTTTTGTTCGATGAACCAGCGGACATATTCGTCGACCAGCACCCCGCCGAAATGCGCTTGCAACTCGGCCGCGAGCCAGCTCTTGCCGCTGGATTCGGGACCGGTGAGTACCAGGACTTTCATGTGCGCAATGCCGGGTCGGTGCGCCATTCCCGCCAGCCTTGAACCGCGATCACGGCAAACAACGCATAGAGCCCGGCGGTCAAGTACATGCCCTTGTAAACGAAGAGCCCGACGAAAACCACATCCAGGGTGATCCACAGAGGCCAGCATTGAACGCGCTTTTGTGCCATCCAGACCTGCGCCACCAGGCTGAACCCCGTCAGCGCCGCATCGAGCCAGGGCTGCGCGGCATCGGTCCAGTGCGCCATGGCCGCGCCAAGCAACAGACTGCCGAGGGCGCCGATGGCCAGACCTGTCGCGATCGATTTGCCCTTGAGTTGGCTAACCTGCCGCCCTTGCCGAGCAACCCCCGCGCGGGTCCACTGCCACCAGCCATAGAGCTGCAACGCGGCGTAGATCACCTGCAACAGCATGTCCGAATACAGCTTCACTTCAAAAAAGACCCAACTGTACAGCGACACCATGACCAGACCGATCGGCCAGCACCAAGGGTTCTGTTTGACCGTCAACCAGACGGCAATGACACCGAGGGCGGCGGCAAACAGTTCAAGCCCGGACATGGAGGTTCCTTGGAGCAGACGAAGAGGGGGAGCGGATTGTACCCGGATATGAGGCTGTGCTGGCGAGGGAGAAAGCGCCCGTTGACCTGTAGGAGCCCGGCTTGCTGGCGATGGCGATTTCACTGGCGCCATCGCCAGCAAGCCGGCTCCTACAGATCGCGAGGGTGTTGGGGATTGAGGGCTCACCCGAAACCTGTAGGAGCCCGGCTTGCCGGCGATGGCGATTTCATGGGCGCTATCGCCAGCAAGCCGGCTCCTACGGATCGCGAGGGTGTTGGGGATTGAGGGCTCACCCCAAACCTGTAGGAGCCCGGCTTGCTGGCGATGGCGATTTCATGGGCGCTATCGCCAGCAAGCTGGCTCCTACGGGGCGCGGGGGTGTTGGGGATTGTGGGTTCACCCCAAACCTGTAGGAGTCCGGCTTGCCGGCGATGGCGATTTCATGGGCGCCATCGCCAGCAAGCTGGCTCCTACGGGGCGCGGGGGTGTTGGGGATTGTGGGTTCACCCAAAACCTGTAGGAGCCCGGCTTGCCGGCGATGGCGATTTCACTGGCGCCATCGCCAGCAAGCTGGCTCCTACAGATCGCGAGGGTGTTGGGGGTTGAGGGCTCACCCGAAACCTGTAGGAGTCCGGCTTGCCGGCGATGGCGATGTCGCGGGTGGCATCGCCGGCAAGCCAGGCGCCTACACGCGGAATTGTTTGAGTAACCCGTTCAACTGCTCACTCAGTTCCTTGAGGTGGACGCTGGCCACGCTCGACTGTTCCGCCGCCAGCGCCGTGCTGTGGGACAAACCGGCTGCCTGGGTCACGTTCTGGTTGATGTCTTCGACCACATGGGCCTGTTGCAGGGTGGCGCTGGCAATGGAAGCGTTCAACCCGTTGAGGTTGCGCAGTGCCTGGCCAATGGCATTCAGGCTTGCACCGGCGAGGCCGGCCTGTTCGATGGTCAGTTGCGAGGCGCGGCTGCTGTCGCCGATGACCTTGACCGCCGCTTCGGAATGGCTTTGCAGGCGTTCGATCATTGCCTGGATCTCGGCGGTGGACTTCTGCGTGCGCTGGGCCAGCAGGCGCACCTCATCGGCGACGACGGCAAACCCGCGACCCTGCTCACCGGCACGGGCGGCTTCGATGGCCGCGTTGAGGGCCAGCAGGTTGGTTTGCTCGGCGATGGAACGGATCACTTCCAACACGCTGCCGATCTGAGTGCTTTCGGCGGCGAGGGTACGAATGACCTCCACGGCCTGATCAATCGTTGAAGACAGCTTGTCGATTTGTTGCAGGCTGCTGTCGATGTTCACCTGGCCCTGCTGCGCCTGAGACTCGGCATCGCGCATCTCGCTGGCGGCGTGCTCGGCGTTCTTCGCCACGTCCTGCACGCCATAGGTCACTTCATTGATGGCCGTGGCCACCAGTTCCATCTGTTGCGATTGCTGCTGACTGCGTTGCTGGGCCTGGACGGCGTCGTTGCCCAGATCGCTGGACGACTGGCCCAGGGCGCTGGCGGACACCTGCAATTCACTGATCACCAGTCTTAGCTTGGCGGTGAACGCATTGAAGTGGTGTGCCAACTGCGTGACTTCGTCCTGACCGTGGGTGTCGAGGCTGCGAGTCAGATCGCTTTCGCCGCTGGCGATGTTGGCCATGGCGTTCACGGTGTCCTGAAGCGGACGCACGATGCTGCGGGCAATCAGGATCACCAGCAGTGCCATGATGGCGGCGATTACCAGCCCGACCACTGTCGCTTTCCAGACCTGGCCCATGAACTCGGCTTGCATATCATCTATATATATACCCGAGCCGATCACCCAGCCCCACGGTTCGAAAAGTTTGACGTAGGAGGTTTTTGCGACCGGCTCGCTGGCGCCCGGTTTCGGCCAGCGATAGTCGATCGGGCCGGCGCCCTTGGCCTTGGCGAGGGCGACCATTTCATTGAACAGCGCAAACCCGTCCGGGTCGCGGATTGCCGAGAGGTTCTGGCCATCGAGTTTCGGGTTGGCCGGGTGCATGATCATCACCGGCGTCAGGTCATTGATCCAGAAGTAGTCGTTCTGGTCATAGCGCAGGCCGCGAACGGCGGTCAGCGCCTGTTTCTGCGCGGCTTCGCGGGTCAGCGTGCCGGCGGTTTCGAGCCCGTGGTAATAGGTCAGAATGCCGCTGGCTGTCTGCACGACGTGCTGGGTTTTCTGCGCCTTGGCGTGATACAGGTCCTCGTGAATCTGCTTGAGCATCAACACGCCCAACGTCAAAAGCATCATGACGGCCACGATCAAAATCAGCCACAGACGACGGCTGATCGACATATTGCGCAAGCTGTTCATAACGCTGTCACTCCTGTTTCTTTTTCTTGTAATAAACGACCGCCAGCATCCAACCACATTTTGCCGATCGGGCATATCCGACCCAAGTCCAATAACGTGGCAGCGTTATTCAGGCTTGTCTGATAGGATTTCGGCCCCGCACGGAAAAACCTGAATCCAAGTTGATTTTTCACGGAATTTTTACGGTTTCGTCTGGATTCTGTGCGCGTCTGGCTGCAACTGCGCTGATCGCAGTCAATGTTTTGAAAAATATTAACGGGGCATGCCGTAGCGCATCGCTTTTTGGGGGATTGATGGATCTTTGGACCGCCTTTCAGGCATTGATACTTGGCGTTGTAGAAGGGCTGACGGAGTTTTTGCCCATTTCCAGCACCGGACACCAGATCATCGTGGCCGACTTGCTCAATTTCGGTGGCGAGCGGGCGATGGCGTTCAACATCATTATTCAGCTTGGGGCGATCCTCGCGGTGGTGTGGGAATTTCGCCGCAAGATTTTCGATGTCGTCATCGGTTTGCCGACGCAACCCGGCGCCCGACGCTTTACCGCCAACCTGCTGATTGCCTTCATGCCGGCCGTGGTCCTGGGGGTGATTTTCGCCGACCTGATCCACCATTACCTGTTCAACCCGATTACCGTCGCCACCGCATTGGTCGTGGGCGGCATCGTGATGTTGTGGGCGGAGCAGCGTCAGCATGAAGTGCATGCTGAAACCGTCGACGAGATCACCTGGAAAGATGCCTTGAAAGTCGGCTTCGCCCAGTGCCTGGCGATGATCCCAGGCACTTCGCGTTCAGGTGCGACGATCATTGGTGGTTTGCTGTTCGGGCTGTCGCGCAAGACGGCCACCGAGTTTTCGTTTTTCCTGGCGATGCCGACCATGGTCGGTGCGGCGGTGTACTCGGGCTACAAATACCGCGACCTGTTCGTCCCGGCCGATTTCCCGGTGTTCGCCATCGGTTTTGTCACCGCGTTCATTTTCGCAATGATTGCCGTCCGGGGCTTGCTCAAGTTCATCGCCAGCCATAGCTACGCGGTGTTCGCCTGGTACCGCATTGCATTTGGCCTGCTCATTCTCGCCACCTGGCAGTTTGGCTGGGTTGACTGGACCTCGGTCAAGCCATGAATGACACCCGCGCACGCAACAATCCCGGGCGCCAGTCCGGGGGCGGAATCCAGAACCCACGGCTGAAACTGCTGGTGTTCGCGATGGTGTGTGCGCTGCCGTTGTTCGGCTCGATGTCGTTCTGGCTGCGAGGGGTTTCGCTGATTCCCCTGGCGGCCTATGGCATCGTCAGCGTACTGGCGTTCTTCCTTTATTGGAGCGACAAACGCAAGGCCCGGACCGACCGCTGGCGCACGCCGGAAAACGTGTTGCATGCGGTGGAACTCGCCGGCGGCTGGCCGGGCGCGTTGCTGGCCCAGCAGGTGTTTCGGCACAAGACCCGCAAAGTGTCGTTTCAGTTGCTGTTTTGGGTGATCGTGCTGCTGCATCAAGTGTTCTGGATCGATCAACTGTTCCTGGGCGCCAATCTGGCGCTGCTTTAAAGCAGCAGCCCGACCTGCGTGCGTTTGGGCAGTTTGCTCACCACCAGTTGATGGGAACGTTGCAGCAGTCCTTGCAGTTCTTCACTGCCCAACGGGTAGGGCGCTTGCATGATGATCCACTGGGCCCGGGCCAGATATGGCGCCGGATGAATGCCCGGGCGGTCGCAATGCCCCAGAAACAAGTCCTTGTCGACCTTGAACGCCAAAGAGTCGCCCCGCAGGTTCTGCAGGGCGAACATCTTGTTCCCGGCAATCGAAAACACCCGCACGCCGCCCCATTTGTAATCTTCCCGCGCACCCGGCAGCGCGAGACAGAATTGCGCGACATCCTCTTCGCTCATACGCCCAGCCTTCATATCAGTCGGTCCCCACAGGCATTGAATGATTCGATCAAATGGTCGAGCCAGGCACGAACGGCCGGCATCACCCCGCGCCGATGAGGGTAGACCGCTTGCAGCCAGCCGCCAGGCAAAGACCAGTCGGGCAGTAACTGCACCAGCGCGCCGCTTTCCAGTTCCTGCTCGCAATACATCATCGGCAGCATGGTAAAACCCTGGCCGGCGAGGGTGCAGGCCCTGCGCACGATAAAGTCATCGATGCCCAGTCGCGCTTCGAGCGCGAGTTCATGGCTTTTACCCTGTTGGTCTAGCATGCGGATGTGCACCATGCGGTCCGCTTCCAGTGCGCCGAGCACCGGCAAGCCCTTGAGGTCTTCGGGATGATTGATTGCTCGTCCATGAAGAAAACCCGGACTGGCCACCATCAGCATCTGCGCCTGACGTAGGCGCCGGGTCACCAGCAGCGGGTCTTCATCGCCCGGTTCGCGAACCCGCAACGCGACGTCGACGCCCTCGGTCACCAGATCGACCCGGCGGTTCACCAGCATGACTTCAAGCTGGACATGAGGGTATTTCTCGAGGAATTTGCTGATCACCGTTGGCAACATTTCGTGAGCCAGCCCGACGGGGGCAGACACCCGTAAGCGTCCGCGAGGTTCGCTGGACATGCTGGCCACGGCCTCATCGGCCATCTCGGCTTCCAGCAACATGGCCTGACAGTGGCGCAAATAGCGCTCGCCCACAGCGGTTAGCTTAAGTTGCCGGGTAGTGCGTTGCAGCAGGCGCGCACCCAGGCGTTCTTCCAGTTCGGCGATGCGGCGCGACAATCGTGATTTGGGAATCCCCAGCAAACGCCCGGCTGCCGCGAACCCGCCGGCTTCGACCACTTTGGCGAAGTAATAGAGGTCATTGAGGTCTTGCATGGTTTTAACTCGATTGTTCTATCAGTGAGACGAACTATCGCATTGTTGCGGTCTAATCAGCTATTGGTTTCGTCTGTAGGATTGTCTCCATCAGATCGCCTCGTGGCGGTCCTCACCTGGAGATCCCATATGAAACTGCTGCATATCGATTCGAGCATTCTTGGTGACAACTCGGCTTCCCGTCAGCTGAGCCGCGAAGTCGTCAGCGCCTGGCAAGCTGCCGAGCCGACCGCCATCGTGACCTACCGCGACCTGGCCAGCGATGCCATCAGCCATTTCTCCGCCACGACCCTGGTCGCCGCCGGCACCTCCGCTGAACTGCGCAACGCCGCTCAGCAGCACGAAGCCGAACTGAGCGCCTCGACACTGGCCGAATTCCTCGCCGCCGATGCCGTCGTCATCGCAGCACCGATGTACAACTTCACCATCCCGACCCAACTCAAGGCCTGGATCGACCGCATCGCCGTTGCCGGCCAGACCTTCCGCTACACCGAAGCCGGCCCTGAAGGCCTGTGCGGTGGCAAGAAAGTCGTGATCGTGTCGACTGCCGGCGGCTTGCATGCAGGTCAGGCGAGTGGCGTTGCGCACGAAGAGTATTTGAAGTTGCTGTTCGGCTTCCTCGGCATCACCGACATTGAATTCGTCCGTGCCGAAGGCCTGGCGTACGGTGATGAAGTCCGCACCAAAGCCATGAGCGCTGCTCGCACGCAAATCAGCGAGCAACTGTTCGCCGCCGCGTAAGGCTTGCGTAAAGTTGTAAATCAGCTCGGGCAACACCCCACAAAACTCTGTATTCTGATCCCGCAAGGTCAGATACGGAGTTTTTTGTTTCTGATCATTGCGTAATCTTTCATGTTGTGGCTCAGGTTATGCAGTCGAGGGTTTAACGTCCCCGTTCTGTAACGACCTTGGTGGCCGCAATTGCTGGTACAAGGCCGCTTCCTCGGTAATCGATGGAGAACGGGCTTCCCGGTCAAGTAACAAAGGTGGGGCATCCCATGGTGCGTCTTTGGGCAACGTTACTGATTTGCCTGCTCAGCAGCCTGAATTCAGTGCACGCCGCGCCTGCGCCACATCCTCACTGGAGCGTCGGTTTCCATGAGATGAGTTTTCTCGACCCACTGGACCTGCAACCGATGCGCGCCATCGCGTTCTACCCCTCCAGCGACCGCGAACACTCCAGTAAACTCGAGGGCTACACGGTCGAAGCGGGCGAAGACACCCGCGTCGCCATTGGCCGCTTCCCGATGCTGATGCTGTCCCACGGCAACACCGGAACCCCGCTGGCCCTGCACGACCTCGCCACATCGCTGGCCCGCAAGGGTTTTGTGGTGGTGGCGGTGATCCATCCCGGCGACAACTCCAAAGACCACAGCCGCCTCGGTACCTTGAGCAACTTGTATGGGCGGCCGATCCAGATTTCCGAAGCTATTACCGCGACACTGGGCGACCGTATGCTCGCACCGTTCGTCAATGCCGATCAGGTGGGGGTGATCGGTTATTCGGCCGGCGGGGAAACGGCGCTGATTCTGTCGGGGGCGACGCCGGATCTGGATCGTCTGCGTCGCTATTGCCAGGAGCGTCCGGACGACCACGATGCCTGCAACACCCAGGGTGAACTGATTGTCGACCGTGATGACCTGCAACCGGTGGCGGATCCCCGGGTGCACGCGCTGCTGCTGATGGCGCCGTTGAGCCTGAAGTTCGGCCGCCATACCCTGGCCGACGTGCATGTACCGGTGCTGCTGTACAGCGGTGACGGCGACAAACTGGTGGCCTTCGACAAAAACGCCGCGGCGCTGGCGCGCAAACTGCCGACCGCACCGGACTTCAAGCTACTGGCCGGGGCAGGGCACTTTGTGTTCATGGCACCGTGCAACGAAGAACAGATCAGGGCGATGCCGGCGCTGTGCACCGATGCCGATGGTGTCGATCGCGAGGACATTCACCGCAACATGATCTCCGAAGCCGGGCGCTTCTTCTCCCACGCACTGGGCAAACCGACCCGCGCCGGCATGCAAACCGCCGATCAATAGGTCTCACGCCACACCTGTAGGAGCCGGCTTGCTGGCGATGGCGTCCTCGGAATCGCCATCGCCAGCATGGGTTGAAATGATCAGGCTATAGCGCGGCGTTTCAGTAGCAGGGTCAGGGCCAAGCCGGTGATCGACAACATTGCCGCACTGAAGAAAATCCACGAATACCCCAGGTTCAACGCCACTGCGCCCATCAGCGGTCCGGCAATCGCCAGCGCCAGATCGAAAAACACCGCGTAAGCACTCAAACCCGCGCCGCGACTGGAGTTGGGCACCTGTTTAATGGCTTCTACCCCCAACGCCGGGTACACCAGCGACAGGCCAAACCCGGCCAGACCCGCGCCAATCAGGGCGAAACCGGTCGACGGCGCGAGCCACAGCAGCACCAGGCCCGCTGTTTCAATGCTCATGCAGACAATCGCCGAGGTGAATCCACCAAAACGACTGATGCTGGAAATGAACAGCAGTCGCGCCAGAATGAAGCAGACACCGAACACCGTCAGGCAGTACGCGGCGCCGGTCCAGCCACGGTTCACGTAATACAGGGTAATAAAGGTGGTCAGCGTGCCGTAGCCGATCGACGCCAGGCTCAAGCTCGCGCCGAACGGCGCAATACGCCCGAACACCGCCCAGAACGGCAGGCGTTCGCCGCGAACCACTGGCACCGAAGGTTTATTGCGGATCAGCAGCAGCGCCAACGCAGCCAACAATGACAGCGCGATGCCCAGGCTGGCAAAACCATACGCGGCCACCATCACGACGCCCAATGGCGCACCGATTGCGATGGCGCCGTAGGACGCGATGCCATTCCACGAGATCGAGCGCGCGGTGTGTTCCGCGCCGACCTGGCCCATGCACCAACTGATGGTGCCGACGCCGATCAAGCCCTGCGCGATGCCCAGCAACAAACGGCCAGCGATCAGGATCAACAGGCTCGTCAGCGGAAAGCTTTGCAACAGCGTCGAGAGCAACGTCAGCACGCCGCTCAGGACAATCCCCGTCAACCCGTAAACAATCGATCGTTTCGTGCCGATGCTGTCCGACATTCGCCCGGCCATCGGGCGGCTGAGCAGGGTGGCGAGGTATTGCGAACCGATGGTCAGCCCTGCGACGACCGCGCTGAACCCGAGCTGTTCGTGGACATAACCTGGCAACACCGCAATCGGCAGGCCGATGCAGAGGAAGGCAATAAAGGTATAGAAAACGATGGAGACGATCTGCAGGGTGATCGCCATGGAGCTTTGCGGTGGCAGTTGCTGCGCAGACATGAGGGCTCGTTCGCGGGCGGCGGTGGGAGAGGTCCATCATGGCGCGGGTGTGGAATAAAAGAAAGCAGGCTAACGATCAAACATCGCACCTTCCTGACTTGGAATACGGACTACTGTAGGAGCCGGCTTGCTGGCGATGGCGATCTCGAGGACGCTATCGCCGGCAAGCCGGCTCCTACAGGGACCGGTTACCGCAGGCTCAAGCTTTTTGATCCTGAAATGCAAAAAGCCCCGTCACATGGACAGGGCTTTTCATTTATAGCGAACGCTTAGAACACAACGCCTTGGCTACGCAGGTAATCGTCATAAGTACCGCTGAAGTCGATCACGCCGCTAGGGCTCAACTCGATGATGCGGGTGGCCAGCGACGATACGAACTCACGGTCGTGGCTGACGAAGATCAGCGTGCCCGGATAGTTCTCCAGCGCCAGGTTCAGCGCCTCGATGGATTCCATGTCCAAGTGGTTGGTCGGTTCGTCCATGATCAGCACGTTCGGCTTTTGCAGGATCAGCTTGCCGAACAGCATGCGACCTTGCTCACCACCGGAGATGACCTTGACCGACTTCAGAATCTCGTCGTTGGAGAACAGCATGCGGCCGAGGGTGCCGCGAACCAGTTGCTCGCCGCCCTGGGTCCACTGGCCCATCCAGTCGAACAGGTTGCAGTCGTCTTCGAAGTCGTGCGCGTGGTCCTGGGCGTAGTAGCCCAGTTCCGCGGCGTCGGTCCACTTCACGGTACCGGCATCCGGGGTCAGTTCGTTGACCAGAGTACGCAGCAGGGTGGTTTTACCGATACCGTTCGGGCCGATGATCGCAACGCGCTCGCCAGCTTCAACCTGGAAGCTGAAGTCCTTGAACAGTGTCTTGCCGTCGAAGCCTTTGGCCATGCCCTCGACGATGACCGCTTGACGGTGCAGCTTCTTGGTTTGTTCGAAGCGGATGAACGGGCTCACACGGCTCGAAGGCTTGACTTCGGCCAGCTGGATCTTGTCGATCGCCTTGGCGCGGGAAGTGGCCTGCTTGGCTTTCGAGGCGTTGGCCGAGAAGCGGCTGACGAACGATTGCAGTTCCGAAATCTGTGCCTTCTTCTTGGCGTTGTCCGACAGCAGTTGCTCGCGGGACTGGGTCGCCACGGTCATGTACTCGTCGTAGTTGCCCGGGAACAGGCGCAGCTCGCCGTAATCCAGGTCAGCCATGTGGGTGCACACGCTGTTCAGGAAGTGACGGTCGTGAGAGATGATGATCATCAGGCTGGAGCGCTGGGTCAGCACGTTTTCCAGCCAGCGGATGGTGTTGATGTCCAGGTGGTTGGTCGGTTCGTCGAGCAACAGTACTTCAGGATCGGAGAACAGCGCCTGCGCCAGCAATACACGGAGTTTCCAGCCTGGGGAAACCTCGCTCATCGGGCCAAAGTGCTGCTCGATGCCGATACCCAGGCCCAGCAACAGTTCGCCGGCACGGGATTCGGCGGTGTAGCCGTCCATTTCGGCGAATTCGGTTTCCAGCTCGGCCACGGCCATGCCGTCTTCTTCGGTCATTTCCGGCAGCGAGTAGATGCGGTCGCGCTCGGCTTTAACCTTCCACAGTTCTTCGTGACCCATGATCACGGTGTCGATCACGGTGAATTCTTCGTAGGCGAACTGGTCCTGGCGCAATTTACCCAGACGCACGTTCGGCTCGAGCATGACCTGACCGCCGGAAGGCTCGAGGTCGCCACCGAGGATTTTCATGAAAGTGGACTTGCCGCAGCCGTTGGCGCCGATCAAGCCGTAGCGGTTGCCCGCGCCGAATTTGACCGAAACGTTTTCGAATAGCGGCTTGGCGCCGAACTGCATCGTGATGTTAGCTGTAGAGATCAAAGGTTTTTCCTGCGAAGCATTCAGAGTAGCTAGGGTTGCGGCAGTACCGATTCAGTACCCGTTTCCGGTATTCAAACCACGGGAAATACATCCCGATCAGAAGCGGAAGGTCCATCTGGCAATAAGTGGACAGCAGCAGTTGGAGCGCTTGGCCCGAGTCGAAGTGCGCTGAGACGGGGTTCATTCCCGTCATCAACCAAGGGGGGCGCGTAATGTTTGGCGGCGATTGTACTGGTCTGGCTCTTTAAACGATAGGGCGTTTAGGCCGCACGGATGCTTTGGCGGTACAAGTGGACAGATTTTCACACCTGAATGCTAACCATTTGTTACAAGCCGTGGCTAAAATGCCATCTTTCAACCGGGTGCCGGCCACGGGGATGCTCTAGGACGCGCCTCAGGGACGCTGTTTCGTATTCAGACGCTGCACAAGACCCTTGGGCCGTAGGGCCTGTCAGGGGTCGCAGTTTGTTCACTTCTGACGTGTGACGATTTCCGTGAAACTCATCATTGCCGCTATTTATGTTGTATCGATTGCGTACGTCCACCTGCGCGGTCAGGTGCGCCACAAGCTGGGCCGCCAACTGAGCGATCACTCGACGTTTCTCGCGCCGATCAATTGCTTCCTGTACCTGTTCTCGAAAATCCCCAACAAACCGTATCTCGATCCGGCCGACTTCCCGGACCTGAGCCCGTTGCAGACCCATTGGGAAGAAATCCGCGCCGAAGGTCAGAACCTGCTCAAGGCGGGTGAGATCAAGCGCTCGAACCAGTACGACGACGTCGGCTTCAACTCGTTCTTCAAAACCGGCTGGAAGCGCTTCTACTTGAAGTGGTACGGCGACAGTCATCCTTCGGCAATGAAGCTCTGCCCGCGTACCACCGAACTGGTGCAGAGCATCGGTTCGATCAAGGCGGCGATGTTCGCCGAACTGCCGCCCGGTTCGAAACTGGTACGTCACCGCGACCCGTATGCCGGTTCCTACCGTTATCACCTGGGCCTGGAGACGCCGAACGACGCCGGCTGCTACATCAACGTCGATGGCGAGAATTATCACTGGCGTGACGGTGAAGCGGTGATGTTCGACGAAACCTTCATTCATTACGCCGAAAACACTACGCAGCAGAACCGCATCATTTTGTTCTGCGACATCGAGCGCCCCATGAAGTATCGCTGGGCAGCGGCGTTCAATGGCTGGTTCAGCCGCAACGTGATGTCGGCGGCGGGCGCGCCGAACGAAGTGGGCGACAAGACGGGTGGCATCAATCGACTGTTCACCAGAATCTACAAGATTCGCCTGCGCGGCAAAGCGTTGAAGAAGCGCAACCGCACACTCTATTACCTGGAGAAGTGGGCGATTTTTGCCGGGTTGCTGGCGATTTTTGTCTGGATCTGATTGAGGCGCCGCGGCTGTCCATGGCCCGGCGCAAAGTTTTCAGCGGCGTACAAGCCAGTCCTGGCAGGGGAACAACTTCGTGTTACATGGTTTTGGTTAACAAATCCGAACCTCGGGCGTAGCGTGCTATCGAAGGCTGTATCACCTCGAGAGGCTGGCCATGAACCGATTAGCGTTTGGCATCATCACGATGGCATTGACTGGCGTCCTGAGCCATCTGGCCCAGGCCGACATCCGGTTGCCCACATTCCCGATGCTGTTGGCCCAGAGCCCGACGGGCGCCACCAGCAATCCTTACAACAGCCCGATTCGCCGGGCCAACCCCAATAGCATGCAAGGCACACAACCCAGTGCACCGGCCATCCGCGGGCCGAACACGGTTCCCGTTCCGCGGCCACCGACGCTGGACAACGGCGGCATTGGCAACCGCTATCCCCAGGATCGGTCGGCGCCTGTCAGCCCACCGAAATTCATCCCTAATCCACCCCCTCGGGACGCAGGCACCAGCAACCGTTGAGCAGCAGGACGCACGTCTTGCCAGCCATTCAGACGACAAAAGGAATCGTGCATGTTGCGTAAAACCCTCCTAGCCACCGTTTGCGCCAGCGCCCTGATCAGCACCGCCGCACCCGTTATCGCGGCACCCGCGCAAGCGCTGAAAAGTGAACAGGGCACTCTTGAGGTCACGCCCATCGCCAAGGGGCTGGATCATCCGTGGGCCTTGGCGTTTCTGCCGGATCGCCAAGGGATGCTGGTGACCGAACGGCCCGGCAACCTGCGCGTGGTCAGCGTCGACGGCAAACTTTCGGCACCGCTCAGTGGCGTGCCGAAGGTCTGGGCCAAAGGGCAGGGCGGTCTGCTCGACGTGGTGCTGTCGCCCGATTTCAAACAGGACCGCACGGTCTATCTGTCCTACGCCGAAGGTGGCGGCGAGGGGGGCAAGGCCGGCACGGCGGTTGGTCGTGGGCAACTGTCGCAAGACCTGACAGCAATCAAAAATTTCAAAGTGATCTTCCGTCAGGAGCCCAAACTCTCGGTCGGCAATCACTTTGGTTCGCGACTGGTGTTCGACCGTGACGGCTACCTGTTCATCACCCTCGGCGAGAACAATGACCGGCCAACCGCGCAGGACCTGGACAAGCTGCAAGGCAAGGTCGTGCGGATCTACCCGGACGGCACGGTGCCCGACGACAACCCCTTTGTCGGCCAGGCGGGCGTGCGTCCGGAAATCTGGTCGTATGGCCAGCGCAATCCACAAGGCGCGGCGCTCAATCCCTGGACCGGCGTGCTCTGGGAAAACGAACACGGCCCGCGTGGCGGTGACGAGATCAACGTCATCGAACGTGGCAAGAATTACGGCTGGCCGCTGGCGACCCATGGCATCAACTACTCCGGTCAACCGATCCCGGAAGCCACGGGCAAGACCGCCGTAGGCACTGTTGCGCCGCGCCACGTCTGGGAAAAATCTCCCGGCCTGAGCGGCATGGCGTTTTACGACGCCGACCGCTTCAAGGCGTGGCAGCACAACGTGTTCATCGGTGCACTGGTCAGTCAGGAGTTGATACGCCTGCAGTTGGACGGCGACCGGGTGGTTCACGAAGAGCGTTTGATGGGTGAGCTGAACAAACGCATCCGCGACGTGCGGCAGGGGCCGGACGGGTATTTATATGTGCTCACCGATGAAGATGATGGCGTGTTGTACAAGGTCGGGCTGATGTAAAAATCATGCACCGCCATCGCGAGCAGGCTCGCTCCCACATTTGACCGCAATCTAATGTGGGAGCGAGCCTGCTCGCGATGGCGGCGGTAGACACAATATAAATGCATTGATTACTCACGGCGATAAAGAATCACCGCCGCCCGCAACTTGCCGCGCCCGAAACTGCACATCTTCTCGAACTCCCCATGGCTGACCGGCAAATGCTGGCAGTCCATGGGCTGACGATGCTGGCTATGGTCGACATCCGGGTCGTGCAAGTACACAAACTCTTCATCGCAATCGGTGACGATCACCCAGTGCGGCGACTTGGAGCGGGTCAGCCGATAACTGCTGATCAGCACCAGCGGCTGTCCGCCGTCGCTCAGTAACCGAGGCAGGTCCAGTGGACCACCGAGTACCTGTTCGACGTCAGTCGTTACTAACTGAGCCATGAACTCCTCGTGCACCAGGCGCATGACGTCTTTTTTATGCTCATCGCGCACGCCATCGAGAAACAACGGCCCGGCCATGCTCACTTGCAGGCGCACACGAAACCCGCGTCGCGCCGCCGCCAATGCCAGACCTTGAGGGCTGCACCCGCCGTGGCCAGAGGTCATGAACACGGTGGTCGCCTCGCGCCAGATCTGCAGTTCTTCGCGGCGCTCCAGCACACGACCGGTTTGCAGCGCACCCATGGCCATCAACAGGCATGCCGGGCCGCAGGTGAAATCGGTGGTCTGGGCGTACCAGGGCACGTTGATATTGCGCGAGTCACGGTGTTGAAGGATGCGTTTCTCCAGGCGCAGCGCATCGGCATGGTCCTGGTAATAATCATGGATCAGCGCGAAGCGCCGGTAACCGTTGCGCTCATACAGGGCGATGGCGGCAGGGTTGTCGATGCGCACTTCCAGCCGCAGGTACGCGCAGTCGTGTTCCAGGGCGCAGGCCTCGATGCGTTCCAGCAATTGCTTGCCGAGCCCACTGCCGCGAGCCTGTTCGGCGATGGCAATCGAGTAGAGCCGCGCCAGCGATGTGCCCCGGTGAAACAACACCAACGCGTAACCCAGCAATTCCTCGCCACGCTGGGCCACCAGCAGTCGTCCGTGAGCGCGGGTGATCATCCATTGAAAGCTGCGGCTGGTGAGCCGGTCCGTGGTGAAACATTGCTGTTCGAGTGCCTGCAACGCGGGTAAGTCTTCAACTACCGCCAAGCGAAAGACAGGATTCATATGACCGCCGTAAAAGTTGCGTAACGAAACGGGACTTTCGAAAAAGTTCGTGCTTAATAGGAAAGGTCTTGTTCTCCAACGGATCAATTACTATGTCAGCGGTACAAGGTCATTGGCGCGAAGTATCCGAGCAAAGTTTGCCGGCAGCAACTTATTTAAATGACACGGTTAGAACTTCAAGTCAGTTGATTATCATCGTCGAACGCAAGGAAGACTGGGCGTCCTACTTCCCCAGCGAAGACATCGTCACGGCTCAGGAATACCTCGAGCAGACCCGCGACAACGAGCAGGGCAAACGGGTCCAGGTGATCAACCTGTGCCGCAGCTACAAGTACCTGGGGCACGGTTATTACTGCTCGCTGCTGGCCGAGGCGCGGGGGCACAAGGTTATTCCATCGGTGCGCACCATCAGCGAACTGACGCGCAAAGCCCTGTACGGCCTGGCGCTGGATGACCTGGATAAAACCCTGGAAAAAGCCCTCAGTCATCACCTTTACAGTGATACCGAAGGTTTTACCCTGACCCTGTATTTTGGCAAGACGCATATAGAGCCATTGCAGGATTTGGCGCGGCAGTTGTTTGAAGTGTTTCCGTGCCCGATATTGTTAGTTGAGTTTCGCCGAACTAACGGCTGGCACATCGAAGGGATAAAGTCTGGCGCCCTGCATAAGTTGCGCGAAGATCAGGAAGATCAGTTCGCCCACTCACTCGACACGTTCAGCCGCAAGATCTGGCGCGTGCCACGGTCGCGACGCCTGGCCCGTTATGACCTGGCGATCCTGCACGATCCGCAGGAAGCGTTGCCGCCGTCCAATCCCAAGGCGCTGGAAAATTTCGTACGCGTGGGCAAGACCTTGGGCATCGACGTGGAGCTGATCGAGCGCAAGGACTACGCACGCATCGCCGAATACGACGGGCTGTTGATCCGCGAGACTACAAGCGTCGACAACCACACCTACCGTTTCGCGAAAAAAGCCGAGAGCGAAGGGCTGGTGGTGATGGATGACCCGGCATCGATCCTGCGCTGCACCAACAAGGTCTACCTGACCGACCTGCTCAACAGCCATCAATTGGGCATGCCCGCCACCGAAATTCTCTACAAGGAGCGACCGGAAGACTTCGAACGGGTCGGCGAGCGCCTGGGTTTTCCGCTGGTGTTGAAGATTCCCGACGGTTGTTTCTCCCGTGGCGTGATCAAGGTCGAAAGCCAGCAAGCCTTGCTCGAAGCGACCGCCGAACTGTTCGAACACTCGGTGCTGTTGCTGGCTCAGGAGTTTTTCTACACCGAGTACGACTGGCGCATCGGCGTGCTCAACCGCAAACCGATCTTTGCCTGCCAGTACTTCATGTCCAAGGGCCATTGGCAGATCTACAACCACAAGGCCAAGGGGCAGAACATCAACGGCGAGTGCCGTACCCTGGCGGTTCACGAAGCACCGCGTGCGGTGGTGGAGCTGGCGGTGAAAACCGCGAACCTAATCGGCGACGGCCTCTACGGCGTCGACCTCAAACAGTCCGGCGACAAGGTGGTAGTCATCGAGGTCAACGACAACCCGAACATGGACGCCGGTATCGAAGACGCGTATCTGCAGGACGATTTGTACTCGCTGGTGCTGGAAGAGTTCGTCCGCCGACTGGAACTCAAACGCCGCGGCCAGGCCTGGTGATCGGCCGATGATCAAGAGCTTCCAACTGACCCACGGCGTGCTGCATGCGGTCGAACGGCTGGACGCCGAAGTGATGCTGTTCAGCAACCCCGATGCGGCCGAGCGCGACTTGCTGCACAGCCATTTCAAACTCGATGAACACGCCCTGGCGTCGGCGCTGGACCCCGATGAGGTATCGCGCATCGAGTTTCACCCCGACAACCTGTTCCTGATCTGGAAGCGCCCGGAGAATTATTCCGGTGCCGGCAGCCTGGCTTTTGAAGTGTCGTCCTGCGGTTTGCTGTTTTCTACCCAGCGTTTACTGGTGATCGCCACCGACGATTCGCCGCTGCATGGGCTCGGCACCCGGCAGAAACTGAACACGCCGCTGGATGTGTTGCTGGATCTGCTGTTCAACAACATCCATCACTACCTGGGCCACCTCAAGGTGATCAAGCTGGTTGCGCGGGAGTTGCAGCAGAAATTCAACGCGTCGATGCAGAACCAGCACCTGATCCAGATGTTCAACCTCAGCGAAAGCCTGATCTATTACATCAACGCGATACACAGCAACGGCGCGGTCTTGACCCGGCTGCGCAACCACGCGGAAAAGGAGCACTTCGGCGCCGAGGCCATCGGCCTGATCGACGACCTGATCATTGAAAACAACCAGTGCTACAAACAGGCGGAAATCTATTCCACGGTGTTCTCCGGGCTGATCGACGCCCGGGGCAACCTGATGAACAACAGCATGAACAACCTGCTGCGCAAACTGACGCTGATCAACGTGGTGTTCCTGCCGCTCAATCTGATAGCGAGCATCGGCGGCATGTCCGAGTTCAGCATGATGACGGCGGGGACGCCGTGGTGGGTGTCGTATCCATTGTTTTTGACGGCGATGATGCTAGGGGCGGGAGTGATGGTGATGGGGTTGCGGCGGTTGGCCAAATGATGTGGTGAATGTCAGGCCGCCATCGCCGGCAAGCCGGCTCCTACAGTGGCGCGCACCACTTGTAGGAGCCGGCTTGCCGGCGATGGCGGCCTCAACTACACCACAAACTTCAGATCAGTAATCGCGAGCAGGCTCGCTCCCACAAGGGGCCGGGTTGAACTCAGGTTGCCTGTTCAACACAAATCTCCTGTAGGAGCCGGCTTGCTGGCGATGGCGCCCTCAACACCCACACACTCAGGATCAGACTTCTTGCGTGGCACCCACGGACCTCTTCCGATCCTGCAACCCCCGAACCACCAGATACAACAACGGCCCAATCGACACAAAAATCGCGGTGAGCAATAAATAGGGAATGACGGACAATGCCGACTGCCCACGCTTGCGCGCATCGCTGTACATCCACACCCCGGCCAGCGTCGCCAGCAGATAAAGATCAATCACCACCTGCGCGGTATCAGGTCGCGACATCAGGCTGATGCCGAATTCGATCAACGATTGTTCCGCCTGGAGCATCACCGCAACGGTGTAGCCAGCGAAGGCGAGCAGGGCAATCAGGGGCAGGGCGACAGACTTCATGATTTCCTTCCTTGGACGATGAGCAGAACAGCGAGCCTACACAGGCCGGGAAAATTTGGCCATTGACTTGCCTGCCATGCCCGGCTAATTTCCAGCCATGACTTCCACCGTATTGCGCTGCCAGCCAAGCATTATTACCGCCATTCCTTATTTGGCGGGCTAGCTCACGACTGCAGCACCCAACCCGCCCTAGAGGCGGGTTTTTACTTTCTGTCTCTTGGGTTCTGATCAACGTCAGGAGACGACCATGAACAGCACACCCGCCCAGCAGAGCTTGCTTGAGCATTACGTCAAAAAGATCCTCGCCGCGCCGGTGTACGAACTGGCGGTACGCACGCCGTTGCAAGCCGCGCCGGCGCTGTCCGAAGCCCTGGGCAATCAGATTCTGTTGAAACGCGAAGACTTGCAGCCGACCTTTTCCTTCAAGATCCGTGGCGCCTACAACAAACTGGTGCAATTGAGCGATGAGCAGAAGGCGTGCGGTGTGATCACCGCCTCGGCAGGCAACCATGCCCAAGGCGTGGCGCTGGCGGCGCGTGAATTGGGGATTGCCGCGACCATCGTCATGCCCGCCACAACGCCGGAACTGAAGGTGCTCGGAGTGCGCAGTCGCGGTGCCGATGCCGTGCTGCACGGGGAGAGTTTTCCGTTTGCCCTGGCGTACGCCTTGAACCTGGCAGAACAAACCGGCCGCACCTTCGTTTCGCCCTTCGACGACCCGGACGTGATCGCAGGGCAGGGCACGGTCGCCATGGAAATCCTCCGTCAGCACCAAGGAGCGCTCGACGCGATTTTCGTGCCGGTGGGCGGTGGCGGCCTGATCGCGGGCATCGCCGCGTACGTCAAATACCTGCGACCTGAAGTCCGCATCATTGGCGTCGAGTCGGAACATTCCGCGTGCCTGCGCGCCGCCTTACAGGCAGACGAACGTGTTGTCCTGTCCAACGTCGGTACGTTCGCCGATGGCGTCGCCGTCGCTCAGATCGGCGCTTATGGTTTCGAGGTTTGCCGGTTTTGCGTGGATGAGGTGCTGACCGTCAGCAACGACGAACTCTGCGCCGCCATCAAGAACATCTACGACGATACTCGCTCGATCACCGAACCTTCCGGTGCGTTGGCCGTTGCGGGAATCAAGAAGTACGTGGCGCAGACTGGCGTGCGTGGTCAAACGCTGGTGGCCATCGATTCCGGCGCCAACATCAACTTCGACAGCTTGCGCCACGTCGCCGAACGCGCCGCGCTGAGCGAAGCCCTAGTGTGAGCAGACAGCAGGGGGCCAACCAATCCCCAATCCCTGTAGGAGTGAGCCTGCTCGCGATAGCGGTCTGTCAGTCAACATCAATGTTGACTCTTAAGACGCCATCGCGAGCAGGCTCGCTCCTACAGGATCCGGGTTATTCCTGAATCGCTTTTTCAACCTTGCCTGACGCCGACCAGATCCGATAGCGCACTTCTACGTCCTTCGGCACATACAGCACGATCGGCAGCTTGCTGTTGTAACGCAACCTGAAGCCGTCACCGACCACCGGGACGAAGTCCTGTTTGCTCTTGCCATCCGGGCAGGCCATCAGCGTGCTCATCGGGCCGATCACTTTTTCCAGTCGGTAGAACGGGTAGCCCCAGCCTTCGAGGTTTTTCTCCTCGAGCATACCGCCCAGGCGTTGGCGATTGCAGTCAGCGGTCAAGGTCTTGCCAGCGAGAATTTCGACCTGGTAGTTGTCTTCACCGGCTTGCGGGGCGAGGTGAATGACCTGGCGGGTGAAGCCGTTTTCGGCTTTGGGAAACGGTGCAACGTCTTCGAGTTTCGCCGCGTGAACAACGGTCGATAGCCCGGCAACAATCAGGCCGACGGTAGTGATTCGGGTCAATGAACCCATGATGCCTCCTTGCGTGTGAGTAGGGTCAGCGGATGTTAAAGGGAGTGGCCGCATTTTTACTGCCATGGGCGGCCAATGCAAACCCGGACTCATCAGGTTGCAATTTGCAGGGGCGAGAACCTGCGTTCATGCAGACTGCATGAGTCCATTTACTTGAAGACACATTAAACCTTTGAATTACCGATGAGCTGCACGGCGAAATCCGGGGCATGTTTTATGCTTCATCTGGTCCTGAAGCTGGCCGCGAATGAGTTGAGTCGGCATTGATAGCTGATTGGCAATCTCACATAAGGAGAGGGTCGCCATGTTTCTTTCTGCCTTGGAACTTCGCAACATCATCGAAAGCAGTTTTCTGCCGAAACGTTGTCAATGCACGCTGACGCCCGACCTGTCGATGAGCATCAAGGTGTATGCCGACGGCCAGACCGATCAAGTGGATCTATTGGTCACTGGCATAGACGCCAGCACACTCAATGGCTGCCGGGAAATCAATGACCTGATTGCCGAGCTGCGCACCGAAATTCAGCATCGGGCAGCGCTGCAGACGCTGCATCCCGACCGGCAAGCGCTATAAGCCAATCCTGTAGGAGCAAGCTTGCTCGCGATGGACGTGAACGATAACGCGTATTTTCTGAACAAACTCGTTATCCGAACGTTTTTCGCGAGCAAGCTCGCTCCTACAGAAAAGCATGAGTGTCGCGTTATCAATTCTGATAACTGCACGCATCCGACCATTTGCGATACGAGATCTCTGCGGGTTTGCCCGACGTATCGATGTACTTCATCTCAGCCGTAATGACTTTGCAGTCCAGCGTCGTAGGTTCGGTCAGCGCAACCACCTTGGCCACGTGCAGCGGCATCCCGTATTCGTAGGGCACGGCTTGTGAGGAAGTGGTGTCGTCGGCCTGGGCAAGCCCGGTAAACCCGGTGCAGGCGAGGGCAGCGGTAACCAGCAAAATGCGCGTGTTCATGAGCAATCTCCGGTGCGGACGGAACGAGAGTTCGACGTAGTGAACGTCGAACCTGCCGCACTGGGCGTCAGAGGAACCTGAGGGCGTGCGGTCCAGTAAAGTCTTGGACCGCAGGGTTAAGCAATGGTTAACCCGGCTGAATGCCGCCTGTCGTAAGGGACGATTCTGTCAGGCGTTTCGTTGGGGTGAAAATCTTCGGTAGCTTCGGCTTCGTCCTACAAGGATGGATGCTTTGTCGACTTTCGGCTGATGGGGCGTAGCGATTACTGTTTGGGCTCGCTGCAAAATCAGCGAACAGGTTTGGTCACCTGATAATGCCCCCACATGTGCCCTCATTCGCACTACGAACTTCTATGTCTCGTATTGCGTTGTAATGGCGGCTGTGTGCGGGACGCCTTCGGGCGAGCCGATTTGGGCGTTATCGGTTGACCAAGCCTGTACACAGCCGCCTCCCATCGTTTGGTCACGGTGCTGGCGATTACTAATTAATGTCCGAGTAATTACTATGCATACGTTAAATCCGTTCCCCGATCGCTACCGTTCAATCAAAAGCAGCGTCACCGACTCAACGCCTCTGGTCATCGACACCGAAGCCAACCCCCAAGACATCCTCGAAGCCGCCCTCCAGCGCATCCGCGCCTCCAGCGAGCTACTTGAAACACTCCACCTCCAATGTTTCAAAGACGGCGACGTCCAGGACATCCCCCACATCACGCACGCTCTTTACCTGCTGACGCAGGACGGTTGCGACTTGCTCAAGGTTGCGCAGCAACGGATGCTGGGCTGGAAGGCGCCTATCTGACGTCGTAGCTGCAAACATGAGCCTGCCTCCCGTGGGCAGGCTTCGAAGGCCGCCAACCACCATTCGGCGGGCGCGGGCATTTTGCTTAAAAGCCGTTCCAAGACTTGTTGATACTGCTCCACATCCATGGCATCGCTATATTTGGGGATGAGATAGGCCTTACCCTTTCGATCCCGTTTGGCGCAGGCTACGAAGTAGAAATCAGATTTCTCCCTGGGTGGCCTACAGAATCCGGCTTCAGCGTTGCGCTCAACAGCATGAACAACATAGCCCTGCAATTGAACATGCACCCACGCAAGCGTTTTGATTTTAAATCCCGAAAAGAAACTATGGGCTAAGTGATGCAAGAGTCCATGTGTATACGGTATGACACCCCTAAGCTAAGTCAATAACCGGGTTGCAGTCAGCTCCAGCATCCGTCCTCGATCCGCTATTGAATAGTTCGAAATACTTTCTATTTCGAATGATTATAAAAAACTGTCAGAACTTACAGGTGTCAGGTTTCACCCTGCGCCGTAGAGTTAAGCCACATCCAAATCAAAAGAGCGTTTTAATTATGCCTTACTCTCAAACATCGTTCGCTAAGATCGCCGTCGGATCCCATATCGAAATTAGTGCACCAACCAAGACGAGTGGCCCGTTCGCTTCGGCTGATAGTACGGAAGTAACCATAGCCTGGAGCGATAACACGTCCAAAAGATTCAAGTATGCCGACATTAACAATGTGCTCCTTGGCACGGGTTTCGAGCAGGAGCTGCTGAAGCCGGATGGCAGCACACAACCTAGGATCATTAGAGATCGCCCCTTCTCTGAATTCTCTGAAGATGAGCGTGGCTTCCGCAAACTGCAGTAGACCTACCCGTAAGCAACACGTCGATAAGGTCGCGAAGGGGTCGACCGTAATTGAATAGATCAAAGTTTTCCCGTCAGTTCGGTATAAGTAGGGAAACCCTCTATCGGTACCTTCGCACGGATACTGATATATGCCGCGCCGCTCGATACTCTCGGTCACTACCGGAAGCCAGGACGATCTGATCCGCTACGACAGCTTCAACGAATGACCGTCAAAGCAGGCAGCAACAGCATCTGGTTGACCTGGCTGCGACAGTCACCGTTGAAACCAAATTCGCGGCACTGACGGAGCGCATTGAGCGGCAAGAGATCTTCCAGCTGGCGGCCTTGCCCGAAGGGCTCGACCGGCACATTCACCAGATCCAGCGCCCGCAGACGCTGGATTTTTTATGGAAGTGGCGTCGCGTCAAGGCTTGGAGGCGTGCAGTTGTATCAACGACTCACCCTTCGAGATCACTGGAAACTCGTCCAACTCTAGAGGAAGCCCATTCTTTCCGTAGCTCAAATATTTGTGCGAACTTTCATTACCCGTATTCTCAAAGATCACCTGCGCTCCCTGCGCGGAAATTTTTATCCAGCTAGGACGGTTCCTTTCGGCGAAATCAATACGTTGGATTTTCCCGTCCGTTGAATCGAAATAGAACAAAGCACCTTGCAGATAGTTAGAAGTGAACTCGCCCGACACCACCAGTACGTTTGTATTTTTTTGATCTGAAGCACATTGCCATTGCACTTCGCTTCCTCGAGATGCCTCAGCATCGTCGTATATAAACCGGGTGATTTGGCCATAGCGGGTTTTGTAAATATAGGAATCGATGATTGGCGAGCCACGCAGCAGCGAAATCGTGTGTTGTGATCCTGCCAGTTCACAATCGATCATCGTTTGAAACGGTGGTTGAGCCGCCGATACCTGAGCGCAAAAAATGACTAGCCCAATGCCAGGCACAATATTCTTCATTTGATCCCGCCACACTGGACTAAGAGGCCGAGCGGTCGAGTCAAATCCCGTTCGCTGGCCCTTTAAGTATCCGCTCGCCGTAACTGTTTTAGTGAACCGTCTTCGCCTGCACCACATTCCCCGCACGATCCTGATCGGCAGGCGTCGGCACCACCGGCGGCAACTGAGCAATCCCCGTGCCCGCACCCGGCGCTCCACCCGAGTTCGCCTTCACCTCAGCCCCACTAATCGTCACACCACCCGCATCGACCTTGACGAAACTCCCGCCAGCCTTCGCCGTCAGTTCCATCCCGCCTTCAACCACCACTTTATTACCCGCGTGGTAGTGAATCTCCTCACCAGCCTCAACAAACTGCGCCGTCCCAACCTTCACGTGCTGGGTTACACCCACCGTAAGGTGATCATCCGCCCGCGCTTCAGTCTTGCGGTCCAGATGCGTGATCCGATGCTCTTCAACCTTGAACTCGCTAAACACCTTCGCCTCGACCGTGTCGTGCCGCTCATTGCCGATGCGGATTTTCTGGTCGTGTTCGATGTTTTCGTCCCAGTCGCGCTGGGCATGCAGGTAGATCTGTTCCGCGCCTTTTTTGTCTTCGATGCGGAATTCGTTGTAGCCCTTGCCGCCCGGTGAGCTGAGGGTCTTGAAGGTGCTGCGGGTTTTGTTCGCCGGCAGGTCGTAGGGGACGACGTTTTCCTTGTGGTACAGGCAGCCGGTGACCAGCGGTTGGTCGGGGTCGCCTTCGAGGAAGGTGACGAGCACTTCCATGCCGACACGCGGGATGGCGATGCCGCCATAGGCGCTGCCGGCCCAGCCGGTGGCGACGCGCAGCCAGCAACTGGTGTTGTCGTTGGCCTGGCCGTCGCGGTCCCAGTGGAATTGCACTTTGACGCGGCCGTACTCGTCGCAGTGGATTTCCGAGCCGGGCGGGCCGGTGACGATGGCGGTCTGGCTGCCGAGGACTTGCGGTTTCGGGTGTTCGAGGGCAGGGCGGTAGTGCGCGTCCCACGGCGTGGCGAGGAAGCGGTTGCGGTAGCCCTGGTGGAAATCGTCTTTGTTGTGGGTGACGTCGCTGGTGACGTTGGCGCCGAGCACTTGCGGTTGCTTGCCTTCGTGGACCACTTCCAGCAGCAGCCAGAGGTCGTTCCATTCGGCGCGCGGGTGTTCGCTCAGGGCCATGAAGTGACCGCTGACCAGCGTCGGCTGGTCGCCTTTGCCTTCCGCGAGTTTGTAGTCGCTGCGGTGGCGTTCGAGGGCGCGGGTGGCCAGTTGCTTGCCACGGGCACGGTCGGTGAAACGGCCGGGGTAATCGTAGTCTTCGAGGTCTGGAGCGAACGCACTGGAAGCGGCGCCTTCAGGCAGGATGCGCGGTTTTTCGAAGTCGTAATCGCGGCGGCTGACGCGGCTGGTGCGGGTTTCCAGGCGCAGGTTGAAGCGCTTGATCACCGGCTTCTCGGCGGCCATGCCCGAGTCTTGCTGATAGGCCACGGGCGCCAGTTTGCGGAACACCGTCTGGTCATCGCCGAACACCAGTTTGTGGCCGTTGCTGCTGTGCTGGAAGTGAAAGTGAATGCCTTCTTCTTCGCACAGGCGCTGGATGAAATGCAGGTCGGATTCGTCGTACTGCACGCAGTAGACGCGCTCCGGATAGATCGCGCCGAGCTGGAAGTCATAGGCGTCGGCCAGAATGCCGCGGGCCTCAAGGACCTGGGCGATGATCTTCGGCACCGTCAAATGCTGGAAAATCTGCTGGTCATGGTTGTGGCGCAGGTAGGCCAGTTGCGGCACCAGGCTGATGCTGTAGCGGGTCAGGCTTTTGCCGGAGTCGCCTTGCTCGATGCGATAGACCAGGCCGTGAATGATGCCTTCGCCGGTGGCGCCGAAGGTCAGGCAGCCGGGCTTGTGCAGCAACTCTTCGAGTTTCAGGTCGGGGCGCGCGCTGACCAGTTCGATGTCAAAACAGAAGGGCTGATTGAGGGCTTCGCGACCGACGAAACTGAGTACCTGAAGGTCAGCGGAAACGCCTTCCAGCGTGAGGGAAATATGGATTGCGTTTGCGTCCAGCATGCCTTGAATTCCGTCCTTTGGATAAGCAGGAGCGGATGGTGCAGGATTAAACCGCCTCGTTCAAGGCGCAAATGCCGTAGATGAGGGCGTGCCCCGGCATCAGGAAAACCCCTAATGGCACGGTTTCGACCAATAAACACAGGGGCTCTTTGCCTGCGGGCTCATCGATCAATTGCCCCCCGCTGGTCAGCGCCGTGCCAGAACAGGGAGTCATTTTCCGACTAAAGTCGTCTGTAGCCGGTAAAAGCCTTCTGCCATCATTGCCGCTCACCCCCGTGTGTCGCCTTCATCCTGGCCAGTTCCTGGTCCGGGGCGAAGCTATTTTCTGGCTTATTGCGCCTTGCGCAAACGCTGCACTGTTGGAGCTTTTTCATGCGTCCCCCTTTTCAACTCATCACCGCGCGCCAGTCACTCGGCTTCGGCGCTTTAGTCCTGTGCGCCGGTTTTACCGTCCAGGCTCAGGCGAGCGGTTTTCTCGATGACACCACGGCGAAGATCGAATCGCGCACGGTGTATTTCAACCGTGATTTTCGTGATGGTCATACGTCCACCGAACAGGGCGCGTCCAAGCGCGAAGAGTCGGCGCAGGGCTTCATTCTCAATCTGCAATCGGGTTACACCGAAGGCACCGTCGGCTTCGGTATCGATGCGCTGGGCATGCTCGGGTTCAAACTCGATTCCAGCGCCGACAGCAGCAACAGCGGCTTGCTGCCATCGTCGGGTGAAAACCCGCGTGGCTCGAAAGACCAGTACGCCAAACTCGGGCTGACCGCCAAAGTGCGCGTCTCCGACAGCGTATTGAAGTACGGCGCGCTGCTGCCGGATGTGCCGTTGCTCAAGTACAACGACGGGCGTTTGCTGCCGACCATGTTCAACGGAGCGCTGCTCACCTCTAAAGAGATCAAGGACCTGACGTTCATGGCCGCGCGCCTGGACCAGTACACCGCCCGGGACTCGACCGACTCCCAGGACATCCGCGTGCACTGCAAGAACAAGCGCTACGCCTGCAACGTCACCGCTGATCACTTCGACATGTACGGCTTCGACTACAAGATCAATGAGCACCTGACCGCGCAGTATCACTACGCCGAGCTGGAAGACATCTATCGCCAGCACTTCGTGGGTTTGCTGGCCAGTCAGCCGCTGGGTGAGGGCGTGCTCAAGGCTGATCTGCGCGTGCTCAAGAGTGACGACAGCGGCGCCGAGCGTGCCGGCTCCATCGACAACCGCGCACTGAGCGGCATGCTCGCGTACGCCATCAGCGGCCACACCTTCAGCGCCGGTTGGCAGCGCATGAACGGCGACAACTCGATGCCGTACCTGGATGGCACCAATCCGTACCTGGTGAACTACGTGCAGGTCAATGACTTCGCCGCCGCGCAAGAGCGTTCGTGGCAACTGCGTTATGACTATGACTTCAAGTCGATTGGTATCAACGGCCTGAGTTTCCTGACCCGTTATGTGAACGGCGACCACATCAAAGTGCTTGGCAGCGATCAGGAAGGGAAGGAGTGGGAGCGCGATAGCGAGCTCAAGTACGTGGTGCAAAGCGGGACGTTCAAGGATGTCAGCCTGCGGCTGAGGAACGCGACATACCGGACCAACTACGAGAAGTTTGCCCGGGATGTGGATGAGACGCGGTTGATTGTGAGTTACAACTTTTCGGTGTTGTGACAGGGAGGCCGCCTTCGCGGGCAAGCCTCGCTCCTACAGGTTCTATGGCGCGACACCAACCCTGTAGGAGCGAGGCTTGCCCGCGAAGAGGCCCTCACATTCAGCCAAGATCCAACTGCTGCCGATACGGCAAATCCGGCCCGGTCTTGCTGCACGTCAAAGCCGCCGCTTGCACCGCAAACTTCAACATCCCGTCAATCTGCTCGCGCGCCAGCGATTGCACGCCCTCGACCGAATCCAGCTGCTGCTCGGTCAGCCAGGTAATCAACGCCGCCTGGAACGTATCGCCAGCCCCAACGGTGTCGGCAATCTTCACCGGACAGGCCGGCACCGACCACGAACCGTGATTGCGGCTAAACACCGTCGCACCTTCGCCGCCACGGGTCAGGAATACCACCTGACAGCGATGCTGCAACCAGCCTTCAATCACCCGCTGCGGATCCTGCCCTGGATACAACAGGCTCAGGTCCTCATCGCTGACTTTGATCAAGTCGGCCAGCTCCACCAGCGTCGCAACCCGTGAACGCCACAGCTCGATGTTCGGTTCAGGATTGAGCCGCACGTTCGGATCAAGGCTGATCAGGCGCTTGCCACTTTCCCGCTGCACCAGGGCGAGCAACGTGTCGGCAATCGGCTGCACCACCAGCGAGAACGAGCCAATGTGCAAGCCGCGCACCTCTGGCCCCAGTTCCGGCAAATGCTCCGGTTTCAACTGCCGATCCGCGCAACCTTCACCACGGAAACTGTACTGCGGTGAACCATTGGCGCCGACCGCGACCATCGCCAGGGTGGTCGGTGCAGCGAAATCCACCAGGTAATCCGGGCGTACGCCTTCATCTTGCAGCACCTGCTGCAAACGCCGGCCCAGGTAGTCGGTCGACAACCCGGCAAACAGCGCCGCGTCCACGCCTAAACGGCGCAAACCCACCGCCACGTTGAAGGGCGAGCCGCCGGCAATCGCCTTGAAATTCACTTTTGAAGCCAGGCCGCTGGCGTCGTCTTCACTGAAGAAATCGAACAGCGCTTCGCCACACACCAGATACATAGTTGTTCACTCTTTAAAGGGTTGCGACATGCTGTTGATAGCGTTCATAGGCCTGCTGACAGGCCGTTACATTCTCTGCAATCGGCAGGGTTTCGCTCGCCGGATCGAGCTTCACGCAGCGCTCGCACAAGTCCGCGAGGCTGTCTTCGTGGCCGTTTTCCCAGGATTTGCACCATGCCGCCTGAATCGCCGCGCCGAGGGCGGCGGCTTCGCTTTGTTCGGTGCAGATCACCTTGGTGTTCATGATGTCGGCGACAATCTGGCGCCACACCGGGCTTTTCGAGCCGCCGCCGATCAGGCAGATGGTGCGGCTTTGTAAGCCATTGTGGCGCAGCAGGTCCAGCCCATAACGCAAACCGAAGGTCGTGCCTTCGACCACGGCGCGGCACAAATTGGCTTGCGTCAGGTTGGTCATGGTCAAGCCCAGCAAGCTGCCGGTGGCGTGGGGCAGGGCGGGGACGCGCTCGCCGTTGAGAAACGGCAGCATGCTCACACCTTCGGCGCCGATCGGTGCTTGCGCGACGAGGGCGTTGAACTGCTCGATATCCAGCTCGAACAAATCGCGAATCACCCCGGTGGCATTGGTCAGGTTCATGGTGCAGATCAGCGGCAACCAGCCACCGCTGGAGGAACAGAACGTCGCGACCGACACGTCAGCGCTGACGGTCGGTTGATCGGCATAGGCGTACACCGTACCCGAGGAACCGAGGCTCATGGTGATCGCGCCGGGCCGGATGTTGCCGGTGCCGATGGCGCCCATCATGTTGTCGCCACCGCCGCTGGACACCAGCGCCTTGGGGTTGATGCCCAGGTGCTCGGCGATGCCCGGCAGGATCGTGCCCACCGCTTGATGGGCGTCGATCAGCTCCGGCAGCGCCGCTTGCAAGCGACCGCTGGGATCAATGTCGCGCAGCAGCTGCAAGTCCCACTGGCGGGTGCGCACGTTGAAATAACCGGTGCCCGAGGCATCGCCGTACTCGCTGCAACTGCGGCCGGTCAGCCAGTAGTTGAGGTAGTCGTGGGGCAGCAGGATGCGCGCGATCCGGGAAAAAACCTCCGGGTGCTGTTCTTTGGTCCAGAGCAGTTTTGAAACGGTGTAGCCCGGTGCGATGACCACGCCGAGGCGTTCGAGCGAGCCTTTTTCACCGCCAATGTGCGCCAGTAGACGGTCGTTCTCCGGAGTGGATTCGGTGTCGCACCAGAGCTTGGCGGGGCGCAGTACCTGGCCTTGATCGTCGAGCAGGACCAGGCCGTGTTGCTGACCGGAAACGCCGATGCCGAGGATGTCCTGACCGTCGACGTTTGCCGCGATCAGCGCACGACGCGTGGCGGCAGTGAATGCTTCCAGCCATTGCGAGGTGTCCTGCTCGCGACGGCCATTGGCGCTGCTGATCAATGTGTGTGCGGCGGCGCCTTGGCCGAGGACCTGACCGCTTGCGGCATCGAGGATGATGGCTTTGGTGCCTTGGGTGCCGCAGTCGATGCCGAGGAATAGTTGTTGGTTTGGCATGGTAAATCCTTGGTGTGTCAGGTCTCTCTCGGTGAAGCTATCGCGAGCAGGCTCGCTCCCACAGGGGATCTTTAGTGGACGCGGATTTTGTGTACGACACCGATCCAATGTGGGAGCGAGCCTGCTCGCGATGACGGCGGTGATGTCACCGCCGCTTTTACGCCAACACCCGCTCCAACGTCCGCGAAACCCCAACCTCGCGCAAACTGTTGCAACACCGCTCAAACGCCGCGACAAACTCCGGCGAATGCGCAATCGCCGTACCAAAAATCTCCTCCACCCCCAACAGCCGCTGGGCCATCAACGCATCATCGGCCACCAGCGCCTGACAAAACGCCGCCCGAGGATCGGGAATGGCGTAGGTATCACCATTCTCGTCCACGCCCTTCAAATACAATGCCCAAGCCGCCACCACCAGCGCTGCACGCTTGGTCTCCCGGCCATCGGCAATCAAGCGGTTGATGGTCGGAATGGTGAACTTGGGAAACTTCGACGAACCGTCCGAGCACACACGCTCCAGCTGATCGGCAATCGCCTGATTGGAAAAGCGCTCCACCAGGGTGTTCTTGTAATCAGTCAGATCAATCCCCGGCACGGGCGACAGTTGCGGCGTCACATCCAGGTCCATGTAGGCACGCATGTAACGCACGAACAGCGGGTCGTTCATGGTTTCGTGAACGAAGCGGTAACCCTTCAAAAACCCCAGGTACGTCAGCGCCAGGTGACTGCCGTTGAGCAGTTTGATTTTCATCTCTTCGTACGGCGTGACGTCGTCGGTGAATTGCACACCGACCTTTTCCCAGGCCGGGCGACCGTTGACGAACTTGTCTTCCAGTACCCACTGCACAAACGGTTCGCAGACCACCGGCCAGGCATCGTCGACGGCGTGTTTGTCGGCCAGTTGCAGGCGATGTTCGGTGCTGGTCATCGGCGTGATGCGGTCGACCATCGCATTCGGGAAGCTGACGTTTTCGGCGATCCAGTCGTGCAGGTCTGCATCGCGCAGCGCGGCGAAGGCCAGCAGCGCTTTGCGGGTGACTGCGCCGTTGTGCGGCAGGTTATCGCAGGACATCAAGGTGAACGCCGGCGTGCCGGCAGCGCGGCGTTTGGTCAACGCGGCGCAGAGAAAACCGAATACGGTTTTCGGCGAATCCGGGTGCGCGAGGTCGTGCTGGATCTGCGGCAGGTGGGCCATAAATTCGCCGTTGCTGTCGTCGATGCAGTAACCGCCCTCGGTGATGGTCAGCGAGACGATGCGGATTTCGGGGCTGGTGAGCTTGTCGATCAACGCTTGCGCGCCGTCCTCGGCCAGCAGCATGTCGCGGATCGCGCCGATGACCCGCACTTCGGTGTCATCGGTGTCGCCGAGTTCAAACAGGGTGAACAGGTAATCCTGCTCCTTCAGGTCGTCCCGGGCGCGGCGGTCTTCGGCGCGCAGGCCGACGCCGCATATTGCCCAGTCCAGGCCTTCGCCAGTGTTCATCAAGGCATCGGTGTAATACGCCTGATGGGCGCGGTGGAAGCCGCCGACGCCGATGTGCGCGATGCCTTGGCGGGCGTCGCTCAGGGCGTAGGCGGGCAGGACCACGTCGGGCGCGAGGTGGTGCAGGTTCTGTTTATTCAGTTTCATCACACGCTCTCTGAAATCAGGCCGCTGCGCGCAACGGGCGGGTCAGCGCCACGCCGTCGGCATCGAATAAATGGCAGTGTTCGGCGTCCAGGTGCAGGCTCAGCGCCTCGCCATAGCGGCTGGCCAGATCGCCGCGAACCCGCATGGTCAGCGCTTCACCGGAGGAGGTCCGGACGTGGCAGAAGGTGTCGCTGCCCAAGCGTTCGCTGACGTCGGCGGTGACCTGCAAGGTGCAGTCGCCGGTTTTTGCCAGCTCCAGATGTTCCGGGCGAATGCCCAGCGTCACCGCACCACCGACGCTCAGGCTGGCGCCGCTCAGCGGCAACGTGATGCGGGTGCCGGCATCGAGCGCCACTTCGCAGCTTTGGCTGTCGACACGGGTGACTTTGCCCTTGAGAAAGCCCATCTTCGGTGTGCCGAGAAAGCCTGCGACAAACAGGTTGGCGGGCTGGTGATACAGGTCCAGCGGCGAGCCGACCTGTTCGATCTTGCCGCCATTGAGCACGACGACTTTGTCGGCCATTGTCATGGCTTCTACCTGGTCGTGGGTCACGTAGATCATCGTCGCTTGCAGTTCTTTGTGCAGGCGCAACAGTTCCAGACGCATCTGTACGCGCAGCGCCGCGTCGAGGTTGGACAGCGGTTCGTCGAACAGGAAGATTTTAGGGTTGCGCACGATGGCGCGGCCGATGGCCACGCGTTGACGCTGGCCGCCCGACAGTTGCTTCGGTTTGCGCTCCAGCATCGGCTCGAGCTCAAGGATGCGCGCCGCCTCGCCGACTTTTTTCTCGACTTCGGCTTTCGGTACGCCGGCCAGATCGAGGGCAAACGACATGTTTTTGCGCACGCTCATGTGCGGGTACAGGGCATAGGTCTGGAACACCATCGCCAGGTCACGCTTGGCCGGGCTGACTTCGGTGATGTCGCGGCCGTCGAGTTCGATGCTGCCGCCGCTGACTTCTTCCAGGCCGGCGATCAGGCGCAGCAGGGTGGACTTGCCGCAGCCGGACGGGCCGACGAAGACCACGAACTCCTTGTCGTTCACTTCCAGGTCGATGCCTTTGATGATGGAAAAGCCTTCGAAGCCTTTTTGCAGATTCTTGATTTTCAGGTTGGCCATGGTGATGGGCCTCCGCTTGTTTTTATTCAGTTGAACCGAACGGGCTTTTTTGTAGGAGCCGGCTTGCCGGCGATGAGGCCCTGAAATTTTGCATCGCTCTTGAGGCCGTCATCGCCAGCAAGCTGGCTCCTACAGGGGATCGTGTCAGGCCGGAAATTCGTGTCAGGCGTCGTTTCATTTCACCGCGCCAAACGACAGGCCGCGGACCAGTTGTTTCTGGCTGATCCAGCCGAAGATCAGGATCGGCGCGCAGGCGAGGGTCGACACCGCCGACAACTTGGCCCAGAACAACCCTTCGGGGCTTGAGTACGAGGCGATCAGCGCGGTCAGTGGCGCGGCTTTCGACGAGGTCAGGTTCAGCGACCAGAAGGCTTCGTTCCAGCACAGGATCAGCGACAGCAGCACTGTGGAAGCCAGGCCACCCTTGGCGATCGGCAGCAACACGCGGACCATTTCCTGCCACAGCGTGGCGCCGTCCAGACGTGCGGCTTCGAGGATGTCTTTGGGGATGTCCTTGAAGTAGGTGTAAATCATCCAGACCACGATGGGCAGGTTGATCAGCGTGTAGATCACGATCAGCGCGATGCGTGTGTCGAGCAGGCCAAAGCTCTTGGCCAGCAGGTAGATCGGCATCAGCACGCCCACCGGCGGCAGCATCTTGGTCGAGAGCATCCACAGCAGCGTGCCTTTGGTGCGCTGGGTTTCGTAGAACGCCATTGAGTAGGCCGCCGGCACCGCGATCAGCAGGCAAAGCGCCGTGGCGCTGAAGGAAATCACCACCGAGTTCCAGGCAAAACTGAAGTAATCGCTGCGCTCGTTGATGTGCAGGTAATTCTCCAGCGTCGGCGTGAAGATGAATTGCGGCGGCGTCGCGAACGCGTCGATTTCGGTTTTGAAACTGGTCAGCACCATCCAGAAAATCGGGAAGAAGATCAGGATCGCGATGGCCCAGGCCAGCGTGCCGAGCAGCACACTTTGCAGACGACGGGATTGTTGAAGGGTCATGGCGCGGGCCTCAGGCTTTGTCTGTCAGGTTTTTGCCGATCATGCGCACCAGCACGATGGCCGCGATGTTGGCGATCACCACCGCAATCAAACCGCCGGCGGACGCCATGCCGACGTCGAACTGCACCAGCGCCTGGTTGTAGATCAGGTAGGCGAGGTTGGTCGAGGCGTAGCCGGGGCCGCCGTTGGTGGTGGTGAAGATTTCGGCGAACACCGAGAGCAGGAAGATGGTTTCGATCATCACCACGACGGCAATCGGTCGTGCCAGGTGCGGCAGGGTCAGGTGCCAGAAGATCGCAATCGGCCCTGCACCGTCGAGGCGCGCGGCTTCTTTCTGTTCCTGGTCGAGGGACTGCATGGCGGTCATCAGGATCAGGATCGCGAAGGGCAGCCATTGCCAGGACACAATGATGATGATCGACAGCAGCGGGTAGTGCGCCAGCCAGTCCACCGGTTGCGCGCCGAACAGTTTCCAGACGTAGGCGAGAATCCCCGACACTGGGTGGAAAATCAGGTTCTTCCAGATCAGCGCACCGACGGTGGGCATGATGAAAAACGGCGAGATCAGCATCACTCGCACGACGCCGCGACCGAGAAAATCACTGGCCTCCAGCAACGCACTGATCAACACCCCGAGCACCACACTGATCAGCAATACGCTGCCGACCAGCAACAAGGTGTTGGTGGCGCCGGGCATGAACCCGGAGTCCGTCAGGAAGTAAGTGAAGTTCTCAAGCCCCACGAACTCGTTCTCGCCCGGGTTGAGCAGGTTGTAGCGGATCATCGAGAAGTAAACAGTCATGCCCAGCGGCACGATCATCCACAGCAGCAGCAAGGCCACCGAGGGGCTGACGAGAAACCAGCCGGGGTTGGCCAACCGGCTTTTACGCACCGGCTGGGGAATGTCCATGTGAGCTTTGGCAGTTGAAATATTCATGGTGAAAGAACCCATTAAGAACAGACGACGAAGAACTACTGTAGGAGCGAGCCTGCTCGCGAAAAATGTCCGGATAACGCGTTCAATCAGGCAGCCAGCGTCAGCGTTAAAGTCCATCGCGAGCAGGCTCGCTCCTACAGGGATTTGGGGTTACTTGGGATAACCCGCGCGCTTCATCTCACGCTCTGTGGTTTGCTGGGCGGCGGTCAGGGCCTGGTCGACCTTGGTCTGACCGATCAGCGCCGCCGAGAACGACTTGCCTACCTGAGTACCGATGCCCTGGAACTCGGGGATGGTCACCAGCTGAATGCCGATGTAAGGCACAGGCTTGAGCGTCGGCTTGCTTGGGTCCGCCGTTTTCAGCGATTCAAGCGTGACTTTGGCAAATGGCGCTGCGCTCATGTACGCCTCGCTGTAAGTCGAGGCCCGCGTGCCTGGCGGTACGTTGGCAATGCCGTCTTTTTCCGCGACCAGTGCGCCGTACTCCTTGGAGGTTGCCCAGGCACTGAAGGTCTTCGCCGCGTCCTTGGCTTTGGAGCTGGTTGGAATCGCCAGCGCCCAGGAATAGAGCCAGGCCGAGCCTTTGTCGGTGGTCTGGTGCGGCGCGTAGGTGAAGCCGACGTGCTCGCTGACTTTGCTCTGGGTTTTGTCGGTGACGAACGAGCCGGCGACGCTGGCATCGACCCAGATCGCGCATTTGCCGCTGTTGAACAGCGCCAGGTTTTCGTTGAAACCGTTGCTCGACGCGCCCGGCGGGCCTGACTTCTTCATGGTGTCGACGTAGAAGTTCAGGGCGTTTTTCCACTCGGGGCCGGTGAATTCCGGTTGCCATTTTTCATCGAACCAGCGCGCGCCATAAGCATTGGCGACGGTGGTGATCAGCGCCATGTTCTCGCCCCAGCCGGCCTTGCCGCGCAGGCAGATGCCGTACTGCTCTTTATCCTTGTTGGTGAGTTTGCTGGCGAATTCGCCGATCTGTTCCCAGGTCGGATGTTCCGGCATGGTCAGCCCGGCGTCCTTGAACAGGTCGGTGCGGTAATAGGTGATGGAGCTTTCGGCGTAGAACGGCAAGGCATACAGCGAACCCTTGACTGACAGGCCTTCACGCACCGAAGGGAACACGTCGTCGAGGTCATAAGTGGCCGGCAGATCCTTCATCGGTTCCAGCCAGCCCTTGGCGCCCCAGAGTGCGGCTTCGTACATGCCGATGGTCAGCACGTCGAACTGCCCACCCTGGGTGGCGATGTCGGTGGTCAGGCGCTGACGCAGGACGTTTTCTTCGAGCACCACCCAATTGAGCTTGATGTCCGGGTGCTCGCCTTCGAAGGTTTTCGAGAGCTTTTGCATGCGGATCATGTCGCTGTTGTTGACGGTGGCGATGGTCAGGGTCTGAGCGCCGAGGCTGACGCTGCTGAGGGTCATGCAGGTAAGGGCTAGCAGAGCTTTTACAGAAGGTTGCATCGTGCACTCCTTTTCTGCACCCGGTGGGGGACAGAAGGACAGTTATTGTTTTTGTGTCTTCCGGGGCAGGAAGAATGTGCGCTGATTACAGCCTTCAATTGAGGATGAGACAAATCATCCATCGCACTTGAATCGATACTATTTTGCACTGCTGTCGGGGGTGGGGGATGCAGGGATAGGCGTCACAGCGGTGTGCGGGGATATAATTTGTACAGGTTTTAGGGCGCCTTCGCGGGCAAGCCTCGCTCCTACAGGGGGGGGCGCAATTCCTGTAGGAGCGAGGCTTGCCCGCGAAGGCGATCTGGAAATCAACGCATGACGCGAATGGATTAACCCAGATTCTGTTCAGTCAACCGCTGCACCGCCAACCGCCGATAGTGCGACGGCGTCATTCCCTTCAACTGCTGAAAACGCCGATTGAAATTGGAGATATTGTTGAAGCCCGACTCGAAGCAAACATCGGTCACCGGCTTGTCGCCGTCGGCCAGCAGTTCACAGGATTTGCTGATGCGCAGCCGGTTGACGAACTCGATGAAGCAGCGCCCGGTGGCTTGCTTGAACACGCGACTGAAATAGGTCGGCTTCATGCCCAGGTGCTCGGCGACTTCCTCCAGCGGCAGTTCACGGGCGTAGTGGGCAAAGATGTAATCCACCGCGCGGTTGGTGCGATCGATATTGTGTTCATCCGCCAGTTGTGGCGTTGTGGCACCGGACAGCAGTTGGTAGTCGTCGGTGGCTGCGAGCAACTCCAGCAAAATGAAAAAGTGCCCGAGGCGGGTCATGCCTTTGGTGTCGGCGATCCGCTGCATCAAGGTCATCGCCTGGCGGATAGTGTGCTTGCAGCGAAACTCGATGCCGTACTGCGCGCGCTCCAGCAAGGGCGCCAGTGTCTTGAGTTCGGCAAACACCTGGTGGCCGCTCTCGAACAACTCGTCGGTGAAGTTGACCAGCATGTCCCGCTTGGGCACAACTTCGTCCTCGGCGACCTGGCTGATCCAGTTGTGGGGCAGGTTGGGGCCGGTGAGGAAAAGTGTTTCCGGATAGAAGTTGCCGATGTAGTCGCCAATGAACACCTTGCCGGAGCTGGCGACGATCAGGTGCAGTTCGTATTCCTTGTGAAAATGCCAGCGCACCAAGGGGCAGGGGAAACCGTGCTGGCGATAGATGATCGACAACCCGTTATGGTCGTCCATCAGTTCGTAGGAAGGATCGGTGACTCTGGCAGTCCGGGTCATATCAGGGCGCTTTTATTGTTATTGCGCCCTGATCATGCCTCTTTACCGGCCGACATTGCCAGCCTGGGGCATGTCGACCGACGTCATGCGCCCGGTTACGGATGCAGGGCGCTGCCATAAACCGCCTTCATGCTCGACGCGCTCCAGCAGTAACGCACGATGTCTGACTCATCGAAAAAGTCGGTGCTGACAATGCTGCATCGGGTCACCCAGTCCCGGGTCGGGTTGAACCAGGCGTTGATCTGGTTCTTGATGTCCTGAGGCCCGCCCAGAAAGCCGTAGCTGGTGGCCGACAACGACCAGAGAAAGCTCTCGAACGGTGCGTCTTGCAGCTCGTTGGCAATGTGGCGTTCCAGTTCGGCTGTGTCGGTGAAGGTTTCGCCGCTCCATTTGTGCGGGATGCGCGGCCAGAAGTAATCATCGTCCAGCCCCCGCACAACGTGCGCTGCCAGCACCAGCCTGCGGCGGGTGCTCATGCGTTTGAGTTGTCCCACCGTTTTCGACGCGTCGTTGGGCGGTATGACTCGGTAGCCGAGTCGATTCACCAGCAGGTCATTGAGTTTCTTATGGTCAAAACGCTTGGCACCGTCGCCCATTTGGTGGAAGTCGAAGACGATGAACTCGTCCGGGTTTTGATCAAGAAACGCGGTTGTCGCGTCGATCAGCTCATCAAGGACACGATGAGACTGAAAGCCATTGTGATGAAAGTAGAAGATCGATTGATCGCGCCCCTCGGTGTAACCAAGTCGGATATCAAATGCCCGTGCACCGTTGGCCAGTTGCCACGCAAATGAATCGTTCTGGCACGTGGTCCAGTTACCAATGACAACATCATAGTTGGGGGCTTTTTTGTCCATGCCGCTGTTGTGAGTGCCTGGCCAGATCAAGTCGGTCAACTTCAGGCGGTCGATGTCGAGCACATTACTCATCCATTTCTTTTTGTCGAACGTACCTTGTAAAGATTGGGTCATTGTCATTCCTGATAGTGGCTTCAGCCCATCCGTGGGATGAAGTGGATATATGTAATTTCAAGCATAGAGGTGCGTTCCAGCATTGCCAGTGACGGAAACATCTGCACAAATTAATAGTGTCAGGCGTTGGCTTTGATCAGATTGGCCATCCGGCAATGGCTGACCAGATTCGACGTTTCAAAAAAGTCCGCATTGATAATGCTGCACTTCAGAATCCACTCGCTGACGGCCGGGTCAAACCATTGATCAAGCTGCTCGCCGATGTTCACCGGACCGCCCACGGCGTGGTAACTGGTGGCGGAGAGCGACCATGGCATGTCGCTGGTTGGCGGGTATCGCATGACCTGCGTGATATGCGCGTTCAGTTCACTGATGCTGGTCGTCCCGATTCCGCTCCATTCGTGCGGAATGTACCGACAAAACAAGGTGGCATCGAAGCTCGGGTGATATTCGGCGGCAACCAGCACGCGCCGGGCATGACTGGCCCGTTTCAATTGACCGAGTGTCAGGCCCGCATTCCTGTAAGGAATTATCCGGTCACCCAAATGAGTCATCAGCAGGCGATTGAACTCCCGATGGTCAAAGGCCTGGTTACCTGCATTCAACTGATGAAAATCCAGCACGATGAACTCATCGGGGTTTTCCTGCAGAAACCGGATCACGCTCGTGATCAGGTCTTCCAGGGAGCGGGAGGAGCGAAAACCGTTGTGCTGGCACCAGAATGTTCCGACGCCATTGCGGCCGATTTCATACTCCAGCCTGACATCGAGCGCGCGGGCGCCTTGGGTCAATTGATAATAGAACGTATGAGTCTGGCAAGCGGCCCAGTGACTGATGCCCGGCGCCGCATACGAGGCCTTTTTGTCCACGCCGGCATTATGCGCGCCGGGTAAAACCAGTTCCGCAAGCGAGAGTGAATCAATGGCCGGAAGTTGTGTCATCCAGCGATGGGTTGTAAATGATTGGTTGTTGTAGAGGAAATTATGATTAGTTGCTGTTAGATCGTTATTCATTGTGCGTCCTTGCACAGTAGGTTAATCGTCAGGGGAGACGATTCTAACGATCAAGTGTCATCTTTAGTTCGGTTTTTCGCTTCAATCCATTGCGCCATGTATTGAGTGCTTTTATGTTGATGGTGGCGCAACATGCTACCGGTAAAGTTGTCCCGTCTTAGTGTCGGCAAGTGCTGTTGGCAATACTCTAGTTTTGCAATCAGCGCCGGGCCGTGGGTGTACAGCTGGTAACGTTCGGCCAACAGTTCCAGGCCAACAGCCTGGGCGTTCAACCATTGGGCCTGGTCTTTATAGAGTTGCACCGCGCTATCGGCAAACTCGCGTGCCGTGCGGGTCACGGCGCCCGGCCAGGGGCCTTGGCCATACATCGCTTCGGCACCGATCGGCGTGGTGACATTCGGTGTACCGCAAATCATCGCATCGACGATTTTGCCCTTGATGCCCGCACCGAAACGCAACGGCGCCAGGCATACGCGAGCGGCCGACATCACTTGCAACGCGTCTTCTGCCCAGTTCATTACATGGAAACCTTGCGCCGCATTGTGCAGCGCGGTCGCCTTGGGTGGCGTGTAGGCTCCGTAGATGAGCAAACGAGCGGTGGGCAATTGCTCGCGAATCAATGGCCAAATGGTGGTTTTCATCCAGAGCACCGCATCCCAGTTGGGCGCGTGACGGAAGTTGCCGATACTGAGGAAGTCCGCGCGCTCCTCAAAACCCGTCGGCGGCGCGCTCGGTAGGTCGACCATCAACGGGCACCAGTGCAGCAGGCTGCGTGGCACCTTGAACTGCTCGACCAGCAACTCGATTTCCGTTTCGGAAATCATCAGGTTCAAGTCGCAGCGATACAACGCAGCGATTTCCCGTTTCGCCAGGTCGGTGTCGGCCATCAGTTCGAACTCTTCACGCAAGGCCGGTGCGAACAGCCCGCTGAAGTCATTGTCGTCGTCGCTGGCTTTCAACCGGTCCTTGAGCCGTTGATGCCGGGCATGGCGCAGGCTTTGCAAATCCTGCGTTCCGAGCACGCGCAAGGCATCGGGGCAGTGCTTCTCGACACGCCAGCCGAACTGTTCTTCCATCATGAATTGCTCGAACAACACGATGTCCGGCGCCAGTTCGCGGACAAACACATCGAAACTGCTGTTGTTCAGTTCGATCGGCACTTCACGAATGCCCAGCGCCGTCAGGTCTTCCTGATGTTCGCCAGCACCGGCCGGGCTGCTGAAAGTCACGTCCCAACCTTGTTGCAGAAACGTCCCGAGCAGTTGCATCACATACCCACCCGCTGCGGAAGAACGTGGCTCGGGCCAGACGTAGCCGATAACCAGGACTTTGGTGGCGCGGGGCAGACTCATGCAGGGAGATTCCTTGAAGCGGGCAGGGGAATAAAAGCGGGGCGCAATTAAACCACAGCCGAGGACGATTCCTCAGCCCGCTCAACGAAGGCTAGGTAATAGCGAGAATGCCTTTGACCTTGTCGCGCAATTGATCAATGGAAAACGGTTTGCCGATCACATGCATTCCGGCGGGCACCTCAATATTTTCTGCGTAGCCGCTGGCAAACAGGACGGGCAGTTCCGGGCGAACCATGCGCGCCTGCGTGGCCAGTTCGCGGCCATCCATGACCGGCAAACCGACGTCGGTCATCATCAGGTCGATGTATTGATCTTCATCATTGAGAAATTCCAGCGCCTGCTCGCATCCGTTCGCCTCGAGTACCTTGAATTCCAGCTCCTCCAGCACATCGACGATCAGCATGCGCACAATGTCGTCGTCTTCAACGACCAGGATGATGGATTGTTCAGCGGACATATTGGGGGTTCTCAACAGTTGAATTCGCAGTGACCGGTCGATCAAAAACGCCGGGCGTTAGCATGAGTAAGTAACGGAACCCGACAAGTTCCCGACCCCACTGGAAAAAGAATAGCCGTACCAGGGCGGACAAGGATAACCGCTCCTTTGCGCTGGGGCAGTTGAATGTAGGATTTCGCGCACAATCACGTCAGAAAATTGGATCAATGCGGCAGATTTGAGGCAGACTCCCTGCATTCCAACAGTTCGACAAGGCCCTCCCATGACCACTGCGTCTTCGGTTGACGAGCAACGATTTCGTAAACTCCTGAGCCGCAACGTCAGCCTGCCGTTGGGTGTCGGTGTGCTCAGTGCGGTGTTCTTTGTCTCGCTGATCACCTATCTGCTGTCGGTGATCCAGTGGGTCCAGCACACCGACCGGGTGATCAATAACGCCAATGAAGCGGTCAAGCTGACCGTCGATCTGGAGACCGGCATGCGCGGTTTCCTGCTCAGTGGCGACGAGAGATTTCTTGAACCCTACGAAACCGCCAAGCCGAGAGTCGCGGTAGCGGTCAAGACCTTGCTCGAACTGACGGCGGACAACCCGGTGCAAACCGACCGCCTGCAACGGCTCCAGGCCCTGCAGAGTGAATGGGCGACTTACGCGCAGAACATGATCGACTTGCAGCATGCGGGCGGTGACTACCGCAGCGCCATCAAGGCCGGACGCGGCAAACGCCTGACTGATGAAATCCGCAAGCAATTCGAAGACGTGATCGACATGGAGCAGCAGTTACGCGCTACGCGTAACGAAGAAGTGCGCCGCAGCACGATCTGGAGTATCAGCCTTTATCTGCTGTTCATTGTCGGCATCAGCGGGTTGCTCGCCTACATTGGCCGTCGGGATCTGCTCAACCTTTCGCAAAGCTACAGCGCCAACCTGGCCGCGCAGCAGGCCAGTGCTCATCGACTGGAACAGCAAGCCTGGCTGCGCAACGGCCAGACCGAACTGGCCGAGCAAGTGCTGGGGCAACTGTCGCTCAATCTGCTGGGGCGCAACATTCTGCAGTTTTGCGCGCAATACCTCGGCACGGCGGTGGCGGCTATTTATGTACGTGAAGAACATGGCGGCCTCAAGCGCATTGCCTCTTACGGTTTTTCCCGTGAGCAGGAAGCCCTTGAACAACAGATTTACAGCGACGAAGGGATTGTCGGGCAAGTGGCGCAACAGGCGAAGCTGATACGCCTCGACAATGTACCAAGCAACTATTTCAAGGTCAGTTCCGGCCTTGGTGAAGGCTTGCCGCACAGCGTGCTGGTGGTGCCGACCAGTGATGACGATCGGGTCAACGGGGTCATCGAACTCGGCTTCCTGCGCCCGTTGAACGACCGCGACATCGAACTGCTCGAACTGATTGCCGGCAACATCGGCACTTCCATCGAGGCCGCGCGCTATCGTCAACGCTTGCAGGAAGTGCTGGCCGAAACCCAGCAACTCAACGAAGAACTGCAAGTCCAGCAAGAAGAACTCAAGACCGCCAACGAAGAGCTTGAAGAACAATCAAGGGTTCTCAAGGAATCCCAGGCGCATCTGGAAACCCAGCAGGTCGAGCTGGAGCAGACCAACGAACAGCTTGCCGAACAGGCCCTGACTCTGGCCGAGCAACGCGATGCCATGGACCTGAAGAACACCGAACTCAATCAGGCCCAGACCCAGCTCGAAGAGCGCGCCGAAGAGTTGCAGCGCTCTAGCAAGTACAAGTCCGAATTCCTCGCCAATATGTCCCACGAATTGCGCACGCCGCTGAACAGTTCGTTGATCCTGGCCAAGTTACTGGCGGAAAACCCGCAGGAAAACCTCAGCGCCGAACAGGTCAAATTCGCCGAGTCGATCTATTCGGCCGGTAACGATTTGCTGAACCTGATCAACGACATTCTCGATATTTCCAAGGTCGAGGCCGGCAAGCTGGATATGCGTCCGGAAAACACCAGCGTCGCCCGCCTGGTGGACGGTCTGCGCGGGATGTTCCAGCCATTGGCGACGGACAAGCAGCTGGATTTCCAGGTCGATGTGCAGCCCGGCGCACCGATGATGATTTTCACCGACCGCCAGCGTCTGGAGCAGGTGGTGAAGAATCTGCTGTCAAACGCGGTGAAGTTCACCGAGAAAGGCACGGTCAGCCTGACCGTCGCCAGCCAGCCCGGCGACGGCATTGCCTTTATCGTCCGCGATTCCGGGATCGGTATCGCACAGGAGCAACAGGAAAGCATTTTCAAAGCGTTCCGCCAGGCCGACGGCACCACCAATCGCCGTTACGGCGGCACCGGGCTGGGCCTGTCGATTTCCCGCGATCTGGCGGCACTGCTTGGCGGTTCCATCAGCGTCACCAGCGAACCGGGGCAGGGCAGTGTGTTCACCCTGGTCTTGCCGCAGCAATACGTTGAACCGGGCGAGACGCCGGTCGAGCCGATGCAGGCCTCACCGGTTGCGATGGCTCCGAGAGCACCGGCGCCTGCCCTGGTGCCGCTGATCGCTGAAGTCGATATCCCGCGTTTCGACGATGATCGAGGCAAGGCACCTTTCACCACTCGCTGCATTCTGGTGGTGGAAGATGAGCCGAACTTCGCGCACATCCTCTACGATCTGGCCCACGAATTGGGTTATCAGTGCCTGGTGGCCCACGGCGCCGACGAAGGTTATGACCTGGCGAAGGAATACATTCCCGACGCGATCCTGCTGGACATGCGCCTGCCGGACCACTCTGGCCTGACCGTGTTGCAGCGCCTGAAGGAACACGCCGAAACCCGACACATCCCGGTGCATGTGATCTCGGTCGAAGACCGGGTCGAAGCCGCGATGCACATGGGCGCCATCGGTTACGCGGTCAAGCCGACCACCCGTGAAGAGCTCAAGGACGTGTTTGCCCGCCTCGAAGCCAAGCTGACCCAGAAGGTCAAGCGCGTGCTGTTGGTGGAAGACGATGACTTGCAGCGCGACAGCATTGCCCGGTTGATCGGCGACGATGACATCGAGATCACTGCGGTCGGCCTCGCGCAGGATGCGCTGGACCTGCTGCGCACCACCGTTTTCGACTGCATGATCATCGACCTGAAACTGCCCGACATGTTGGGCAATGATCTGCTCAAGCGCATGTCCACCGAGGACATCTGTTCGTTCCCGCCGGTGATCGTCTACACCGGGCGCAACCTCACTCGCGATGAAGAGACCGAACTGCGCAAGTATTCGCGCTCGATCATCATCAAGGGTGCACGCTCGCCGGAGCGTCTGCTGGATGAGGTCACACTCTTTTTGCACAAAGTCGAATCGCGGTTGTCCCATGAACGGCAAACGATGCTCAAGACCGCGCGCAGCCGCGACAAGGTCTTCGAGGGTCGCAAAGTGCTGTTGGTGGACGACGATGTGCGCAACATCTTCGCCCTTACCAGCGCGCTGGAGCAAAAGGGCGCAATCGTGGTCATCGGCCGGAACGGTCGTGAGGCGATTGAAAGACTGAATGAAGTGGAGGACATCGATCTGGTGTTGATGGACGTGATGATGCCGGAGATGGACGGTTTCGAGGCGACGAGCCTGATCCGTCAGGACCCGCGCTGGCGCAAGCTGCCGATCATTGCGGTGACGGCCAAGGCCATGAAGGACGATCAGGAGCGCTGCCTGCAGGCCGGCTCCAACGATTACCTGGCCAAGCCCATCGACCTGGATCGCCTGTTCTCGCTGATTCGCGTGTGGTTACCGAAGATGGAACGCATTTAGTGGAACGCAATTATTCAGTGGAGCGAAGTAGCGAAATCGAATTGCGGTTGTTGATCGAGGCGATCTACCTCATATACAGCTACGACTTTCGTGATTATTCCGGCGCGTCGATCAAACGACGCGTCCAGCATGCGTTGAGCCAGTTCGAGTGCGCGACCATTTCGGCGTTGCAGGAAAAGGTGCTGCACGATCCAACTGCGTTTATGCAGTTGCTGCAATTGCTGACGATCCCGGTCAGCGAGATGTTCCGCGACCCTTCGCACTTCCTCGCCATTCGCCAGGAAGTGGTGCCGCTGCTCAAGACCTACCCCTCGATCAAGATCTGGATCGCCGGTTGCAGCACCGGAGAAGAGGTGTACTCGATGGCGATTCTGCTGCGCGAGGAAGGTTTGCTCGATCGCACCATCATCTATGCCACTGACATCAATCCGCGCTCCCTGGACAAGGCCAAGCAGGGGATTTTCTCCATGGAGAATGTCCGGGCCTACACTCATAACTACCAGCAGGCAGGTGGCCAGCGTTCATTCGCCGACTACTACACGGCGGCGTATGGCTACGCGATTTTCGACAAGAGTTTGTGTGAGAACGTGACCTTCGCCGACCACAGCCTGGCGACCGATAGTGTCTTTTCAGAAACTCAATTAATTTCGTGCCGTAATGTTTTGATTTATTTCAATAAAAAGCTCCAGGACAGGGCGTTCGGGTTGTTCCATGAATCCCTTTGTCATCGCGGTTTTCTGGTGCTGGGCAGCAAGGAAACCCCGGATTTTTCGGCCTTCGGCAACCAGTTCGAGCCGTTGGTCAAACAAGAACGGATCTACCGTAAATCATGAACAGTGCAGCGAAATTGCCTTCTGTGGAGGCTATCGTGATCGGGGCTTCGGCCGGTGGCGTGGAGGCGTTGCTGAGCATCCTCAGCCCTCTGCGCGAAGGCTTCGTGCTGCCGATCATCGTGGTGCTGCACCTGCCGGACGAGCGTCGCAGCCATCTCGCCGACGTGTTTTCCCGAAGAGTCGCCATGCGCGTTGTCGAGGCCCATGACAAGACGCTGATTGAAGCGGGCACGCTGTATTTCGCCACGCCGGGCTATCACTTGTCGGTGGAGCAGGACCGCAGCTTTTCCCTGAGCCTGGAAGACCGCGTGCATTATTCGCGGCCTGCCATCGACTTTCTGTTCTCGTCGGCGGCGGATGCCTACGGTCCCGCCCTGGCCGCCGTGCTGTTGACCGGCGCCAACCGCGATGGCGCCAGCGGCCTGGCCGAGGTCAAACAGCGTGGCGGCCTGACCATCGTCCAGGATCCGAAAGAAGCCCAAGTCGCGACCATGCCCCTGGCGGCGCTGGATGTTCACCAGCCAGACCATGTTCTCCCTATCAACGACATCGGCCGTCTGCTTGTCGAGCTGGAACGAATAGCATGCTAAGTAACATCCAGGCCAAACTGCTGATTGTCGACGATCTGCCGGAGAACCTGTTGGCGCTTGAAGCGCTGATCAAACGCGAAGACCGCATCGTCTACAAAGCCTTGTCCGCCGACGAAGCCTTGTCGCTGTTGCTGCAACACGAATTCGCCATGGCCATTCTCGACGTGCAGATGCCTGGCATGAACGGCTTCGAACTGGCCGAGTTGATGCGCGGCACGGAAAAAACCAAGAACATCCCGATTGTGTTCGTCAGTGCCGCCGGCCGTGAGCTGAACTATGCGTTCAAGGGCTACGAAAGCGGCGCCGTGGACTTCCTGCACAAGCCGCTGGATATCCACGCGGTCAAGAGCAAGGTCAACGTGTTCGTCGATCTGTTCCGCCAGAGCAAGGCCATGAAGCAACAGGTCGAAGCGCTGGAGCAGAGCCGCCGCGAGCAGGAAGCGCTGCTTAAACAGTTGCAGAGCACCCAACTGGAACTGGAGCAGGCGGTGCGCATGCGCGATGACTTCATGTCCATCGTCGCCCACGAAGTACGTACGCCGCTCAACGGCCTGATCCTCGAAACCCAGCTGCGCAAGATGCACCTGGCGCGCGACAACGCCGCAGCGTTCACCCTGGAAAAGATGCACGCGATGGTCGATCGTGACGAACGGCAGATCAAAAGCCTGATTCGCCTTATCGAAGACATGCTCGATGTGTCGCGCATTCGCACTGGCAAGCTGTCGATCCGACCGACACGCTTCGATCTGTCGGCGCTGGTGCGCAACTTGTTACAAAATTTCGCCCCGCAGATCGATGCCGCCGAATCCTCGGTCACCTTGGACGCCGAGCATCCGGTGGAGGGCAATTGGGACGAATTTCGTATAGAACAGGTGATTTCCAACCTGCTGACCAACGCCTTGCGATACGGCGCGAAGAGCCCGATCACCGTGAAGGTGTACAGTGAGAGCGGTCAGGCGCGGGTGGACGTACGCGATCAGGGGATCGGCATTGGTGAAGAAAACCAGAAGCGTATTTTCCAGCAGTTCGAACGGGTTTCGGCCAAACACGCCGTCGCCGGACTGGGCCTGGGGTTGTTTATTTCAGAACAGATTGTGACCGCCCATGGCGGTACCATTACCGTCGAGAGCCGGATTGGCGAAGGCGCCTTGTTTCGCGTTTGTCTGCCGCTGTAGGAAAACAGCCATTTAAACGCAACCTCTGATCGACCTCACGGTCGTATCAGCAGCTATTGACCGAACAAAGGCTACCCATGAGTGAAGATGCACAAGATGTCGTACTGATCGTCGAGGATGACCCTTCGATCCTGATGGTGCTGTCGGCCTACCTGTCGGGTGAGGGTTACCGGGTATTGCAGGCCGAAAACGGCGAGCAGGCCTTCGAGATTCTGGCGAGCAAGCCGCATCTGGACATGATGATCACCGACTTCCGCCTGCCGGGCGGGATCTCCGGCGTGCAGATCGCCGAGCCCGCCGTGAAACTGCGACCGGAGCTCAAGGTGATTTTCATCAGCGGCTACCCGCAGGAAATCCGCGAGACTGACAGTCCGATCACGCGCACGGCGCCGATTCTGGGTAAGCCGTTTGATCTGGATGTGTTGCAGGAAATAATGCAGGACATGCTGTCCTGAGCATGGCTCGACAGGTTGTCCCGACCTTGTAGGAGCCGGCTTGCTGGCGATGGCGTATGTTCTGACACTGCGCGTTATCGTTCTTCGCGGGCGAGCCTCGCTCCTACAATGCTGCGTCGTGTTGCCCCGATCCTGTAGGAGCCAGCTTGCTGGCGATGGCGACCGCAAGATCAACAATGATTTAAAGCCCTTGCTGCAGGGCGGGATCGTCCGGATTGAGCTGTTCGAGTTGCGCCAACAGAATCTGCACGTTTTGCAGTTGCCCGCTTTCTTTCCAGTAGTTGATCAACAACACCCGTGCCTTGCGGTCGGCCGGATGGCGCTGGACGATTTCCTGCAACTGTTTCTGTGCCGCTTCCAGCTCTTGTTCGCCGTGTAGCGTGGTGGCGAGGTCGTAGCGGTAGTCCTTGTTGTCTGGTTCCAGCTCCACGGCTTTGGACAGGCCGAGCAGGGCGAACTCACTCTGCCCGTGATGCAGCAACCAGAGCCCCAGGGCATGTTGCAGGTAGGCAGAATCGGGTTGAGCCTTCAACTGTTTGGCCAATAGCAACCGGGCGGCTTCGCCTTGGCCCTGTTTGTCCAGCACCTCGATCTGCATCACCAGTGCCGGCAGATTGTCAGGCGCAAGGCGCAAAGTGTTCTCGAGCGCCTGTTGCGCCGCCTTGAATTCGCCGTTGTGCAAGTGCAGCCGGGCCAACTGGTACTGGTTGTCCGCGCTGTCGGGCGCGCTCGTGAGCACTTGCTCCCACGTGTCGATCGCCTGCTGCAACGGACCAAAATACAAACCAAGGTCGTCCGGTGACAATCCAAGCAATGCGTTCACCGCGGCAAACCGCACGTTTTGTTCGCTGTCATCGAGCAACGGGCCCAACAGCAGGCTGCGCTGCCCGCTGGGGACTAAACCGCTGATGCTCTTGATCGCCGCGATGCGCACCTCGGCCGCCGGGTGTTGCAGGTCTGCATCCGCCAGTTTCAAAGCAAGCGGACTGGGATAATTGGGCAGTTCGGCATGCAGCCAGACGCGGCGTTTGGGGGATATGTCAGGGCGACCCAACTGCTGATATAAAACCCGCGCGGCGCCCGGTTGCCCCGCCCGCGCCTGGTTCAGCGCTTCGCTGTAACCGCGCTTGATCGCCTCCGGCACTACGGGCGTTGTGCTGCGCAGCAACAGCCACGCAAGGCCGATGGCAAACAGGACACAGAAGCTGATGATCAGGTAACGGCGGGACTGGGGCATGCAGGAATCCGGGAGCTGGCTAGCTTTTGCAAGGCTGCCAGCTTCGGTCAGGCCGGGCTGTGAGTCAAACCCTGAGGCCATTACGCGGTGAATAGTCAGTATTTTTCCTACAAGTGCTGTCGACACTGAAACCCTGTCGAGCCGCCGAAGCAGTGACTACGCTTGCTGGAGATGACCCGATGAGCGTTCCCATGCAACCGCTGCTTCAATACTTCAAGGCAATACTCAACCCTGGGCCAGGGGTGGTGTTGTTCGCGTTGAGAACCATCGCGGCGGGGCTGTTGACGCTGTACCTGGCGTTTCTGTTCGACCTCGACCAACCCAAGTGGTCGATCATGGCGGTGGTCATCGTCAGTCAGCCATTGGGCGGAATGACCCTGGCCCGCAGCTTCGGCCAAGTCATCGGCACCACATTCGGGGCCGTCGTCGCAGTGTTGATCATGGCGGTTTTTCCCCAGGCGCCGTTGCCTTTCATCGTTACCCTGGCCTTGTGGCTGGCATTGTGTACCGCCGGCGGCACCTTATTGCGCTATACCAGTTCCCAGGCGTTTGTCTTGAGCGGCTACACCGCGGTGGTCGTGGCATTGCTGGCAGTACCTGATCAGGACGGCACGTTCCTGTTGGCCGTGACCCGCGTCACCGAAACCTTGCTGGCGGTGGCCTGCGTGTGTGTGGTCAGCCTGCTCACCGCGCGCCCGGAAACCGTGGCCCGGGACTATTTCGCCAAAATCGATCAAGTCATCAAGCTGCTGGCAACCCATGCCGCTGCGGTCATTCGCACCGAAGAAAGCGAGGCTGACTTTCACCGCCGGCAGATGCAACTGTTGGGGGAAATCAGCGCCCTTGAAGGGGTGCGCAGGCATTTGTATTTCGACGCGCCACGGTTACGCAGCGCCAATGGTCTCGTGCAGTTACTGGGCAATCAGCTCGTGTTACTGACCTCGCGGCTGACGGCGCTGCGTCACCAGCGAGAACTGCTGACCGAGCGTTGGCAAGGGGCATTACCCGAGGAAATCCAGCGTTTGCGCGCCGAAGAGCTGGCCTTCCTCGATCAACTGGCCCTGCAAGGGCGCTCGCTGTCGAGCGAGGCGCGGCACCATTTCTCGGCGTTGCAACAGCGTTTCGATGATCAGGCCTACAAGGCTGAACAACTCACCGAGACAATGCCTGCCACGTTGCGTTCTCTAGCCTGGGCACTGCGCTGGGAACAAGCCCGGATGTTGGAGCAACTGGGGCAGATGCTGGAGCTGAGCGACGCGATCCAGGAAGAGCGGGCGGCCAGTAGCGTATTCCGCGGCCAGGAGAATCCGTTGCATCTGGACTATACGCTGGCGGCAATGAACGCAATCCGCGCCTTTACTGCATTGGTGGTGGCCGGGTTCATCTGGATCGAGACCGCTTGGGATGGGGCCCGGGGCGGGATGATTGTGGTGGGGATTCTCTGTTCGCTGATGGCGACTTTCCCTCGGCCATTACTGGCCAGCCAAAGCTTTGCCAGGGGGTTGGGTCTGTCGTTGGTGGTGTCGGCGCTCTACCTGTTCTTGCTGATTCCGATGATCAATGGCTTCGAACTGCTGGCCTTGCTGCTCGCGCCGTTGCTGTATGCCGTCGCGGTGGGGCTGTCGAGCCCGCCAACCACCGGCACGGGCATCGGCCTCGGATTGACGACGATGCTGTTGCTGGGCCCGCAAAACGTCGGCGTCGGGCAAAACACCGCAACTCAGTGGTTCGAGTTTGCCGGCGCCTATATCAGTGCCACCGCACTCGCACTCAGTGTCTATGCCCTGATTTTCCCGTTCCGACCCGTTTTGCGAATGCGTCGGCTGTTCAATGAGAACTGCGAGCAGGTCTACGCTTTGCTGAAGACCCCGGCCACCGACGAGCAACAATTTGCGTTTGAAAGCCGCATGGTCGACCGCCTGACCATGATGTTGGGATTGTTGCCGGCCATCAGTGACAAGCATTCCAGAGACCTGTTTGAAGTCAGCCTCGGGTGCATGGCACTGGGCGTGGCGTTGAATCAGCTCAGGCAACAGGCGCAAGACAACACGTTGCTCAGTACCGATCAATTGAACCGTTTGCTGGCGGCGGTCCGCGAGACAGGGCGATTGATTGCCGGGCGCGCCGGGATCGACCTTGAACGGTTGCTGGAGAACTTGCATGTCCTGGGTGATGAAATGGACGACTTGCATCTGGACGTTCATAAACACCTGTGGTCGGTTTTCAGGATGCGCGTGGCGCTATTGATTGTGGTGTCGTTTCTGGAGCGATATCGCGCCTGGTTTCAACCCGCCGGACAGGAAGGAGACCCCATCCTTGCCCATTGACCTGGAAGTAGGCGGCGTCTATTTGCCGCCGATCGCGCAGGCGCTGTTGCTGGCCTTGCCGATTTTCCTGCTACTGGACTGGACCTTGCGCCGTCTTGGTGTGTTGCGGTTCGTCTGGCACGAAGCCTTGTTTGAAGGTGCGTTGTACGCCTGCGTTTGCGCGACGCTGATTCTGGTGATGGGAGCTTGATGCCTTGAAGAAGATCCTTGCCCGGCTCACAACGGTGGCTGTGGTGCTGCTGGCCTTTGTGCTCGGCTGGTTCGCCTGGGAGCATTACACCCGCGCACCCTGGACTCGCGATGCACGGGTGCGGGCTGATGTGGTGACCTTGTCCGCCGATGTCTCGGGGCGCATTGTCACGCTGAGGGTTCAGGACAATCAGCATGTCGACAAGGGCCAGTTACTGCTGGAGATCGACCCGGCTCGCTACGTTCTCGCAGTGGAGCATGCCAAGCGTTCGGTGGAGGTTTCGAAGGCCACTCTCGGCCAATCCGAAGCAACGATTGTCGCCAGCGAAGCGATGTTGCGCCAGCGTCAGAGTGAAGAGCGCCGGCGGCGCACGCTCAAGCAACGCTTCGCGATTTCAGGCGAAGAATGGGAAAAGTCCAGCACCGAGGTGGCGGTAGCACAGGCCGAGTTGCTGCGTAACCAGGCCAACCTGGGGCTGGCGCAGGCCAATGTGCAATTGGCTGTCGCGGCCTTGACTCAGGCGGAACTGGATCTGCAGCGTACCCGGGTCGAAGCGCCTGTCAGCGGTTACGTCACCAACCTGCTGACCCGACAGGGCGACTATGCCGCGGCCGGGGGCGCATTGTTGGCGTTGGTGGACAGCGACTCGTTTTATGTCAGCGGCTATTTCGAAGAAACCAAGCTGCCGAGAATCGAGGAGGGTGATCGGGTCAGGATCGAATTGATGAGCGGCGAAACCTTCGGCGGCACGGTACAAAGCATTGCCTTCGCCATCGCCGACCGCGAGAACCTGCCGGGCGGCCGCCTGTTGGCCAACATCAACCCGAGTTACACCTGGGTCAAGCTGGCGCAACGGGTGCCGGTGCGGATCAGAATTGACGCTGACTATGCCGGCAAGGACAAATTGCGGGCCGGGACAACAGCCACAGTGACCGTGCAGGAAACCCGCAATTCTCAAGATCGCCGCTAGCCCCTGTGTGAGCGGGCTTGCCTGCGATGAAGTCCTTCCCGGCGCGAAAAAACTTCAGTTCAAACCCAGTTTTCCACGCAGCGTCGACAAATCCTCAGCCAAGGTATTCACCGGCCCGACCAGGGCTTTACGGTCGTTGTCTTTCACTTTGTCATAGGTCTCAAAACCGCCATCCTTGGTTTTGTACTTCGCCAGCGTCTTGTTCACCGTGGCAAAGTTTTTGTCGACCTTGGCAATGAACGCCGCGTCCTGCTTCTCGATCTGCGGACGGAACAGGTCGACGATTTTCTTGGCGCCGTCGATGTTGCCCTGGAAGTCATAGAGGTCGGTGTGGCTGTAACGATCCTCTTCGCCGGAGATCTTGGTGGCGGCGACTTCTTCCAGCAGCGCCGCCGCGCCGCCCACCACTTTTTCAGGCGGGAAGGTCAGGCCGGCCACGCGGGTTTGCAGGTCCTTGACGTCTTTGTTCAAGCCATCGGCCAGTTCGCCCAGGCCCTTGGTGCTCTTCTCGGAGAACAGCGAGTATTCGATGCGGTGGAAACCGGTGAAGTCTTCGGCTTTCACGCCTTTTTCGTGGTCGTCGACACGGGAGTCGATGGACGCATCGAGGTCACTGAACAGCTCGGCAATCGGCTCGATCGATTCGTAGTAAACCCGGGTCGGCGCGTAGAGTTTTTGCGCGGTGGCCAGATCACCTTTCTTCACCGCATCGGTGAATTTCTGAGTGTGGCTGGCCAGTTCGTCCAGTTGCTCGGTGACGTAGATCTTGTAATCCGAAATCGGCCCCACCAGTTCCAGCGGCGCCGTCGCCGCGAAAGCCGAAAACGGGGTGTTGAGCAAACCAAGGGTCAGCAATAACGCGAGTGGCGACTTTTTCATGGGACGGTTCCGTGTTGGGGGTTGGTTAGGCGGTGGCTTTTGTTTGTGTGGCGTTGAGCAGCGAGCGGCCGATGAAATCCTGGTCGCCCGTCACACCCGGCAGGGTGAAGAAGTACCCGCCGCCGACCGGCTTGAGGTACTCCTCGAGCGGCTCGCCGTTGAGGCGGGTTTGCACGGTGATGAAGCCTTTTTCCAGGTCAGCCTGGTAGCAGATGAACAGCAAGCCCATGTCCAGCTGACCGTTCTTGTTCACGCCGTTTGAGTAGTTGAACGGCCGGCGCAGGATCAGGTTGGCCTGACTCGCGGCGGTGCGCGGGTTGGCCAGACGGATGTGCGCGTCGAGCTTGGTCAGCTTGCCTTCCGGGTCCTTGGCGTAATCCGGAACCTCGGTTTCGTGGGCACCGCCCATGGGCGCGCCGGTGCTTTTGACCCGGCCGAGAATGCTTTCCTGTTCCTGCAACGGCGTGCGGTCCCAGCGCTCAACGAAATTGCGGATGATCCGCACCGCTTGATAGCTGCCATTGATGGCCCACGCCGGTTCGTCGCTGCCGGGCTGGACCCAGACGATGCGATCCATGGCCTTGGCGTCATTGGAGTCGGGGTTGGCCGAGCCATCGCGAAAGCCCAGAAAGTTACGCGCACTCTGCGCCGGCACACCGGGTTTCGCCGGTGCCTGGGGCGGTACGCTGCCTTCCTGTTTCCAGCGCACCAGCAACAAGTCCGGCAGGTTTTTCACGATGTCGCGCAGGGCGTGGATGTTGGTATCGGTGGTGTTGGAGCAGAACTGCAAACTCAGGTCGCCGTGGCAGCAATCGGCTTCCAGCGCATCGTTGGGGAAACCGACCATGCGGCTGAGCCGTTTCGGTTTGGCGTTGGCCAGGCCGAAGCGTTCGTCGAACAACGATTCACCCACCGAGACGGTGATGGTCAGGTTGTCCGGTGTGACCACCGGGCCAAGAATCCCTGAATCCACCGGAGGCAGTTTTGGATCGACCTGCGCCACCGGGCCGCCCTTCATCAGGAACGCGATGCGCTCATTGAGCGTGCGGAACAGCCGTTCGAGGTCTTCGCGGTCACTGGCCAACACATCAAACGACACCAACATGCCCGACGCCGGGCGCGGGGTGACGATGCCGCTTTGGTGCTGGCCGTGGAAGTCGTGGTGGTCTTCGGTCCGGTCGCTGCTCGGTGCTTCGGTGACTTGCGCCGGGCTGGCGGCCATGGCCGGGCAGCTCAATGCCGAAGCGGCCAACGCCACACCGGTGGCGCCCATGCCCATCAATACCCGGCGACGCTGGAAGTTGAATTGCTCTGAATCGTTCATCTGAATGTCGTCTTCTGCTACAGGCCGGAAAGGCCAAGGGCGGGATCGATTCCATCGAGTGCATCGGCCAGTGCCTTGGCCTTGTCGGCGATCTGTTTGCGTTGTGTGGCGCCGACCGTGTCGTAGCTCGCAAAGCCGTCCTTGACCTTGAAACCGTTGAGTTCGGCATCAAGGCTGGCGACAGCGCTGTCGATGGTTGGCAGCAGTTCGGCGGCGGACTTGGTCAGCAGCGGACGCAACAGGTCGACGACTTTGCGGGCAGCTTCGAGGTTGCCGGCGAAACCGTTCAAGTCGGTGTGGCTGTAGCGTTCTTCTTCACCGCTGCTGGCGCGTACATCGCCGAGGTTATTGAGGTTGCGCACCACGATGCTGACCAGTTGTTCCGGGGGCAGCGATTGCGCGAGCAGTTGTTGCTTGAGCGTGGTGACGTCGGTCAGCAGCTGTTGGGCTACCGGTGTCAGGCCGTCGAGGTTGCGTTGCTGGAACAACGCATATTCCAGGCGATGGAAGCCCGCGAAGCCGGGGTCCTGCTCGCGCTTTTCAAAGTAATCGGCACGGGCGTTGATGGTGTTGTCCAGTTCCGCCAGGCGTTGCGTGGCCGGGGCAATGCGTTGGTAGGCACTGCGCGCCGGGACGTACAACGCTTGCGCCTGACTCAGTTCACCGGCTTCGATGGCTTGTTCAAGCGCGGTGACGGCTTTGATGAGCGCGGTGCTCTGGCTGCTCAGGTAAACGCGGAATTCCGACAACGGCCCGACGAAAGCCACCATCGACGGCTTGGCTTTGGCCGCGGCATCGGACGCCGCGGTGGATGTCACGTGCAACGTGCCACGCGGGTTGCTCAGCAGGCCGCAGGTGATCGCGTAATCGCCGGGCAACAGGTTGGCGTTGATCACCTGACTCAGGCCAGGCGCGATGTTTTCCCGTTCTTCGACCACCAGCACGCCGTCAAGGATTTCCCATTCAACGGCGCGATCCGAACGGTTGACGATGCGGAAACTGGCGCGACCGGCCGGCACCGTCAACGCGTTCGGTTCGCAGCTGTGGGGGTGAATGGTCACCAGCACTTCGTCATGGTTGGCCTGGCGTTTGGCCGAGGCCATTTTCGAGGCGTAGTAGAACAGGCCGCCGGCGGCGATCATCACGATCACCGAACCGGCCACCGCCCAGCGCAAGGCACGGGGAGGGGAGGCCTGAGGAGGGGCTTGATTTGACATGGGTGCCCTTACTGACTGGAAAAAATGCATTGGCGTACGCCCCTGTAGGAGCGAGCCTGCTCGCGAAAAAGCCACAGGCGCCGCTGGGCATCTGGTTTCACGCGTTAACGTTAACGACCATCGCGAGCGGGCTCGCTCCTACGGAGGGCAGGTGGCGCCGGGAGAAAAAACATCACCAGCGCCACCACCAGGTAAATCAGATAAGCGCCGAGGGTGCTGACGGTGGGCGCGTCCTGGTAGCCGAACATCCCGGCCAGCACCGAGCCCAGCGGTCCGTCCATTGGCAGCGTGGCGCTGAAGTCGAACAGCACGGTTTGCAGGTGATTCCAGATCCCGGCTTCATGCAGCGCCTGTACCGAGTTGGCGAGAATGCCGGCCGCGACCACGAGGATGAACAGCCCGGTCCAGCGAAAGAACGCGCCGAGGTTCAGACGCATACTGCCGGTGTAAATGAGGAAGCCAACGATGATCGCCAGAATCAGGCCGAGTAGGGCGCCAATCGGTGCCGCCGGGCCTTCGCTTTGCTGGAACACCGCGAGCAGGAAAAACACCGTTTCCAGGCCTTCCCGAGCGACGGCGAAAAACACCATGGCGATCAGCGCCGTGACCTGATGCTTAGAGCCAGTCAGCGCCTGATCGAGGGAGACGTGCAGCGAATGCTTGATCGAACGCGCCACCTTGCGCATCCAGAACACCATGGAACTGAGGATGCCGACCGCCACCAGGCCGACCACACCTTCAAACAGTTCCTGTTGTTTCTGCGGGAACTCAGCGCTGACCAGTTCCAGACCGCCGCCCACCAGCAGGGCCAGTGCCGTAGCGAGAAACACACCTATCCAAACGGCTGGCATCCACTGGCCACGACCGGTTTGCTTGAGGTAGCTGGCGATGATGCCGACGATCAATGCGGCCTCGATGCCTTCGCGCAGCATGATCAGAAAAGGAACAAGCATTCAGCACCGTCGTGGAAATAGATAGGGTGCTAATTTGTAACATAATGACACTCATTCCCAAATGCCAATAGTTGACATTTACCTGAACCTAACCTGAACAACCCTCAACATCACCCACATCACCCACATCACCCTGTGGGAGCGAGCCTGCTCGCGATTGCGGTATGTCAGGCGGCATCAATGTCGACTGATTTGGCCTCTTCGCGAGCAGGCTCGCTCCCACAGGATCTGCGCTAAGATGCCACCACTCAAACAACAGGGCACACCCCGCGCAATGTCGGAAAAAGACACCATTTCCATTCAACTGGTGCGTGAAGCGCTGTTGCAAAGTTGCGCCCCTGGCGCGGCCACCGATGAGGTGTTGAACAAGGTCGGTATCGATCCGGCGCTGCTGGAGTCCGCCGTTGCCCGCGTCCCGGCCACGGCCTATGCGCGTTTGTGGCGGTTGCTGGCCCGGCGTGGCGACGATGAATTTTTTGGCATGGACCCGCGCAAGCTCAAATCCGGCAGCCTGGAGTTTCTGTGTCGCTGCTCGATGGTCCAGCCGAGCCTGGCCGCCGGCCTGACTTCGGGGCTGGGGTTTTTGTCGTTGATGCTCGAATACCTGCCCGCGCAGCTGGTTCGTCAGCAAAGTCTCGCGGAAATCGTCCTGCTGGAAGACGACCAGGACCCTCGCCGCGCGTTCACCTATTTCACCTACTGGATGATCGTTCACGGTGTTGCGTGTTGGCTGGCCGGGCGGCGGATTCCGATTCTGGCCATCGAGTTGCGCTGCCCGGCGCCGGACTTTTGCGATGACTATCAGGTGATGTTTTCCGAAAACCTGCGTTTCGACCGGCCGCGCACCCGAATGATTTTTTCGGCCGATTGCCTGGATCTGCCGATCAAGCGCAGCGCGGAAGAACTCAAGCGCTTCCTGGCCCATGCGCCGGCCAATATTCTGGTCAAGTACCGCGACCCGGAGAGTCTGGCGAGTCGGATCAAGCACGATTTGCGGCAATTGCCCGCCGAGCAGTGGCCTGAGACCGAACCTCTGGCACAGCAACTGTGCATGTCGGCCTCGACCTTGCGGCGGCGGCTGGCGGAGGAGGGGCAGACTTATCAAGGCCTCAAGGACAGCGTGCGCAAGGAACTGGCCATTGTCTGGCTGGCGGAGCCAAGTATCAGCTTCGCCGAAATCGCCACGCGGCTGGGGTTTGCCGATGCGAGCTCGTTCTACAAGGCGTTTCGCAAATGGTCGGGGTCGAATCCGGGGCATTATCGGAGTTTGATTCTGACCGAGGCCGACTGATCCTGATTTTGTATTGATGCAGCTGACCTCTTCGCGGGCAAGCCTCGCTCCTACAGAGAAATGCGATCCCCTGTAGGAGCGAGGCTTGCCCGCGAACGCGTCAAACCAGGCGCCACATCTATTGGATCTTGGCCAAACCAGTCAGACAACTTGATAGCTTTGACCATTGCCCCACCCCCCGCGCAGAGCGAGTATTTCCCTGTTGGTTACGCTTCCCCCAACCTAATAAAAATACCGAGGGATTCTGGCAATGCGCGATTACTTGTCTGCCACGTCACAGTTCAATTATCAGCACACCGTCGACGCCGCACTCGCGGGTAACCTGACGGCCCTCAATGCCTGTGTCGAGTGTTGCGACCGGCATGCGTTGCCAGGTCGCATCGCGCTGTTCTGGGAAGGTCGCGACGGTTCCAGCTCTACGTACACCTTCAGCGACTTGCAGGACAAGGCTGCACGTTTCGCCAATTTCCTGCTGGCGCAGGGCGTAAAGAAAGGCGACAAGGTCGCCGGCCTGCTGCCGCGCAATATCGAATTGTTGATCACCGTGTTCGCCACCTGGCGCATCGGCGCGGTGTATCAGCCGCTGTTCACCGCGTTCGGTCCCAAGGCCATCGAACACCGCTTGAGCAGCTCCGGCGCCAAAGTGGTGGTGACCGACGCAGTCAATCGCTCCAAACTCGCTGAAGTCGCCGATTGCCCGACCATCGTCACCGTCGGTGGTGCAAAAGGCCAGGGCATCGTCCGTGGTGATTTCAGCTTCTGGGCCGAACTGGCCAACTATTCCGCTGATTGCGAACCGGTGCTGCTGACCGGCGAAGACCCATTCCTGCTGATGTTCACCTCTGGCACCACCGGCCCGTCGAAAGCGCTGTCGGTGCCGCTCAAGGCAATCGTCGCGTTCGAGAGCTACACCCGCGACGCCGTGGACCTGCGCCCTGAAGACGCTTTCTGGAACGTCGCCGATCCGGGTTGGGCCTACGGCATCTATTTCGGCGTCACCGGGCCGATGGCGATGGGGCATCCGATCACCTTTTACGATGGCCCGTTCACCCTCGAAAGCACCTGCCGGGTGATCAACAAATACGGGATCACCAACCTCACTGGCTCTCCAACCGCCTATCGTCTGTTGATCGCCGGTGGCGATGAGTTTGCCAAGTCGATCAAAGGCAAGCTGCGCATCGTCAGCAGCGCCGGCGAGCCGTTGAACCCGGAAGTGATCCGCTGGTTTGCCGACAACCTCGGCGTGGTCATTCACGACCATTACGGCCAGACCGAATTGGGCATGGTCCTGTGCAACCACCACGGCCTCGATCATCCGATCCACATGGGCGCCGCCGGTTTTGCTTCGCCGGGCCACCGTATCGTGGTGCTGGACGAGGAGTACAAGGAACTGGGTGTCGGCCAACCCGGCATCCTCGCCATCGACCGCACTCAGTCGCCAATGTGCTGGTTCAACGGCTACGAAGGCGCACCGACCAAAGCCTTCGTCGGCAACTATTACCTGAGCGGCGACACCGTCGAGTGGAACCCGGACGGCAGCATCAGCTTCGTCGGCCGCAGTGACGACGTGATCACCACCTCCGGCTACCGCGTCGGCCCGTTCGACGTCGAAAGTGCGTTGATCGAACACCCGGCCGTCGTCGAAGCCGCCGTGGTCGGCAAACCCGATCCGGAGCGCACCGAACTGGTCAAAGCCTTCGTCGTGCTCAGCGCGCAATACCGCGCCGCGCCGGAGCTGGCCGAAGAGCTGCGCCAACATGTGCGCAAACGTCTGGCCGCGCACTCTTACCCACGTGAAATCGAATTTGTCAGCGAGTTGCCGAAAACCCCAAGCGGCAAATTGCAGCGCTTTATCTTGCGCAACCAGGAAATCGCCAAGGCTCAAGAGGCCGCAGCGAAGAACGTTTCAGCTTGAATCCAAGGAAACAATGATGCAGATCGAAAACAAGGTTTTTCTCGTCACCGGCGGTGCCTCCGGGCTCGGCGCGGCCACGGCTGAAATGCTGGTCGCGGCCGGCGCCAAAGTGATGCTGGTGGACATGAACGCCGAAGCGGTCGCGGCCCAGGCTGAACGTCTTGGCGCGCAAAGCGTGGTCGCGGACATCAGCAACGAAGCGGCGGCGGAAGCGGCGGTGCAGGCCACGGTCAAAGCCTTCGGTGGCCTGAACGGTCTGGTCAACTGCGCCGGCATCGTGCGTGGCGAGAAGATCCTCGGCAAAAACGGTCCGCATGCACTGGCCAGTTTCAGCCAGGTGATCAACGTCAACCTGATCGGCAGCTTCAACATGCTGCGTCTGGCGTCGGCGGCCATCGCCGAAACCGAGCCGGATGCCGATGGCGAGCGCGGTGTGATCATCAACACGGCTTCCGCCGCAGCCTATGACGGCCAGATTGGCCAGGCGGCCTATGCGGCATCGAAAGGCGCGATTGTCAGCCTGACCTTGCCGGCGGCTCGTGAACTGGCGCGCTTCGGTATCCGTGTGATGACCATCGCCCCAGGGATTTTCGAGACGCCGATGATGGCCGGCATGACCCCGGAAGTCCGCGATTCCCTTGCCGCTGGCGTGCCGTTTCCACCACGTTTGGGCAAACCGGCCGAGTACGCGCAGCTGGTCAGGCATATCATTGATAACAGCATGCTCAATGGCGAGGTGATCCGTCTCGACGGTGCCTTGCGCATGGCCGCCAAGTAAGGAGGATTTGTCATGACCCTTTCCCACGATCCAATCGTTATCGTCAGCGCCGTCCGTACCCCGATGGGCGGTTTCCAGGGCGAACTGAAAAGCCTGACTGCACCGCAATTGGGTGCCGCCGCGATTCGCGCCGCCGTTGAACGCGCCGGTGTGGCGCCGGACGCGGTTGAAGAAGTGCTGTTTGGCTGCGTGCTGCCCGCCGGCCTCGGCCAGGCGCCGGCGCGCCAGGCCGCACTGGGCGCCGGGCTGGATAAATCGACCCGCTGCACCACCCTGAACAAGATGTGCGGTTCCGGTATGGAAGCGGCCATCCTGGCCCATGACATGCTGCTCGCCGGCAGCGCCGATGTGGTGGTGGCGGGCGGCATGGAAAGCATGTCCAACGCGCCATACCTGCTGGACCGCGCCCGCAGCGGTTATCGCATGGGCCATGGCCGTGTGCTCGATTCCATGTTCCTCGACGGCCTGGAAGACGCCTACGACAAGGGCCGCCTGATGGGCACTTTCGCTGAGGACTGCGCTGAAACCAACGGCTTCAGCCGCGAAGCTCAGGATGCGTTTGCCATCGCTTCGACCACCCGCGCGCAGCAGGCGATCAAGGACGGCAGCTTCAAGGACGAGATCGTGCCGTTGACCGTGACCGTCGGCAAAGAGCAAGTCGTCATCAGCAACGACGAGCAGCCGCCGAAAGCCAAACTGGACAAGATTGCCTCGCTGAAACCGGCCTTCCGCGAAGGCGGCACGGTGACGGCGGCCAACTCCAGTTCGATTTCCGACGGTGCGGCGGCGCTGGTGCTGATGCGTCGTTCCGAAGCGGACAAGCGCGGCCTGAAATCGCTGGCTGTGATCCATGGTCACGCGGCATTCGCCGACACGCCGGGCCTGTTCCCGGTGGCACCGATAGGCGCGATCAAGCGGCTGATGAAGAAAACCGGCTGGTCGTTGAATGACGTGGACCTGGTGGAAGTCAACGAAGCCTTCGCCGTGGTCGGCATGGCAGCGATGACCCATCTGGAAATCCCCCACGCGAAACTCAACGTGCACGGCGGCGCGTGCGCCTTGGGCCACCCGATCGGTGCGTCCGGCGCGCGGATCCTCGTGACCCTGCTCTCGGCCCTGCGCCAGAAAGGCCTGAAGCGCGGCGTTGCAGCGATCTGCATCGGCGGCGGCGAAGCCACGGCGATGGCCGTGGAATGCCTGTACTGAAACCAACGCAAAACCCTGTAGGAGCGAGCCTGCTCGCGATGGACGTTAACGATGACGAGGGCTGCCCGGATAAACGCGGTGCCCTGAAGTTCTTCGCGAGCAAGCTCGCTCCTACAGGGAATGCGATTCTTTTTTTAAGGACTGGTCATGATTCCCAATGACGAACAACTGCAGATCAGCGAAGCGGCCCGGCAGTTTGCCCAGGAACGCCTGAAACCGTTCGCCGCCGAATGGGACCGTGAGCACCGCTTCCCCAAGGAAGCCATCGGCGAAATGGCTGAACTGGGCTTCTTCGGCATGCTGGTGCCCGAACAGTGGGGCGGGTGCGACACCGGTTACCTGGCCTACGCCATGGCCCTGGAAGAAATCGCCGCCGGCGACGGCGCCTGCTCGACCATCATGAGCGTGCACAACTCGGTCGGTTGCGTGCCGATCCTGAACTACGGCAACGACGACCAGAAAGAACGCTTTCTCAAACCGTTGGCCAGCGGTGCAATGCTTGGCGCTTTCGCCCTGACCGAACCGCAGGCTGGCTCCGATGCCAGCGGCCTGAAAACCCGTGCGCGCCTGGAAGGCGATCATTACGTCCTGAACGGTTGCAAACAGTTCATCACCTCCGGGCAGAACGCCGGTGTGGTGATCGTGTTCGCAGTGACGGACCCGAGCGCCGGCAAACGCGGGATCACCGCACTGATCGTGCCCACCGATTCACCGGGCTACAAAGTCGCCCGCGTCGAAGACAAACTCGGCCAGCATGCGTCCGACACCTGCCAGATTCTGTTCGAAGACGTGAAGGTGCCGGTGGCCAACCGCTTGGGCGAGGAGGGTGAAGGCTATCGAATTGCCCTGGCCAACCTCGAAGGCGGCCGCGTCGGTATCGCTTCGCAATCGGTGGGCATGGCCCGAGCCGCGTTTGAAGCGGCGCGGGATTACGCCCGTGAGCGCGAGAGTTTCGGCAAACCGATCATCGAGCATCAGGCCGTCGCGTTCCGCCTCGCGGACATGGCGACCCAGATCGCCGTCGCCCGGCAAATGGTGCATTACGCCGCCGCGCTGCGTGACAGCGGCAAACCGGCGTTGGTCGAAGCGTCCATGGCCAAGCTGTTTGCCTCGGAAATGGCCGAAAAGGTCTGCTCTGCCGCATTGCAAACCCTCGGCGGTTACGGTTACCTGAACGACTTCCCGCTGGAGCGGATCTACCGCGACGTGCGGGTATGCCAGATCTACGAAGGCACCAGCGATATTCAGCGCATGGTCATTTCGCGCAGTCTTTAAGAAGGAGTCCATTGTGAGTTACGAAACGATTTTGCTGGAAACCCACGGCCGTGTCGGCCTGATCACCCTGAACCGTCCGCAGGCGCTGAACGCGTTGAACGCGCAGATCGTCAGCGAACTGAACCACGCCCTCGATGGCCTGGAAGCTGATTCGAACATCGGTTGCATCGTGCTGACCGGCTCGAAAAAAGCCTTCGCCGCCGGTGCCGACATCAAGGAAATGGCTGAGCTGACCTACCCGCAGATCTACCTCGACGATCTGTTCAGCGACAGCGACCGCGTGGCCAACCGCCGCAAGCCGATCATCGCTGCTGTGAACGGGTTTGCCCTGGGCGGTGGTTGTGAACTGGCGTTGATGTGCGACTTCATCCTCGCCGGGGACAACGCGAAGTTCGGCCAACCGGAGATCAACCTCGGCGTGCTGCCGGGCATGGGCGGCACCCAGCGCCTGACTCGCGCCGTCGGTAAGGCCAAGGCGATGGAAATGTGCCTGAGCGGGCGTTTGATCGATGCCGTGGAAGCAGAGCGTTGCGGGATCGTCGCGCGAATCGTTCCGGCGGATGAGTTGCTGGAAGAAGCGCTGAAAGTCGCCGCGCTGATCGCCAAGAAGTCGTTGCCGATTGCGATGATGGTCAAGGAAAGCGTCAACCGAGCCTTCGAAGTGAGCCTTTCGGAGGGCGTGCGCTTTGAGCGTCGGGTGTTCCATGCAGCGTTTGCGACGCAGGATCAGAAGGAAGGGATGGCGGCGTTTATTGCCAAGCGTGAGGCGGAGTTCGTCGGTAAGTAATGCGGTGTCCTGACGGACGCCATCGCGAGCAGGCTCGCTCCCACATTCGACCAGGTTTCTTCAGGAGAAATGCGGTCAAGTGTGGGAGTGAGCCTGCTCGCGATGCTTTTTCAGCGTCCTTGAAATGCATTGAAAGAATTCAGCGAAGCAGGGCCATCACTCCGCCCGTATCCGCTCCCATGTACCTCGACTATGGTGAATTTGCCCGGACGCTAACCGAGGCTTCAGGACGAAGCCGTCGTTTCAGGCTCAATCACTTTATTCGAGGTTTACATGAGCATTTGTCATTTTGTGCACGCCCAGTGCGGTACGCCGGTATCGCACGTTCCCCAAGGTTATGTTCTGGCCAACGAGCCCATGAAAGACGACATCGTCTATTGGCCGCAAACCCCCAACACAGCCTTGTTGGTGACCCGACGAACCGTTGTGATCGAGGAAGACGGCACGACATCGGTGTTCTTCGCGGTGCAGGAAATGCCGTCCAGCGAACCCGATTTGAGCGTGGCAATTCAGACCGTACGTGCCACAACGTCTGTGGTTTAAACCAATAACGCCTTCGCGAGCAGGGGATCTCATGAACACCAGAGATCAACTGTAGGAGCGAGCCTGCTCGCGAAAAACCTGAGAGCACCGCGGTGTTTCAGGTTCCCCGCGTCATCGTTGACGACCCTCGCGAGCAAGCTCGCTCCTACACGGTGTCACACCAGATAATTTTTCAACTCTCGGGCAATCACCATCCGCTGAATCTCGCTCGATCCTTCATAAATCTGCGTGATCCGCGCATCCCGGTAGTAACGCTCCACCGGGTAATCCTCCAGATACCCGTACCCGCCATGGATCTGCATCGCTGACGAACAGACCTTCTCAGCCATTTCCGAGGCAAACAGCTTGGCCTGCGAAGCTTCCGACAGACATGGCTTGCCCGCACTGCGCAACCGCGCGGCATGCAGGATCATCAACCGTGCAGCGTTGAGTTGCATGTGCATGTCGGCCAGCATATTGGCGATGCTCTGGTGCTCGATGATCGGCTTGGCGAACTGCACGCGATCACGGGAGTAGGCCAGTGCCGCTTCGAACGCGGCACGCGCGATGCCCAAGGCCTGCGCGGCGATGCCGATGCGTCCGCCTTCGAGGTTGGAGAGGGCGATGGCCAGGCCTTTACCGCGTTCACCCAACAGATTGGCTTCGGGGATGGTGCAGTTGCTCAGGGTCACTGCGCAGGTGTCGGACGCGCGAATGCCCATCTTGTGTTCAGTGCGATCAACGATGAAACCGGCAGTATCGGTCGGCACCAGAAACGCCGAGATACCACGCTTGCCCAGGTCCGGATCGGTCACTGCAAACACAATCGCCAGTTTCGCCCGTTTACCGTTGCTGACGAATTGCTTGGCGCCGTTGATCACCCACTGGCCGTCGCGCAGTTCGGCGCGGGTGCGCAGGTTATGCGCCTCGGAACCGGCTTGCGGCTCGGTCAGGCAGAAGCAGCCGATGGCCTTGCCGCTGGCCAGATCCGGCAACCAGGTCTGTTTCTGTTCGTCGGTGCCGTAGTTCATGACCGGCCCGCAACCCACGGAATTGTGGATGCTCATCAGTGCACCCGTGGCGCCGTCTCCAGCGGAAATCTCTTCCACCGCCAGGGCGTAGGCGACGTAATCGACATAAGTGCCGCCCCATTCCTCGGGCACCACCATGCCCAGCAGCCCCAGCTCGCCCATCTTCGCCACCAGACCGTCGTCGATCCAGCCGGCCTTTTCCCAGGCTTGCGCGTGGGGCGCGATTTCGCCGCGGGCAAAGTCCCGGGCCATGTCGCGGATCATGACTTGCTCTTCGCTCAATTCGATATCGTGCATGGCTCAGCTCCCGCTCCGGTCAAACCCTGTGAAAAAACTCGCGACATGTGCGGCGTCCAGCGCCTGCAAGGTCGGCGGGTTCCAGCGCGGGGTCTTGTCTTTGTCGATCAGCAAGGCGCGCACGCCTTCAATCAGGTCGCCGCGCTCGAACCACTGACGGTCCAGGTGCAGCTCCAGGGCAAAACAGTCTTCCAGACTCAGGTGCCGACCGCGGCGCAGCATTTCCAGGGTCACGCCCATGGCCAGCGGTGAACGGCTTTGCAGCAGGTCGGCGGTGGTGGTCGCCCATTCATGGCTGTCGGCAACCGTGACGTTGCGCAATTGTTCAACAATACCCGGCACATCGGGCAGGGCGAAGAAGTGATCGATAGCCGGGCGCAGTGCTTCCAATGGCGCGTCCGGCAGTTGCTGCACGGCGAGTCGGGCCAGCAGGCCTTGCAGCTCCTTGAGCGGCGTGTCGTGCCATTCCAGATGATCGAGTTTTTCGTCCAGCGTGGCCAGTTTGCTGCTGTCCAGATACCAGTCGGCCAGGCCGCAATAGAGCGCATCCGCCGCACGGATCTGCACGCCGCTGACGCCCAGGTAGATCCCCAGTTCACCGGGGATGCGCGGCAGGAAGTAGCTGCCACCGACGTCCGGGAAATAACCGATGGCCACTTCCGGCATCGCCAGGCGGCTTTTCTCGGTGACCACGCGCAGATCGGCGCCTTGCACCAGGCCCATGCCGCCACCCAGGACGAAGCCGTCCATCAGGGCGAGAACCGGTTTGCGGTAATGGTGAATCGCGAGGTCGAGGGCGTATTCCTCGACGAAGAAGTCTTCGTGCAGGGTGTCGCCGTTTTTGAAGCTGTCATACAGCGAGCGGATGTCGCCGCCGGCACAAAAGGCTTTTTCGCCGGCACCGCGCAAGACCACCGCGTGAATGTTCGAATCCTGCGCCCAGGCGTCGAGCTGACGCTGCAGATTGCGCACCATGTCGAGGGTAATGGCGTTGAGGCCGGCGGGGCGGTTGAGGGTCAGGTGACCGATATGGTTGCGAACCTCGGCCAGCACGTCGTTTTGCGTGGCATCCATGGACGAAGTCCACTTCGATGAAACCTGAGCAGTCATCACTAACTCCCTGCTTTTATTGTTCTTTATAGAGAAGCTCGCGCGCGAGCGATGCTGGATCGTAACAGTGCAAATTTGCCTAGTACAACCCGGATATGTGCAGGTCTTGTGTGCATTTTTGTAATAGCGCTGAAGGATTTCCCTCTCAAGACCACCGCGGGCCGCGCTCACGACCGAATCGGCTGTGAAAACAGCCTTATCAGCGCAATCGGGGCGTCTGGAGCGGCCCTTACGACACCTGCAACAGGTTATCTGTTGGCATTCTGGCCGTGGTTTTGAAGCCGTCTGTGCCGAGGGTTTCAGGCTGGAGGCCGCAACGTGCGGCCCCTCGAACAAAACAATAAGAACGCTGTTGCGGCTCGCGCCGCACCGACTCTCTGTTCCTGCCCAAAAAGGCGGTCCGGTTCGCCAGGCCGCGATAACTCCAAACAAATCGGGACTCAAGAAGATGAATATCAAATGGCTGACTTTGCCGACACTCGCGCTGCTGTGCTGCACCACCAACGCCCATGCCAAGGAATGGAAAGAGCTGCGATTCGGCGTCAACCCAAGCTACCCGCCTTTTGAGTCAACCACCGCCGATGGCGGCGTGCAGGGCTTTGGCGTGGACCTGGGCAACGCGATCTGTGCCGAGCTGAAACTGACCTGTGTGTGGGTCAGCAATGATTTCGACGGGCTGATTCCAGCCCTCAAGGCCGGCAAGTTCGACGCCATCGAATCGTCGATGACCGTGACCGAGCCGCGCAAAAAGCAGATCGACTTCACCGACCGTCTGTACGCCGGGCCGACCGCCATCGTCACCCGCAAGGACTCCGGGCTGCTGCCCACCGCCGAGTCGCTGCGGGGCAAGACCATCGGTTACATGCAGGGCACGATTCAGGAAACCTACGCCAAGGCCAAACTGGGGCCGGGCGGCGTGAAGCTGCGGGCTTATCAGAATCAGGATCAGGTGTACGCCGACCTGGTTTATGGCCGTCTCGATGCGTCGATCCAGGACAAGCTGCAAGCGCAGATGAGCTTCCTCACATCCCCACAAGGGGCTGACTTCCAGAACAGCGAAGGCATCAGCGACCCGCTGGTGCCGTCGGAAATTGCCATCGGCGTGCGCAAGGACAACGAAGAACTCAAAGGCATGCTCAATGCCGCCATCAAGGCCCTGCACGACAAGGGCATCTACGCACAGATCCAGCAGAAGCATTTCGGCGATCTGGACCTCTACAACAACTGATCCTCGCGCCCCAAGACACTGTGCCGTGAACCGGTACAGTGTTTCATCGTGGGCGCCTCAAGACAGGTGACTGGCGTGAATTCCTTCCTGAATCTGATCGGGCTCGATGTTTCGGCCCTGCAAGGCTATGGCCCATTGTTGCTGCACGGCACCTGGGTCACGCTGAAACTGTCGGCGCTCTCGCTGCTGGTGAGCATGGCGCTGGGGTTGCTCGGCGCGGCGGCAAAGCTGTCGCCGCTGAAGCTGTTGAACCTGCCGGCTACCTTCTACACCACCTTGATTCGCGGTGTGCCGGACCTGGTGCTGATGCTGCTGATTTTCTACAGCCTGCAAGGCTGGCTGAGCAGCCTGACCGAAGCGATGGGCTGGCCGTACATGGAAATCGACCCGTTCGTGGCCGGGATTATCACGCTCGGGTTTATCTATGGCGCGTATTTCACCGAGACCTTTCGCGGGGCGATCCTCAGCGTGCCGCGTGGACAGCAGGAAGCCGCGGCGTGTTTCGGTTTGAACCGCTGGCAGCGGTTTCGCTTCGTGGTGTTTCCGCAAATGATGCGTTTCGCCTTGCCGAGCCTGGGCAACAACTGGCTGGTGTTGCTCAAGGCCACGGCGCTGGTATCGATCATCGGCCTGTCGGACCTGGTCAAGGTCGCGCAGGAGGCCGGTAAAAGCACCTTCAACATGCTCGATTTCCTGCTGATGGCGGGGGCGCTTTATCTGCTGATCACCAGCGCGTCGAACTACGCCTTGCGTGTGTTGGAGCGACGTTACAACCAGGGCGTACGGGGGATGGCGCGATGATCGAGTTGATTGCCGAATACTGGAAACCCTTTCTGTTCAGCGACGGCGAGACCCTCACTGGCCTGGCGATGACCCTGTGGTTGCTGGTGGCGAGCATCGCGATGGGGTTTGTCCTGTCGTTGCCGTTGGCGATCCTGCGCACCTCGCGCTGGGGCTTGCTGCGCTGGCCGGTCCAGCTGTTTACCTACGTGTTTCGCGGTACGCCGCTGTATATCCAGCTGCTGATTTGCTACAGCGGGATCTACGGCATCGCGGTGGTGCGCTCGCAGCCGCTGCTCGAAGCGTTCTTTCGCGACGCGATGAATTGCACGCTGCTCGCGTTCACCCTCAACACTTGCGCCTATACCGTGGAAATTTTTGCCGGTGCGATCCGCAGCATTCCCTACGGTGAAATCGAGGCAGCCCACGCTTATGGCTTGAGCGGCTGGCGCCTGTACCTGCGACTGATCCTGCCCTCGGCGCTGCGCCGTGCGCTGCCGTATTACAGCAACGAAGTGATTCTGATGCTGCACGCGACATCGGTGGCGTTCACCGCAACCATTCCGGACATTCTCAAAGTCGCCCGCGACGCCAACGCCGCGACCTTCATGACCTTTCAGGCGTTCGGCATTGCCGGCCTGCTGTACCTCGCGTTGTCGTTTGGCCTGGTCGGCGCATTTCGCCTCGCGGAAAAGCGCTGGCTGAGCTTTCTCGGGCCGACTCATTAATCCATTTATCCAGAGCAGCGCCGAATCGGGTGCTGCTGCAGGGGTGTCTGCATGTACAAACTCACGGTTGAAAATCTGTATAAACGTTTTGGTGACAATGAAGTGCTCAAGGGCGTCTCGTTGAATGCGCGGGCAGGGGACGTGGTGAGCATGATCGGCGCCAGCGGTTCAGGCAAAAGCACGATGCTGCGCTGCATCAATTTTCTGGAACGGGCGGACGAGGGCGCCATCGAACTCGACGGCGAACGGGTCATCACTCGCCCGGGCGCGGGTGGTATGCGTGTCGCCCATCCGGCACAGTTGCAGCGTTTGCGCACGCGCCTGGCGATGGTGTTCCAGCATTTCAACTTGTGGAGTCACCTGACCGTCCTGGAAAACATCGTGCTCGCGCCGTGCCGGGTGCTGGGCATCAGCCGCAAGGCGGCTGAGGAAAGTGCACGGGCTTATCTGGACAAGGTCGGCTTGCCGCAGCGGGTCGCCGATCAATACCCGGCGTTTCTCTCCGGCGGCCAGCAGCAACGGGTGGCGATTGCCCGGGCGCTGGCGGTGGAGCCGGAAATTCTGCTGTTCGACGAGCCGACCTCGGCCCTTGATCCGGAGTTGGTCGGCGAAGTGCTCAAGGTGATTCAGGCACTGGCGGAAGAAGGCCGGACCATGTTGATGGTGACCCATGAAATGGGCTTTGCCCGGCAGGTGTCAAGCCAGGTGTTGTTCTTGCATCAGGGGCGGGTCGAGGAGCAGGGTGATGCGACGATCCTCGACCGGCCAAACAGTGAACGTTTGCAGCAATTCCTATCGGGTCGTTTGAAGTGAGGCAAGACGTACATGGCGGACATCCGCGATCTGTCGATCGTGCTTGATCGTATCGATCAGGCAATCATTGAAGTGCTGCGCCATGAAGGGCGCATCACTTACCAAAAGCTTTCGGAGCGCGTACACCTGACCCCCAGGCCATGCCTGGAACGGGTGCGCAAGCTTGAACAGCTCGGGGTCATTCGCGGTTACGGAGCGATTCTCGATGAGAAAAAACTGACACCTGGGCTGTCTTTGCTGGTGTTGGTGGCGCTGTCGAACCAGAGCGGGCGGGCGGCGCAAAAAGCCTTCGAAGCCAAGGTCCGTGCTTGCCCGCAGGTGCTGGAATGTCGCTTGATCAGCGGCGCGTTCGACTACAGCCTGCGCATGCGTTGCCGCGACATGGAACATTACCGGGTGTTGACCGAAGTCTGGTTCGACGACCCGGAGCTGCACATCGACAAACTGGTCAGCCACCCGGAACTGGCGATGGTCAAGACCACGATGGAGTAATAAACACCCCGGTTCCCTGTGGGAGCGAGACCGGCTTGCCGGCGATAGCGGTGTATCAGTCAATTCATTAGTGACTGATACACCGCAATCGCGAGCAGGCTCGCTCCCACATTTGGTTTTTGGTGTTTGCCGAATCGGCTGGACGAGCCGAAATCTTCAGCCGTTTCCATCACCTTAAAAACCGTTATCAACCGGGTTTTCCCGCTCCCGAAACAGACAATGAGCCTCTCTCAACCCTCATTGAATCTGTGCCCATGCAAACCACCAATACCGTTTTGATGATTCGCCCGACACGTTTCTCTTTCAATCAGGACACGGCGGCGAACAACCGTTTTCAGCGCCCGGCAGCCGTGTCCGAAGACGTTCAGCTCAAGGCCCTGCAAGAATTCGACGGCTACGTTGCCGCACTGCGCGGGCAAGGCGTCGAGGTCCTTGTGCACAACGACCTTGAAGCCCCGCACACGCCAGACTCGATCTTTCCCAACAACTGGTGGAGCAGCCACCCCGACGGCACGTTGGTGCTGTATCCGATGCAGGGCCACAACCGGCGCCTGGAGCGGGATAAAGGTGTGCTCGACTGGCTGCGCGACGAGTACCGGGTCGAGCAGTTGTTGGACCTTTCCAGCCTCGAACAACAGGAAGTCTTCCTTGAAGGCACCGGCAGCATGGTGCTGGATCGTCAGCAGCGGATTTGCTACGCCGGCTATTCCACCCGCACCCACGCCCGGGCGCTGGATCAGGTGGTCAACCATCTGGGTTACGAGCTGTGCGCGTTCACGGCAGAAGACCGTCAGGGCGTCGCGATTTACCACACTAACGTGATGATGAGCGTCGGTACGCGGCTGGCCATTGCCTGCCTGGCATCGGTCACGAACCCGAGCGAACGCCTGGCCCTGCGCTCGCGGCTGGAAGACAGCGGCAAGCAAGTCATCGCGCTGAACTGGAGCCAGTTGGAATCCTTTGCCGGCAACATGCTGGAAGTTCAAAGCAGTGCGGGCGACCCCGTGCTGGTGATGTCACGTACCGCCTGGCAAGCGTTGGACACCCGCCAGCGTCGGTTGATTGAAGCCCACACCACGCCGCTGCCAGTGAACATCGACACCATCGAACGCATTGGCGGCGGCAGTGCCCGCTGCATGTTGGCCGAAGTATTCCTGCCCAAACACCTGACTGCCAAGGAGCAAGTGCGATGATCGTCCGTCCCGCCACACCGGCTGACCTGCCGGCACTCCTGGCCCTGGCTCATAGCGCCGGGACCGGTTTGACCACCTTGCCTGCCGATGCGCCGCGTTTGCGCCAGCGTCTGGAATGGGCCGCGAAAACCTTTGCCGGCGACGCCGAGCGTGCCGATGCCGACTACCTGTTTGTGCTGGAGAACGACCAGCAAGAAGCGATCGGTATTTGCGCATTGGCCGGTGCCGTCGGCCTGCGCGAGCCCTGGTACAACTATCGAATGGGCTTGTTTGTCGCAGCCTCGAAAAACCTCGGGATCAATCAACAACTGCCGACCCTGTTCCTGGGTAACGACATGACCGGGCAATCGGAGTTGTGCTCATTGTTCCTGCACGCCGATCATCGCAGCGGGCTGAACGGGCGCTTGTTGTCGAAGGCGCGGTTCCTGTTTCTCGCAGAGTTCCGTCAGCACTTCGGCGACAAGGTCATTGCAGAGATGCGCGGCTACTCGGACGAAGCGGGCATTTCACCGTTCTGGGAAGGGCTGGGGCGGCACTTTTTCAAGATGGATTTTGCCGATGCCGATTACCTCACCGGCCTGGGCAACAAGACCTTCATCGCGGAACTGATGCCCAAGTTTCCGCTGCCGACCTGTCTGTTGCCGGAAGCGGCGCGTTCGGTGATTGGCCGCGTCCATCCCAACACCGAGCCGGCGCTGGGCATGCTACAGGCGGAAGGATTCGAACACCGTGACTACATCGACATTTTCGACGGCGGGCCGCTGATTGAATGCGCCACCGCCGACATCCGCGCGGTGCGTGACAGTCAGGTGCTGCAACTGAGCATTGGCACCCCCGGAGAACAGGCGGCGACTTACCTGATTCACAACCGCCAGTTTGCCGAGTGCCGGATTACCGCAGCACCGGCGCGGGTGGCGGCGGGCACGTTGATTGTCGATGCGCAGACCGCAAAAACGCTGGGGTTGAGTGCCGGTGCATCAGTGCGGGCGGTGAGCCTGGCAGTACCGGCCAAGCAATTATCTGCGGCTTGACTCGAACCTTCAGGAGCGAGCCTGCTCGCTCCTGAAGGGTTCTGTAGGGTGTCAGGTTCTGCGGCTAAGGACTTCAGTGATACTGCGCCGTTTGGCATGCAACTCACTGGCTTGAATCAACTGTTCAAGGTCTTCGGGCGTGACATCAAAGAAAGCTTCCATGTCCGCCAGCGCCCGTTTCAGGTCCTGGGCAGTGATCGCCTGGCTGTCGATTGGCGGGTGATCGGCCGGCACCATCGGCACCGGTTCACTGGCGCGTCTTGGGTAACGAATGCGCGTCAGGTTGTTGTATGCGAGCGCGCTGAGCAACATCGTCGAGGCGCCGAGCATTACCGGGCCGAGGGCTTTCCAGTCCAGCGCGATGGTCGCAGGGTCTGCCAATACCAGCAGCAACGCCAAGGCACCGGCCGGCGGATGCAGGCAACGCAGCCAGCACATCAGGATCAGTGACATGCCTGCGGCCAGGCAAGCACTGCCAAGGGTTCGTCCGAGCACGTGGGCGACCAACAATGCGATGACCCCTGCGCTCAAGTAGCCGCCGAGAATCGACCAGGGTTGCGCCAACGCACCGGAGGACACCGCGAACAACAGCACTGCCGAGGCGCCCAGCGGACCGATCAGGTGCTGCGCCACTTCGATGCCGAAAACCTGTGAGCACAGCCAGACGCTGAACATCGTACCGAGGGCCATGCCGATGGCGGCACGGCTCCATTCAGAAGGTCGAGTATTGATGGCGGCGGGGAACCAGCGAGCAAACATGAGGTGAACGGTCCGTTGCAAAAGTCGAGGCAAAAAAAAGGCTTAGCTGGGATACCCAGAAAGCCCTTGAAGTCGTTCCAACTATTGGGGGAGGAACGAGGCACAGTGTGCCGCTCATTCCAGACGGAGACAAATTCATATTAATGCAGTTTCAGTGCATTAATTTTGCTGTAAAGCCACCCGGCGTCCGCTCATAAAACACAGGAAACCGCCCATGGCGGTCAGCGCGCTCAGGGCATAAAACATCGTCGGCGCCGGGGTGTGCATCAACAGGAAACCGCAAATCACCGGGCTCAGGGCACCGCCCAGGGCCGCCAGGTTTTGTGCGCCGTAGTAACTGCCGCGCAGCTCTTCCGGGGCCAGGGTGTCGACGAACAGGAATTCGGCGGGGTAAATGATCATTTCGCCGAGGGTGAAGATGAACATCGCGACGCACCACGACACCAGGCTGTCCGCCAGGCTAAAACCGATCAGGCCAAGGATGAACAGGCTGGTGCCACCGGCAATCCAGTAGCGCAGTTGTTCACGCTTGAGGAAACGGCCGATCTGGTATTGCAGCAGGATCACGCTGATGGCGTTGCAGGCGAGCAGGGCGGCCATGGTTTCCAGGGCGCGTTTGGAATCCTGGGTCACCAGCAGGTATTGCGACAGATACAGGGTGAAGCGCCCATGGACCACGGTGCTGAGCAGACAGCCGCAAGTGAACATAATCAGCGTGCGGTCGTTTTTCAGGGTGATCAGGGTTTTCAGAAAGCTTTGCGGCTGGCCGATCGCCGGTGTCTGGCTCGAATCTTTCGGGATCCCGCTCATCAAAAAGATGCTGAAAAACGCAATGCCGCCGGCAATCAGGAACGGCGCAATCGGGTAGACACCGGCAATGACCACGCCGAGCATCGGCCCCGTGGCGTAACCGATGTTGGTCAGGGTGTAGCGCAGGGAAAAGGCCTTGGCGCGCTGGCCCATGGGCAGGTTTTCGCTGAGGATCGCCTTCGATCCGATCAGGAACAGCGCCGAAGCGGTTTCGGTGATCACCAGGGTCAGGGTGGTCAGGTAGAGGTTTTCGGCGAAGGTCAGCAGCACGAAACCGATGGCGCTGGAGAGCATGGCGAGGATCAGCAGCCGGCGTTTTTCGAGGCGGTCGATGATGTAGCCGCCGTAGAGCGCGAGCAGGGTGGCGATGAACACCGCGATGCCCAGTAGCAAGCCAACGTCCTGTTGGTTGAGGCCCAGTTTGTTGCTCAGGAACAACGTGAGCAACGGGCTGGTGATGGCGCGGCTGACGACGATGGTCAGCGATACGATCATCAACCGGCGGATAACAAGCGAGTAAGTGGCCACGGTGGGGCAAATGTCCTTATTCAGATTTCAGGGTGTTCGACGGTGTAACGCGTCGCGCCCAATCGCGAGCAAGCCTCGCTCCTACGGGGTTGCGCTGCCCCTGTAGGAGCGAGGCTTGCCCGCGAAGAGGCCCGCACAGGCAACGCAAAATTCAACTCAACCACCGATCCAGCGCAGCAACCGATTCCAATGCTTCCAACCGCCACAACTGCCCGATCAGTTCCTCTGCCTGCGACCTCGGCATCACCCGCACCGCCAGACTGAAAAACTTCTGTTCCAACGCGTCATCACTCAACGGATTAGCCGGCGCACCCAGTGGCGGGTCGACGCACAGGCTCGCCTGCCGACCGTCCACCGTCCGCACGCTCACCACGGGCTCGCCATCCTCTGACAGTTGCGGGTCCACTACAAGACGAATGCGCGACATCCACAGCGCAATCTGCGGAACACGCCGTTGCTCGTCGTCATACGCCTCCAGCCGGCAATGCCCATGAACCAGGCGTGCGGCGAGGGCGTACGGCAAACTCATCTGCGCCGCCGCGAGGCTGCTCACTTCCTGAGCGCCGCACATGTCCTGCAGAAACCCGCACAGCGAAACTTCAAGGTCTTCAACCTGATCGACATCCACCTGCAGTTGATCCAGCAACAACCCCAACGCGTCGATGGCCGAATGCGTGCCACGGCACGAGGCGTACGGCTTGATCGAACAGCGGGCGAGCTTCCACACGACACCCAGGTCGGCATCCAGTGCTTCAGGTTGTGAAGACGCCCCGGCCAGGGTTTTCAGGAAACCGCCCCAGACATCATCGAACAGCTTCGACGGCCCGGTGATGCCTTGCTGCGCAAACCGTGCCGCCAGCAATCCACCTTCGGCGGCGCGCCCGCTGTGCAGTTTTTTACTCTGCGAGCCGTCGTGGATGAAGGCCCACAAGCCGCCGCTGAAACTGCCGGCAATGCCCAGTGCCGAGAGCATTTGTCCGGCGTTCAAACCCAGGATGCGTGCACTTGCCGCCGCCGCGCCAAACACGCCGCAGGTGGCGGTGGAATGCCAGCCGGCACCGTTGTGCGCCGAATAACCACCACAGGCTTCGAGCACGCGGCGGCCGACTTCGTAACCGATGACCACCGCCGTGATGAACTCGCGACCACTGACAGGCCGCGTGCACATCGAAACAGCGGCCATCACCGCCGGCAGCACCACTGCGCCGGAATGGTCACAGCCACCGGTGTCATCCAGTTCCAGCGCATGTGCGGCGACGCCGTTGAGCATCGCAGCCTGAGCGGCACCGACCCGCAGGTCCGCGCCCCAGACCAGCGTGCCACCGGTTTCACCCGCGAACACCAGGCGCGCCTGTTTCGCCACATCGCTATCAGCCCCGGCCAGCGTCGCGCCAAAGGTGTCGAGAATGTGCCGTTTGGCTTGTGCAACCAGTGCCGGGGGCAAGTCTTCAAATCGTGTGTCGACGCAAAACTGCGCCAGTCGTTGCAAGCGCTCGGTCATAGGAGGTAGTCCCGATAATGCCGTTCGTACACTGACGCCGGGTGATCCTCGGTCACAGGCGTCGCGGAATCGGCCCACCACTGAGCGACTTCGGCTCCGGTGGCGATCCACACGTCGTTGTGTTGCTGAATGCCCTGCAGCAATTCGCGCAACACGCCGATCCGTCCCGGCGTGGCAATGATTTCCGGGTGCAAACGCAGCACGTAACACAGCCCGAAGCGGTGGAACCCGGCGAAGTCCATTTGCAGGTTGCCCAGGGTGTGGCTGTAGGAAGCGATCCGCGATTGTGCCGGCGGCACCGCCGGGCTCAGGTTGAACGCGAAGTAGGGTTCGTCTTCCAGCTCGTAGTGCAAGGGCAGTTCAATCACCTGCGGCGCAGTGGGATGCGCGAACGGCAAATCATCGCCGCGCCACGAGGATGACCAACGAATGCCTTGATCCCTCAGCGCCTCGATGAACCCCGGCGCGCCATTGCCGGCGGGGATGCGAAACCCCGTCGGGCGCTGGCCGGTCAACGCTTGCAGAGCCTCGCAGCCGGCGGCAATTTCGGCGCTCTGCTGCGCCAGATCGAGGGTGTCGTAGTTTTGATGGCGATACCCGGCGCAGCCGATTTCATGCCCACCGGCCTGAATCGCCTGAAGGTGTTCGGGGTTTTCTTCGGCGACGATGCCGGGGACAAACCAGCTGCTGCGAACCCCCAGTTCCTTGAACAAACCCAGCAGACGCTCAACGCCGCGCTGGCTCCCGTAACGCCATACAGACAGTGTCTTGTCGCGCCCGGCGACTTCCGGCGCCTGGGTGAGAATCCCGTGAATGTCGTTGTAATCGACGGTCAGAACCACCGCGCAGCGATAGCCGTCGGGCCAGACGATGGAATCAGCCATGGTGATGCTCCTTCAGCCACCACTGGGCGACATCGCGGCAAGTGGCAAACCACACGTCGTCGCGCTGACGCATGTGTTCGAACAGTTTTTCCAGCAACAGGATGCGTCCCGGTTTGCCGGTGATCTTGGGGTGGAACAGGGTGGTCAGGCACAACCCCTCATTCATGGCACCGTCGTACTCGCGGCACCAGTTGTCCAGAGTCAGCTCGTAGCTGGCCGTGCGGTCCAGTCCCGAAGGAAAGTCCGGCGCGCGGGTGTAGGCGAGGGAGGCGTAGTCGTCCATTTCCCAGCGACCGGGGATTTCCACCAGTGGCGTGTCGAACCCCGGCACGTTCACCAGGTACGGTCGGTCGTCGCCGCGCATGCTGCTGGAGTAGGTCACGCCGGCTTCCACCAGCATCGCCGGGGTCTCGGCGCGCCAGTCGCCGGACGGCGTGCGGAAACCTTCGGCGCGGATGTTCAGGTGTTTCCAGAACACCTCGCGGGATTTCTTCATTACGTCCCTTTGCTGGTCCAGCGTCAGGGCGTAAAAGGATTCGTGTTTGTAGCCGTGATACGCCACTTCATGCCCGCGTTCGACAATCGCCTGGCACTGTTTCGGCCAGTTCTCCACGACCCAGGCCGGAACGAAAAACGTGGTCGGGATGCGGAATTCGTCGAGCAGGTCGAGAATCCGTGGCAGCGCCCGGTAAGGGCCGTAACCACCAAAACCGAAGTACTCGGGCTTGCGCCAGATCGAGCCGTTGAGCATCGCATCGCCGGTGGGGCCGTCGAGGTCGAAGGCCAGGGCAAGGCAGGCCTTGTGCTGGTCGGGCCAGGTTGGGGAGGACGACATCGTGATGCTCCGTATTCAATTGTCGAAACGCAACCTTGTAGGAGCCGGCTTGCCGGCGATGGCGGCGCATCAATCTGCATTGATGGTGCCTGACCCACCGCTATCGCCAGCAAGCTGGCTCCTACAGGGATGTGTTCATCCCGAGCGGATTATTTGCCGGCGTTGATGGTTGCCGTCTTGATTGCGCCCAGCTCCAGGTCCCATTTTTTCAGGATGGTCTGATAGCTGCCGTCATCGATCATGCTTTGCAACGCAACCTTCACCGCTTCGCTCAGCTCAGGCTTTTTGTTGCTCAGGCCCATGCCGGAGAACTGCACGGAAATCGGCTGGCCGACCGTTTTGTACATGTCCTTTTCCTGAGTCTTCAGGTACGACAAGGTCTCGCTGCCTTGCATCGCGGCATCGATACGGCTCTGACGCAGTTGCGCACGGGCATCCGCCGAGCCTTCGGTGCCGATCACCACGATGGCCGGTTTGCCGGCGGCTTCGCAGTTGGCCTTGCTGTATTCAGCGATTTCCGCCGGGAACGTGGTCCGGCGGCTGGTGCCGACTTTCTTGCCGCACAGGTCGGTGATTTCGTTGAAGTCCTTGTTCTTCTGCAGGGTGTAGAACTGCGGACCGCTGGTGAAATAGTCGACGAAGGTCACGCTGGCCTGACGCTCTTTGGTGTCGGTCATGCCCGACAGCACCATATCGACGCGGTCGGTGGTCAGGGCGTTGATCATTTGCTCGAAGCCGGTTTCCTGCCATTTGATCTTCACGCCCAGACGTTCGGCCAGGGCGTTGCCCAGATCAACGTCCACACCGGTGAGGGTATTGGTGGCCGGGTCCTTGAAATCCATCGGCGGGTAGTTCGGCATGATCGCGACGACGATCTCGCCTTTTTCCTTGATGCTGGCCGGCAATTCGGCGGCGAAGCTGACGCTGGATGCCATCAGGCCTGCGAGTACTGCTGGGATTACGATGTTCTTCATGGTCGTTCTCTTATGTGTGTTGTTACGCCAGCCGGCGCTTAGGTTCGAACGGCAGAAATGAAGCTTTGGGTGCGCGGGTTTTGCGGACTTATTAGTATTTCTTCGGGGCTTCCTGCCTCCACGATCTGCCCGCCGTCCATGAACACCATGCGGTTGGATACTTCGCGAGCGAAGCCCAGTTCATGGGTGACGACGATCATGGTCATGCCGGATTGCGCGAGATCGCGCATCACCGACAGCACCTCACCGACCAGTTCCGGGTCGAGTGCCGAAGTGGGTTCATCGAACAGCATCAGCTTGGGCCGCATGGCCAATGCGCGAGCAATGGCGACACGTTGTTGCTGACCACCCGAAAGCTCGATCGGGTAGCTGTTGCGCTTGTCGGCCAGGCCGACACGGGCGAGCAGTTCCAAGGCTTCTTCGTGCGCCTCTTTGGGCGAACGCTTGAGCACCTGGCACGGCCCTTCGATGATGTTTTGCAGCACAGTCATGTGCGGAAACAGATTGAAACGCTGGAACACCATGCCGGTGGCCAGGCGTTGACGGGCGATCTGAGACTCGTTGAGTTCGTGCAGTTTGTTGCCGACGATGCGGTAACCCACCAGCTCGCCGTCGACCCACAGGCCGCCCTTGTCGATTTTTTCCAGCTGGTTGACGCAACGCAGCAAGGTGCTTTTGCCGGAGCCGGACGGGCCGATGATGCACAGCACTTCGCCTTGCTCGACTTCGATGTTGATGTCCTTGAGGGCGTGGAAATGGTCGTAATACTTGTTCAGGCTCACGGCCTTGACGATGCTTCTCATGTTCGATTCCTCAAGAACGCTTGCCGGCGCCGCGAGCGAAACGACGCTCCAGACGGCTTTGACCAAAGGACAGCACGGTGACCGTGGCCAGGTACCAGATACCCGCGACGATCAGCAGCTCCATCACCCGGGCGTTGGCGTAGTAGATGTTCTGGGCGTTGTAGAGCAGCTCCGAGTACTGGATGACACTCGCCAGCGAGGTCATTTTCACCATGCCGATAAACTCGTTGCCGACTGGTGGAATGATGATCCGCATGGCCTGCGGCAGGATGATCCGGCGCAGCGCTTGCAGGCGTGGCATGCCGATCGACTTGGCGGCTTCGTACTGCCCGGTGTCCACCGACAGCAGACCGGCGCGCACCACCTCAGCGGTGTAGGCGCCCTGGTTGATGCTCAAGCCGAGGAGGGCGGCCACGAACGGCGTCATCAGGCTCACGGTGTCCATTTCGAACACGCCGGGGATGCCGATGGTGGGGAAGATCAGCGCCAGGTTGAACCACAACAGCAGTTGAAGGATCAGTGGTGTGCCTCGGAACAGCCAGGTGTAGGTCACTGCCACGTAGCGCAGGATCGGGTTGGCCGACATGCGCATGATCGCCGTGATCACCCCGAACACAATGCCCAGCCCCATCGCCAGCACGGCCATGACGATGGTATTGAGCAAGCCCCACATGATCGCCTGGGACGTGAGGAACTGGCCGATGTACGACCATTCGATCTTGCCTTCGGCGAAGGCCCGCACCAGGCCGATGATCGCGATGACGATGACCGTGGCGAAAAAGATCCGCCCGTAGTAACGCCGTGGCACATGATCGTACTGGGTGATATCGAACTGGTTTTCCGCCAGTTTGCGCTCCGCCTGGAGTCGTTCTGCCTGAGTCTGGCTCATGTTGTTTCTCCGAACACTGGTATTACATTCCCTTTGTAGGAGCCGGCTTGCCGGCGATGGTGTGTCAGCTAAATTGATGTCGACTGACACTCCATCGCCAGCAAGCTGGCTCCTACAAGGGTTTTGCGTTGTCTATCAGAGGCGGAAGCCCTGATAGTTCTCGGTCCATTCGTGTTGCGCGGCGAGGGCGGTCTTCAACCGTCCGATCTGCTCGCGCACCTGCTGCGGCGCCGTACCACCCCAACCGCTACGGGCGGCGATGGCGGCTTCCAGCGTCAGGCTGTCGCGTACTTCCGGGGTCAGGCGCGAATCGATCTCGGCCAACAGTGCCGGCGAGGCTTCCCACAACTCGATTTCGTGTTTCTCACAGGCCTGAACCAGCGCGCCGGTGATTTCATGGGCTTCCTTGAACGGCACGCCGCGCACTGCCAGCCAGTCGGCCACTTCGGTCGCGAGGGTGAACCCGAGCGGTGCCTGACGGCGCAACTCTTCAACGTTGACCTTCATGGTCGCGACCATCCCGGCCATGGCGGGCAGCACCAGCAGCAAGGTGTCGACGCTGTCGAGCACGCCGTTCTTGTCTTCGCTCAAGTCGCGGTTATACGACAGCGGCAGGGATTTCAGGGTGGAGAGCAGGCCGGTGAGGTTACCGATCAGGCGACCTGCCTTGCCCCGGGCCAGCTCGGCAATGTCCGGGTTTTTCTTCTGCGGCATGATCGAGCTGCCGGTGGCGTAGGCATCGTCCAGTGCGACCCAGCGAAATTGCCGCGAAGACCATAGGCAGAATTCTTCCGCGAGGCGCGAAATGTTGATCCCGAGCATGCTGGCGATAAACAGGAACTCGGCGACGTGATCGCGGCTGGCCACGGCGTCGATGGAGTTTTCGCAGACGCCGCTGTAACCCATTTCCTTGGCCGACTGTTGCGGCAGGCGCGCGATGGCGGAACCGGCCATGGCAGCGGCGCCGAGTGGCGACAGCGAGGTGCGGATGTCCCAGTCCACCAGCCGTTGCACGTCACGCAGCATCGATTGGGCGTGAGCGAGCAAGTGGTGAGCAAAGACGATCGGTTGCGCCTGTTGCAGGTGAGTGAAACCGGGGCAGATGCTTTCGATGTGTTGTTCGGCCTGGTCGACCAGCGCTTGTTGCAAGGCCAGCACTTCGACGGCCAGGGTCCGCACGTGGTCCCGCAGGAACAGACGCAGATCGTTGGCGGTCTGGTCGTTGCGCGAACGGCCGGCGCGCAGCTTGCCGCCCAATGGGCCGAGGCGCTCGGTCAGCAGGCGTTCGATGAAGGTGTGGACGTCTTCGTCATCCAGCGTTGGCGCGATGCTGCCGGCTTTGAAGTCAGCGCCGATACCTTCCAGCGCGGCCAGCATGGTGTGGGTTTCCTGCTCGCTCAACAGCCCGGCGCGTTGCAGTTCACGGGCATGGGCCTTGGAACCGGCGAGGTCGTACGGGGTCAGGCGAAAGTAGCGCTCAGGGCAACGGGACAGGGCCGCCAGGGCTTCGGATGGGCCGCTTTTGAAGCGGGCACCCCAGAGACGGTCGGTGGTTTGAGACATTGTTGTTTTCCTCGTCGGTAAAGCGAACTGAAATTGATGCGCAGAGCCGGGAAGACCCGCCGGAAATAATTCGGGCGTGGTTCGGCCTAAGCAGTTTTCAAGAGGGCAGTTGCAGCGTTGCGAGAGCTGATCGAAGTGTCAGCTTTTAGTAGTTCGAAATCAGTGAGTTGGCACTGAAGTACGGGGATTATTAGCGGTTGCCAAGCCTGGTTTTCTGTGTTCATTATTATTGGCCAGCTATGTTTTTGTTGTTGGACACAGGTTGTTGAATAGAGCGCCAGAGGTAAATAAGCATTATGGAAACCCCACTTTCCAATTCCGGAAACCCGGCGCCAAAAACGGTGCATCGGGCGCCACTGGCCCTCAGCGGGCTGGATTTCAAACTGCTCAAAGTGTTCAAGGCCGTGGTCGAGGCCGGTGGTTTCAGTGCGGCGCAGAACGAGCTGAATGTGGGGCTGGCGGCCATCAGCAAACAGATCTCCGACCTTGAAATTCGCATCGGCATGCGCTTGTGCACCCGAGGTCGCGAGGGCTTTCATCTGACCGAAGAAGGCCGCCTGGTGTATCAGGCGTCGATTGATTTATTTGCCTCGGTCGACAACTTTCGCGACCGGCTTAGTTCGGCGCAGAACGAACTTATTGGCGACTTGGGTGTGGGGGTTATTGATAACACTATTTCCGATCTTAATTCACCGTTAGTTGCAGCGCTTAGACGGATAAATGAAGAGTCGCCGAAAGTAAGGTTTCAACTTCAGGCGTCACAACTGGATGAAATTGAAAGAGGGGTCGTAGAGGGGCGCCTGGTGGCCGGTATAGTGCCGGTTTATCAGAAACGCGAAGAGTTCGACTATTACACGCTGTATGAAGAACGCTCGCAGGTTTACTGCGCGATCGGCCACCCGTTGTTCTCGGTGCCGGACGCAGAAATCGGCAGCAACGTGCTCAAGGATTACGAGTGCATCAACCACCGCTACGCGATCCACCGCGACAAACTGAATTTTGCCCGGTACGACAGTTTTTCCGCCTCGGCCACCCAGGTGGAAGCCGTGGCGCTGCTGATCAAGACCGGGCGTTTCGTGGGTTTTCTACCGCAGCATTACGCCGCGTCGATGGTCGCTCAAGGGCAATTTCGCGCGGTGCGGCCGGACCTCATTCACATCAGCACGCCGTTCAATCTGATCCTGCGTCACAACACCGTGCGCAGTCCGTTGGTGAAGGCGTTTGCCCAGGCGTTGGGCGTTGATTTGAAGGTGCCTGTTTGTTAATCAAACTTTACTGACACCATCAAACTGTAGGAGCTGGCTTGCCAGCGATAGCAATCAAAAGATCACCACAAAGTCCAAGGTCCTCATCGCCGGCAAGCCGGCTCCTACAGTGTTTTGCGTATGCCTCTGTCAATCACGCAACAACCGAAGCCACTGGCCATTGTTGATGCGGAATCGGTAACTTGCGCGAGTCGCCTCGCCCCATCGGAAAGTACATAAACCCGCTGCGCGCCAACCGGTCTGCGTCATACAGATTGCGTCCATCGAATATCACCGGCGCTTTCAATCGTTGCTGGATCAGATTGAAATCCGGCGCCTTGAACTGCTGCCATTCGGTGCAGATGATTAACGCATCAGCGCCGGCCAGCACCGATTCCGGGGTGCCCATGAGCATCAGCTTCGCTTCGTCGGGATACAAATGCTGGGTTTCCTGCATCGCCTCCGGGTCGAACGCCCGCACGCTGGCACCGGCGGCCCACAGCGATTCCAGGAGTACCCGACTCGGCGCGTCGCGCATGTCGTCGGTGTTGGGCTTGAACGCCAGACCCCACACAGCAAACGTCTTGCCGCGCAAATCGCCTTTGTAGAATGCGTTGATGCGCTCGAACAGTTTGTGTTTCTGCCGCTGGTTGATGGCTTCCACCGCTTGCAGCAGGTCGCTGGAGCAATGCGCTTCCTCGGCGCTGTGGATCAAGGCGCGCATGTCCTTGGGGAAACACGAACCGCCGTAACCGCAGCCGGGATAGATGAAGTGGTAGCCGATGCGCGAATCGGCGCCGATGCCCAGGCGTACCGATTCGATGTCGGCACCGAGGTGTTCGGCCAGTTCGGCGATCTGGTTGATGAAGCTGATCTTGGTCGCCAGCATGCAGTTGGCGGCGTACTTGGTCAGCTCGGCGCTGCGCAGGTCCATGAACATTATCCGGTCATGGTTGCGGTTGAACGGTGCGTAGAGGTCGCGCATGACATCGCGCACGTCATCGTTTTCGCAACCGATGATGATACGGTCCGGGCGCCGACAATCGGCGACGGCCGAACCTTCTTTCAAGAACTCCGGATTGGAGACGATATCGAACTGCAGCAACCGGCCGACCTTGATCAGGCACTTGTCGATGTGCGAGCGCAAGGTATCGCCGGTGCCCACGGGAACGGTGGATTTCTCCACCAGAATCACCGGCTGCTCGCGGTGGCGGGCCACCGCTTCGCCCACCGACAGCACGTAGCGCAAATCCGCCGAACCATCGTCCCGGGACGGCGTGCCCACCGCAATGAACAACACCTGGCCGTGTTGCACCGCGAATTTTTCATCAGTGGTGAACTGCAACCGCTTGGCCTCCAGGCTTTCGCGCACGAGGCTGGCCAGCCCCGGCTCGAAAATGCTCACGTGGCCTTGTTGCAGCAACTCGACTTTTTTCTCGTCGATGTCCATGCAAACTACGTCGTGGCCGACTTCAGCCAGGACAGCGGCCTGCACCAGGCCGACGTAACCGCTACCAAATACACTGATTTTCATAGGTCACTCCTGAGTGTGGACGCGTGAGCAGGTCGAGCGTTGATGGTGATGACGCCCAGAATGACCAGGGCCACCCCGAGGCTTTTGGAAAGGCTGAAGTCTTCGTTGAACACCGGCAGGACGGCGGCCAGCAGGTACACCAGCGCGTAGCTGATGCTCAGCAGCGAGTAAGCCCGGCCCAGCGGCACATCGCGCAGGGCCAAGAGCCAGCTGAGCATCGACAGGGCATAAGCGAGGATCGCGGCCAGCACCACGGCGACGGCGCTCGGGTCGAGGCTGGCGGTCAGCAAGTGCTCCGGTGACGGCAGGCGCGTCATGCTCCAGCGCATGCCCAACTGCGCGGCACTGCCGAGCAGCACGCTGCCCAGGGCGAAGGCGATGCCCCGGCGCAGGCTCATGCGTTCAACCCCAGCAAAATCACGCCGCCGATCACCAGCGCCACGCCCAACCCGTGGCGGCGGTCGATGGTTTCGTGGAAGACAAAGCGAGCGATCAGGGTGATCAGCACAAAATTGAGGCTCAACATCGGATAGGCGACGCCGACTTCAAGTCGCTGCAACACCAGCAGCCATACCAGCAAACCAGCGCCCAGCGCGGCGAGGGCCAGCCATAGCCATGGCGAGCGCAGTTTTTCGCCCCAGCCCGACGTCTTGCCGCGCCAGTTCTCCACGGCGTATTTCTGGGCGATCTGGCCCAGGCAGGTCAGCAGGCAGGCCGCCAATACCAGCAACAGGCTCATGACGCACCCTGAGGGAATATCAAAATCACAAGGTTGCCTTGTTCATAGCGCTTGCCATCCTTGGGCAAGCGGTCGATTTCATGCAGCTCGTCTTCACCCTTGACCCGCATCAGCACGCCTACCGAGCCACGCTGACGGGCGTCGTGCATCCACTGTTGCACGCGATCAGGGTCGACGCGTTGCGACGCGCCGTCAGGATAAGCGAGGCCATATTTCAGTTCGCCTATCGTGTTGTATAACGCCACGTCCGGGCGCTTCAGGCGCCAGGCCAGGGCCGAAGCGGCGCCCAGATCGTTGCTCAACAAACTGGCGGTCTCGCCGAGCTCCCTGGCATGCTCAAGGACAAACTGGTCGGGCATTTTGTTCGCCACCACCGATTCGGGTATGGCCGCCGGCAAGACCCCGACCAGCAGCAGACTGCCGAAGGCCGGCGCCGCCCAGCATTGCAAGGGCCGGAACGCTTGCAGAAGGTTGGCCATGATCCAGCCGATCAGGCCGATGAACACCAGCACCAGGTTGTGCAGCTCGTGGTCGTACAGCGGTTTCTTAAGTTGCAGGTACACCAAAGTGAAGAGGGTGGTCAGGCCCAGCATGAGATTGAGCAAACCATTGAGGCCCAGTACCCGGCCTTGCTCCAGCCGCAAGCGATCCGCCAGCGCATGCCCCAGCAGCAAGGCCAGTGGCAACAGGCACGGCATGATGTAGGTGGGCAACTTGCCGTTGCTCAGGCTGAAAAACAGCAGCGGCATCAGCAACCACAACAGCAGGAAAGCGATGTTTGCCTGCCTGCGGGTTTGCCATGCCTGACGAAGTGCAGACGGCAGCAGCACCACCCACGGCAGACTGAACGCCACCAGCAACGGCAGATAAAACCACCACGGCGCGTCATGCTGCGCGTCCTCACTGGCGAACCGACGGATGTGCTCGTGCCAGAAGAAAAACCGCCAGTAATCGGGCTCCTGCGCGTGCACCGCCAAGGCCCAGGGCAGGCTCACGGCGATGGCCACGGCAATTGCCAGCGGGCCGTAGATCAACAGTTCACGCCAGCGTTTTTGCCAGAGCATCCAGGGCAGGGCGATCAGCACCGGCAGCAGCCAGGCGAGAAAGCCCTTGGTCAAGAAGCCCATGCCACAGGCCAGGCCCAGTGTTGCCCAGGCAATCAGGCGCCGGGCGCGGGTGGCGCTGTCCAACGCGAACCACAAGGCGACCAGGCTCAGGTTGACCCAGAAAGTGAACTGCGGATCGAGATTGGCGTAGCCGGCTTGCCCGGCGACCACGGTGAAACTCATGTACAGCAACGCGCAGGCAAAGCTTTTGCGGGGCTCGTTCCACAGCCGGCGGGCGATCAAGTAACACAGCATCACACTGAGCCCGGTACTGATGGCCGAAGCAATCCGCACCCCGAACAGATTGTCGCCAAACAGTGCCTGGCCAAGGGCGATCATCCAGTACCCGGCCACCGGTTTTTCGAAATAGCGCAGGCTCATGAAATGCGGAGAGATCCAATTGCCGCTCAAGAGCATGTCCTGGCTGATCTGCGCGTAACGGGTTTCATCGGGAATCCACAGACCGTGGGTGCCCATCGGCAGCAGGTAGCCCAGCAGGAAAAGCCCCAGCAGCAGCGGCAGTACCCAGCGTTTACTCATGCACCTTGCACTCCCAGCCAGCCTTCACGACCGTCGAGCGTGCCGCGCACTACACGACCGGTCGGCAAGGTGCCTGGCGCCTTGGGCAGCAGGTCGCCCAAGGGTTGAAAACGGATACCTCGCTGGCGCGCAGCGGCCAGCAGTTGACGAAAATCGTTGGCCATCAGAATCCCTTCTACTTCGGCGTGGATCGTATAGACGTTGAGTTTTTCCGGGGAGAATCGATCGAGAATGAATCCGTTGAAGTCCTTGGACGCGAGCGCTGGGCCAACCACTTCATCGAAGGTCGGCAGGTCCACCGGAATCTGCGGTGCCCCCAAACCACCCCCGGCCAGAGTCGGCTGGAACAGGCTGTGGCCACGGCAATCGCTGTTGTAGCGAAAGCCGAAAGCCTGCTTGGCCTCGATCACGCGCTCGTCCGCGCGCCAGCCAGCGGCTGCCGAGCACTCGATTTTTTGCCCGAGGATGTCGCCGAGCGTGTCCACGCCCTGGCGAATCTGCTCGATCAACTGTGCGTCGCTCCAGCGCCCGGCATTGGCCTGCCAGCCGTGGTGATCCCAGGCATGCAGGCCGACTTCATGACCTGCATGCCGGGCCTGGCGCATCAAGTGCCCGAGGTCGCGACCAATGAGTTTGCCCGGCCATGCGGTGCCGGCCAACAGGATGTCCCAGCCGTACAGCCCGGCGGCGTTGGAGCGCAGCATCTTCCACAGGAACTGCGGACGGATCAGGCGCCACAAGTGGCGCCCCATGTTGTCCGGCCCGACACTGAAGAAAAAAGTCGCTTTGACCTGCGCTTCATCGAGCATCTCCAGCAACCGGGGCACTCCTTCCCGAGTACCCCGGTAGGTGTCGACATCGATTCGAAGGCCTGCCTGCATCAGAGCTTGTCCGCGATTTCGAGCATCGCTTCACGCAAGAAGAAATCCAGGGTATTGCCGATGGTTTCGCTCATCTGCACGGTCGGCGCCCAGTCCAAAAGGCGTTTGGCGTTATCGATGCTCGGTTTGCGGTGGGACACGTCCTGGTAACCGGTGCCGTAGAACGCCTTGCTTTCGACGTCGCGGAAGCCGGCGAACGGCGGGAAGTTGTCGCGCAGCGGGTGCGCTTCGAACTGGCGCAGCAGCTCCTCGCCCAACTGACGGATGCTGGCTTCGTTGTCCGGGTTGCCGATGTTGATGATCTGGCCGTTGCAGGCATCGTTGTCGTTATCGATGATCCGCGCCAACGCTTCGACGCCGTCGGCGATGTCGGTGAAGCAGCGTTTTTGCTCACCGCCATCGAACAGGCGAATCGGCGTGCCTTCCACCAGGTTGAGGATCAGTTGCGTGATCGCCCGGGAGCTGCCGATTCGCGCCGAGTCCAGTCGGTCGAGGCGCGGGCCCATCCAGTTGAAGGGGCGGAACAGGGTGAAGTTCAGACCTTTCTGGCCGTACGCCCAGATCACGCGGTCGAGCAATTGCTTGGAGGTCGAGTAGATCCAGCGCTGCTTGTTGATCGGCCCGACCACAAGGTTGGAAGTGTCTTCGTCGAAATACTGATCCTGGCACATGCCATAGACTTCTGAAGTCGAGGGGAAGATCACGCGCTTCTTGTATTTGACGCAGTAGCGAACCAGTTTCAGGTTTTCTTCGAAGTCCAGCTCGAACACACGCAGCGGGTTGCGGGTGTACTCGATCGGCGTGGCGATCGCCACCAGCGGCAGGACCACGTCGCATTTCTTGATGTGGTACTCGATCCACTCGGAGTGAATGCTGATGTCGCCTTCGACGAAGTGGAAATGCGGATGGCTGCGCAGGCGTTCGATGGCGTCCGAGCCGATATCCAGGCCGTAGACCTCGTAGCGGTCGTCACGCAGCAAACGTTCGGACAAGTGATTGCCGATGAAGCCGTTGACGCCGAGGATCAACACGCGGGTGCGACGTGGCGCGCGCCCTGATTCGGCACCGCGCAGCACAGAACCGTCGACCAGCCCCAGTTCGTTGGCCAGTTGCGGGCCGCTCAGGTACAAACCATTATCGTTGCGTTGGCCGGCAGTGATCACCAGGGAATCTTCGCCGCAGGCAATACGCAGCGGATCGACGCTGATGACCCGGCCCGGTGCCTGACCTTCGTTGCCCTGGGCGACTTCGGCGCTCCAGACGATCAGCTTGTGCTCACCCACCGCGCAGAAAGCGCCGGGATAAGGCTGGGTCACGGCGCGTACCAGATTGAACAGTTCTTCGGCCGGTTTTTGCCAAATCAGTTTGCCATCGGCCGGGGTGCGGCGACCAAACACCGTGGCTTTCGATTCGTCCTGCGGGGTCTCGCTGACTTTCCCGGCGAGCAACGCCGGCAGCGTGTCGCGCAGCAGGTCGGTAGCGGCCACGCGCAACTTGCCGTGCAGGCTCAGCGCGGTGTCGTTTCGCTCTATCGCGACTTTTTTCTGGGCGAGAATCGCACCGGCATCGGCACGCTTGACCATGCGGTGCAGGGTCACGCCGGTTTCGCTTTCACCGTTGACCAGCACCCAGTTGGCCGGCGCACGACCGCGATAGCGCGGCAGCAACGAGCCGTGCAGGTTGAACGCGCCCTTAGTGGCCGTGGCCAGCAACGGCTCGCTGAGCAGGTGGCGGTAGTAAAACGAGAACAGGTAATCGGGGTTGAGCTTGGCGATGCGTTCGATCCACAGCGGATGATTGACGTCTTCCGGCGCGTGCACCGGGATCCCCTTACGGGCGCACAGTTGCGCAACCGAGCCGTAGAAGGCGTTTTCCTGCGGATCATCGGCATGGGTGAACACGGCGGCAATTTCGTAACCGCTGGCGAGCAGGGTTTCGATGCCGGCACAGCCAATATCGTGATAGGCGAAGACAACAGCTTTTGCGCTCATGAGAGAACCTGATCTGAAGAGGTGGAAGTGAGGCCGTCGACGGTGACCACAGGCGCCGGGGTGGCCGGCTGGCCGCGCAGGACTTTTTCGATGAAGAACCGCGGACGGGCGCGAACGTCGCTGTACATGCGCCCGAGGTACTCGCCCAAAAGCCCCATGCCGATGAACTGGCCGCCGGTGAACACGAACAGCACGGCGAACAGCACGAACGTACCGTCACCGGCCCAACTGGCACCGAACACCAGCCGCAGGACGATCAACGCCATGGCGAATGCCACGCCCAGTCCGGCCATGGCGAAGCCGACGATGCTCAGCAACCGCAGCGGCGTGGTGGTCATGCACGTGATCAGGTCGAACATCAGATTGACCAGGCGCATGGGGCTGTACTTCGATTCGCCGTGTTCGCGCTCGGCGTGGGTCACCAGGATTTCCGTGGTGTGCCGGGCGAAGCTGTTGGCCAGGATCGGAATGAACGTGCTGCGTTCACGGCAGGCGAGCATGGCGTCGACAATGGTCCGGCGGTAAGCCCGGAGCATGCAGCCGTAGTCGCTCATGGCGACGCCGGTGGAGCGCTGCACGGCGAGGTTGATCAGCTTCGACGGCCAACGGCGCAGGGCCGAGTCCTGGCGGTTGTTGCGCACCGTGGCGACCACGTCATAGCCGAGTTCGGCCTGAGCCACCAACCGTGGAATTTCTTCGGGCGGGTTTTGCAGATCGGCATCGAGGGTGATGACGACATCGCCCTTGCACTGCTCGAAACCGGCCATGATTGCCGCGTGCTGCCCGTAATTGCGGTTGAGAATGACCGCCACCACCGGGCTGCACTCGCGACTGGCGGCTTCTTCAAGTATCTGCGCCGAGTGGTCGCGGCTGCCGTCGTCGACCAATACGATTTCATAGTCATGGTGCAATTGCTGGCACGCCGCTTCGGTGCGCCTGAGCAATTCGGGCAGGCTGTCCTGTTCGTTGTAGACCGGGATGACAATTGACACGCAACGGATTGGGTAAGGTTTCACAGGCGTCTGTCCACAGTGGCTTCGATGGCGCTGACCACTCGGTCGACGTCGTCGTGGGTCATGTCGGGGAACAACGGGATCGAACACAGGCGCGCCGAGTTCCATTCGGTGTTGGGTAAGTAAATATTGGGGAATCGCTGGCGGTAGTAGGTGTGCAGGTGAGTGGCGATGAAGTGAATGCCGGTGCCGATGTTTTGTTCCTGCAGGGCTTTCATGAACGCCTCACGGTCCAGCCCGCAGCGCTCGGTGTCGATGCGCAGGATGAACAAGTGCCAGGCGTGCTGCTGCGGGTAGGCCGGAATCGCCAGCGGTTGCACCGGTGAGCCTTCCAGCCGTTGCCGGTAAGTCTTGGCCAGTTCGGTGCGCTTGGCGTTGATCTGGTCCAGGCGCTCCAGTTGCACCAAAGCAATGGCGGCATTGATGTCGGCCAGGTTGTATTTAAACCCCGGTTCGATCACCTGGGCCTGGGGTTTGCGGCCGTGGGTCAGGCGGTCGTAGGCATCGACGCCGAGGCCGTGAAACTTGAGCATGCGCACTCGACTGGCCAGCGCTTCATCATCCGTGACGAACATCGCGCCCTCGGCACAGGTCATGTTCTTGATCGCGTGGAACGAGAAGATCGCCGTGCCTTTCGCGCCGACGTGACGATTTTTGTAGCGGGTTCCGGCGGCGTGGGCGGCGTCTTCAATAACGGGGATGCCGTGTTTGTCGGCCAACGCATAGAGCGGGTCGAGATCGAACGCGGCGCCAGCATAATGCACCGGAATGATTGCCCGGGTGCGCGGGGTGATGGCCGCTTCAATGTGCTCCACATTGCTCATCAGCGTGTCGCGGTCAACGTCGACGAACACCGGTGTCGCGCCCAGCAGACAGATCATGTTGGCGGTGGAGACCCAGGTCTGGGACGGCGTGATCACTTCATCGCCGGGACCAATGCCCAAGGCCAGTAATGTGACGTGCATGGCGCCGGTCGCCGAGGAAAGTGCCACGGCATGACGGCAACCCACGTAGTTGGCGAAGTGTTCTTCCAGTTGCTGGTTTTTCGGTCCGGTAGTGATCCAGCCGGAGCGCAATACTTGCTCTACGGCAGCCATTTCTTCATCGCCGATACTGGGGCGGGAGAAGGGGAGAAAAGCCTGACTCATGGGCACCTCAAGGCTGTTGGCTTAGTGGTATGGCTCTAGATAATTCTTGGATCCAATGAAAGCGTAGCCGAACAAATGAAAGCTGCATCAATGAGTTGACTCATCATGCTGACAATCCGCTTTCATTGACTTTTCCTGCCTGGACCGGCAGGTTGGGAGCCCCTTGCGGCTCACCGTATTCATAAGAGGTTAGGCGCGTTTTTGTGAAAGGAACATGAAAAACCGGTCGTTGAATCGTTTTTCTGACAGCTATTAAGCCCATGTTCAGACTACTGCCGTTCATCGCGTTTTTAGTAGAAAGGTCCTACAGAAGTGTTCCGCTTTATATGAAGGATGTTTCAATCCTTAGTTGTTTTATTGATCTGTTTCCACTCAAGGCCGTTTTGTTTTGATTGACTTACCTGTTGCTGATTCAACTGCTGCAAAGAGCCCGATGACCGTGTATCTGGCGCGACTGGCGCCGTCCAGCCAACTGACCATGCGTTATGTGTTGCAGGATGCCGCCGACCGTCTGGGCTTCGAAGACATGAACGTCGAGGAAATTCCCTGGCACGAGCTTCAGCCCGAGGATGTGATCGCGCTGGTCGCGGCACTGCGTGAGGATGGCTACGCGCCGAATACGTCGTCGCTGTACGTCAACGCTGTGCGCGGGGTGATGAACGAAGCATGGCGCATGAGCCTGATCAGCCAGGAACACTTGCTGAAAATGCGTTCGGTCAAAGGAATTGCCGGAACGCGACTGTCCCAGGGGCGCAACCTGCGGCGCTCGCTGATTCAGGAAATGATGGCGGTCTGTGCCGCGGACCCACGGCCACAGGGCCTGCGAGACGCGGCGATCATCGGGATTCTGTATGGCTCGGGCATGCGCAAGTCGGAATCAGTGAACCTGGACCTCGATCAGGTGGATTTCACCGAGCGCAGCCTGCGGGTGACCGCCAAAGGCAACAAGCAACTGATCAAATACGCACCGGCCTGGGCATTCGCCAAGCTGGATGCCTGGCTGGAGCTGCGCCGCTCGCAACTCAAGGACGGCGAAGTGGACGATCCGTTCCTGTTCAATCGCATTCGCCGTGGCAGCCACATCACCCGTGAGCGCATCACCAAGCACGCGATCTATTACATCGCCCGCCAGCGCGGTGCGCAGGTCGGGGTGAAGATCATGCCTCACGATTTTCGCCGCTCGTTCATTACCCGGGTGATCGAGGAGCATGACCTGTCGATCGCGCAGAAACTCGCCCATCACAGCAATATCCAGACAACCGCCAACTACGACGTGCGGGATGACAACGAGCGGCGACGGGCCGTGGATCGTTTCGACCTTTAAGCTTCGCTCAACACGTGGGCGTGACCGATGGTCGAGACGTGCACCGCACTGCCGGTGGGGGGCGCGTACAGGCCCGAACTGCGCACCATGAGTGTGCGGCCGGGCTGCTCGGCGGATGGCAGCGACTCCAGTTCCACGGTCAAGGTGCAGGTATTGCCGCTGAAATCCCGCTCGGTCACCACCGCGCGGCACCCGGTGGCCTCCACCGCACTCGGCACGATGCCGACCACCTGCAGCTGCTCGGGCCGCAGCATGATCTGCGCGCAACGGTTGTTGCGATGGTTGTTGACCGGGATCCGCCCCAGATCACAATGCGCCCAGCCAGCCTCGATCCTGGCGGGCATGACCACCGCATCGCCGAGGAACAGCGCGGTTTGTTCGTCACCGGGGTAGCGGTAGAGGTCCAGTGGATGACCTGACTGCACCAGTTGGCCCTCACGCATGACCGCCAGTTGATCGGCAAACGACAGCGCCTCGCTTTGGTCATGGGTCACCAGGATGGTGGTGACCCCGGCGTCTGCCAGCAACCGCGCGACCAGTTTGCGCATGGCCGCGCGCAAGCCTGTGTCGAGCGCGGAAAACGGCTCATCGAGCAACATCAGGCGCGGCTGTTGCGCCAGTGCCCGCGCTAGAGCCACACGTTGTTGCTGGCCGCCGGAAAGCTCGTGGGGCCAACGATTGGCCATGCTGGAATCCAGTGCGACGCTGTCCATCAGTTCAGCAATTCGCTCCTGTTTTTGCGCACCTTTGATCGACAGGCCGAAACCGATGTTGGCGGCGACGGTCATGTGCGGGAACAGGGCGCCGTCCTGCGGGACATAACCTATCTGACGTTGGTGCGCCGGGACTTCGTGGGTGTCGTCCACCAACGTCTGGCCGTTGAGTGTCAGGCGACCCCAGTCCGGAAACTCGAAACCGGCGATCATGCGCAACAAGGTGGTTTTGCCCGAACCGGAAGGCCCGACGATCACCGTGCGGCTGCCCGTTGGCACCGACAGGCTGATGTTTTCCAGGGCGCGTTGCGAGCCATAGGATTTGCAGATCGAATGCAGTTCAAGAGCGTTCATCGGCCAGCCGTTTTTTTGGATTGGTGATAGAGGAGCCCGGTCAACGGAAGTGACAGCAGGATCATCAGCAAGGCATATGGCGCGGCAGCGGCGTAGTCGATCTCGCTGGTCAACGCCCAGAACCCGGTCGCCAGCGTGCGCGTGCCGTTCGGCGCGAGCAGCAAGGTGGCGGTCAATTCATTGGTGATCGCCAGAAACACCAGCGCGGCACCCGCGGCCGCACCGGGCGCGGCGAGGCGCAGGGTAATCAGCCACAGTGCGCGACCGGGCGAGCGACCGAGACTGCGCGCGATGTTCTCCAGCTCCACCGGCGCCTGGGCGATGCCGGCCCGCAAGCTGACCAGCGCACGGGGTAAAAACATCAGCAGATACGCCAGCAGCACGGTGATCGTGGTCTGATAAATCGGCCGGGCGAAATGTACCGTGACGGTCACCAAGGCCAGGGCGACCACAATGCCCGGCAATGAGCTGGTGATGTAGTTGCAGCTTTCGAGGACCCGTTGCAGCCGCCCCGGCGAGCGGATCGACAGCCAGGCAATCGGGATCGCCGCACAGGTGGTGAGGGCCGCACCCGCAATCCCCAGCAGCAGCGTCTGTTGCAGTGCCGGTATCAAGTCGTCCATCTGCCAGACGTGCACACCACCGGCGATCAGCCACTTGCCCAAGGTGATCAACGGCACCCCGAGCGCGAGGGCGCAGGTCACGATTTGCAAGGTCAGCGCGAGCACGGTGGGCACCTTTTTCAGGCGCACGAGCTGCTGCTCCCGGGCGCTGCCGGAACCCACGCGGGCATAACGCGCATTGCCACGCGCCGTCGATTCGACGGTGAGCATCGCCAGGCAGCACAGCGCGAGAACACTGGCCAGCATGTTCGCGGCAGGTCCGTTGAAGGTGGATTTGAACTGATCGAAGATCGCCGTGGTGAAGGTGTCGAAGCGGATCATCGCGTACAGGCCATATTCGGCCAGCAGGTGCAGCCCCACCAGCAAGGCGCCGCCGCAAATGGCCAGGCGCAATTGCGGCAGCACGACGCGAAAAAACACGGCCCAGGGCTTGAGCCCCATCGATTGAGCGACATCTTCAATGGCTGGATCGAGCCGACGCAAGGTCGCCGCAATAGGCAAGTAGAGGAAGGGGAAGTAGGCGATGACCGACACCAGAACCCCGGCAAACAGCCCGTGAATCGGCGGCACCAGGCTGACCCAGGCATAGCTGTGGACGAATGCCGGAACCGCCAGCGGCGCGGTTGCCAGTAACGACCACCAGCGTCGCCCCGGCAGGTCGCTGCGCTCGGTCAGCCAGGCCAGTGTCACGCCCAGCGCGATGCACAAGGGGATCGTGATCAACACCAGCAACACCGTATTGATCAACAGCTCGCCAACCCGAGGCCGAAACACCAGCGCCAGCAAGGTCGACCAGCCAGTTTGTACGGACACGCCGATGACAAAGGCGATGGGCAGCAGCGCGAGCAGAGAAACCAGCACCGACAAACCGATCACCCACGCACCGCCGCGACCCACGAACAATCCGCGGGAGCGGCGGCGTAAAGTTGCGGGAATCGCCTCAGCGACGCCCGCGGGTAATGTTTCAGGTATCAATTAGAGCAGTCCGGCCTGAGTCATCAGCTCCACGGCTTTTTTACTGTCGAGTTTCGAGGCGTCGACTTTCGGCGCGTCGAGCTGCTGCAGCGGCACCAGTTTGGGGTTGGATTCAGCGTTCTTGCCTACAGCGTATTCATAGGAGTTGCCGGTCTTGAGGATCGCCTGGCCGTCTTTGCCGGTGACCCACTTCAGGAACGCCTGGGCTTGATCCTTGTGTTGGCTGGACGCCAGGATACCGCCACCGGAAATACTCACAAACGCGCCCGGGTCTTTGTGCTTGAAGTAGTGCAGGGCGGTGTTCTTGCTGTTCTCGCCGGTCTTGGCCTGATCACCGAAGCGGTAATAGTGATAAATCACGCCGCTGTCAATTTGCCCGGCGTTGACCGCTTTGAGCACCGAGCTGTTGCCCCGGTACGCGGTAAAGTTGTTTTTCATGCCCTTCAGCCACTCAAGCGTGGCGGCTTCGCCCTTGAGTTCCAGCACGGCGGCGACAATCGCCTGGAAGTCGGCACCGGCCGGCGAGGCCGCCCAACGGCCTTTCCACTTGGCGTCGGCGAGGTCCATCAGTGACTTCGGCAATTCGGCTTCGGGCAGTTTGCCCGGGTTGTAGACAAACACCGTGGAGCGCGCCGCGATCCCGACCCATTTGCCATGGGCCGGGCGGTAGGCTGCATCGACCTGTTCCAGGGTGGTCGGCGCCACCGGCGCAAACAGCCCGGCGTTGTCCACCAGCACCATGGCCGGGGAGTTTTCGGTCAGGAACACGTCAGCCGGGGAGGCCGCGCCTTCCTGCACGATCTGATTGCCCATTTCCGTGTCGTCGCCATTGCGTATCGTGACCTTGATCCCGGTTTCCTTGGTAAAACCTTCGACCCAGGCTTTGGTCAGGCTTTCGTGCTGGGCGTTGTAGACCACGATACCGTCGGCATCGGCGGCGTAGACGTGGCCGGCGCTCAGCAGGGCAGTGGCCAGCAGGGCTTTTTTCAGGAAAGAGGGGATATGGCGATTCATGCTTCGGGCAGCTCCTGTTTTTTTGGGCGTCATGCGCAGGAATTCGCGGTTCAACCAATGCGAATCATTTGCATGTTTCGGATCGCTGGAATGTAGTGGGTACAATGAGAAAAAAACGTTAAATAAACCGTTAATACATGTAATTTTCATTCAGATTAGCAGTGACTCAGCCCCTTGCCCGGTCGATCTGATTCAAACGATGTCGTCGATCAGGATATGGCGCTGGCCACGGCTGCAAATCTCGATCCTGGCCTCGACGCCGTAGACATCGCGCAGCATCTGTTCGGTGATCACTTCATCGCTGGGGCCGCTCCCCCGGGACGTTCCATTGGCAATCACCAATACCTGATCGGCAAAGCGTAGCGCTTGATTCAGGTCATGAATGGCAATAAATACAATGACTTCGCGTTTGCGTGCCAGTGCGCGCATGAAGTTCAGCACTTGAACCTGCCGATGCATGTCCAGCGCGCTGGTCGGTTCGTCCATCAGCAGGATTTCCGGTTCGCGCACCAGCGTTTGTGCGATCGATACCAATTGCTGCTGCCCGCCACTGAGTTCACCGAGGTTGCGAAAGGATAGTTCGGTGATGCCGAGCGCGTCGAGAATCTGGTCCACGAGTTTCAGCTCGTCGTCGTGAACGACCCACCCCGGCGTCAGTTGTTTGCGGGCCAGCAGCACGGATTCATAGACGGTCAGCCGGGCACTGGCATTCAAGCCCTGAGGCATGTAGCTGATGCCCTGTGGCCCTTTTTTCGAGCCCTGCAAGTTGACCTGTCCCGGGCCGTCGATCAGCCCGGCCATGCGTTTGAACAGGGTGGATTTACCCGCTGCATTGGGCCCGACCACTGCGACCACCTGGCCACCGATAAACGTTGCCGTGGTCACGGCGCTAATGATCTCGCGCTGGCCATAGCGGGCGCCAAGGTTTTCAAGCTGGAGCTTCACCATGTGTTTTTCTTCCCGCCGAGGATCAAAGAGATGAAGAACGGCACGCCGATCAGCGAAGTGACCACGCCAATAGGGAAAATCGCGCCGGGGATCAGGGTTTTGCTGACCACCGAACTGGCGGACAGAATCAGCGCACCGGTCAGCAATGACGCCGGCAAAAAGAACCGTTGATCTTCACCAATCAGCATCCGGGCAATGTGCGGGCCGACCAGCCCGATAAAACCGATGGTGCCGACGAAGGCCACCGGAAACGAGGCGAGCAGGCTGACCATGATCAGCGTCTGGAAGCGCAAGCTGCGCACGTTGATCCCGAAGCTCGCGGCTTTGTCATCGCCCAGACGCAGGGCCGTCAGGGCCCAGGCCCGTTTGGCGAAGATCGGCAGGGTGATAAGGATCACCGCGCAAATCACCCCGAGTTTTGGCCAGGTGGCTTTGGTCAGGCTGCCCATGGTCCAGAACACCACGGCCGCTACCGCTTGCTCTGTGGCAAAAAACTGCACCAGTGCCAACAACGCGTTAAACGTAAACACCAGGGCAATACCGAGCAGCACGATGGTTTCGGCGGTTACGCCGCGACGCATGCTCAGAAAGTGGATCAGCAGCGCGCAGAGCATGGCCATGATGAACGCGTTCAGCGGCACCATGTACTGCGCCGCCAGTGGAAACAGCGCCACCCCGAAAGCCAGCCCCATTGCCGCGCCAAAACTTGCGGCGGCAGAAAGGCCCAGGGTGAACGGGCTGGCCAGCGGGTTGTTGAGGATTGTCTGCATCTGCGCACCGGCCAGCGACAGCGCCGCGCCGACCGCAACCGCCATCAGTGCGACCGGCAAGCGGATGTCCCACATCACCACCCGCACTTGCGCCGACGCCGTGTCCGGTGAAAACAGGGCGCCAAGCACCTCCCTCAGGCTGTAACTGGCCGGCCCCAGCGCCAGATCGAGCAACACGCTGAACACCAGCAACACCGCAAGCGCAACCAGGATCAGCCGTTTTCGCAGGACCCGTTGACGGTACGTCACGCTCTGCGCAATAGGCAGTTCGCCTAACGAACTCATGGCTTTACCCCGGTTTTCTCAAGGCTGACGAAGTAGCCCGGCTGGTAGGGCACGGGCAGGAAGCGCTCGTGGAGTTCGCGAAACGCGGCGTCGGGATCCAGATCGGCAAACAGCGCCGGATGGAACCACTTGGCCAATTGCTGGATGGCCACAAACTGATAGGGGCTGTTGTAGAACTGATGCCAGATGGCATGAAACGCTTGATCGTTCTGCGCCTTGATACCGGCGTAGGCCGGGCGTTGGGTGTACCAGGCCAGTTTATGTCGTGCTTGTGTCAGGTCCGCGCCCGGTCCGACGCCTACCCAGCGACCGCCGGGCGCAAAGGCTTGCCAGTTGGCGCTGGTGACGACCACTTGGTCCGGGTTGGCGACGATCACCTGTTCGGGGTTCAACTGGCCAAAGGTGTTCGCAATGATGCTTTTGGCGATGTTGTTGCCACCGGCCATGTCGACAAACAGGCCAAAATTTTCGTTGCCGAAACTCAGGCAACAATCGTCGGTGTACCCACCGATTCGCTCGATGAATACAGTGGGCCGCGCAGGGTGTTTGGCCTCGATGACGTCGGTGACACGACGGATCTGTTGATTGCGAAAGTCGATAAACGCCTCGGCGCGATCCTCCTTGCCAAACAACTGGCCGAACAGGCGCATGGTCGGCTCGGTGTTTTGCATCGGGTTGTTGCGAAAATCGACGTAGACCACCGGGATCCCCAGCGCGTCGAGCTTCTCGATGTAACGCGCATCTTCGGTGGCGTGTTGTGCTTCGATGTTCAGGACGATGACGTCCGGTTGTTGCGAGATCGCTTGCTCGATGTCGAAGGTGCCGTCCTCGAAGCCGCCGAAGGTGGGAATCCTGGCGATGTCGGGGAACTTGCGCAGGTAGGCGCCGTAAGTGTCCGGGTCGGACTGAATCAAATCCTTGCGCCAACCGACGATGCGCTCGATGGGGTTTTGCGTATCCAGCGCGGCGACCAGGTACAACTGGCGCCCCTCGCCGAGAATCACCCGTCTGACCGGGATGTGGACCTTGACCTTGCGGCCCAGCAGGTCAGTGACCGTGACAGCGGCGGGATCCGGATTCGCCGCGAGCGCGGTGCGCGGCGCCAGGGAAAACCACACCACGCCCAGCAGTCCCGCCAATAGCAGGGCCGCGAAGGCGTGGCGGCGTGGATGAACAGATGCCATGGTTGAAACCTTTGCAGGTAGCCAGACCGGGCAACGGCTCAGGCCGTTGCCCGGGGCTGAACGTTTCAGAAGTCGACGGTGGCCGACAGTTGCAGGGTGCGCGGCGAACCTTGTGAGAAGGCGCCATAGGACGCGACACCGGACCAGTACTCACGGTCGAAAACGTTCTGCACCGTGGCCCGGAACGTGGTCGGACGCTCGGCGATGCGCGTGGCGTAACGTGCGCCAACATCGAAGCGGGTCCAGGGGTCGAGTTCCTGGGTATTGGCCTGGTTGACGTATTGGCTGCCGGTGTAGATCGCGCCGCTGGTCAGCGTCAAACCTTCGATCCATGGCGCGTCCCACTCGGCCCACAAGTTGGCCTGGACCTCGGGCACGCCCACCGGTTTGTTGCCGCGATTGGCCGCGGTACCGGTCTTGGTCAGTTCGGCGTCGAGGACGGTGACGCCACCGAGCAGGCGAGTGCCTTGGGCGATTTCGCCAAACACGTTCAACTCCACGCCCCGGTTGCGCTGTTCACCTCGTACCGAGAACACACCGGAGGCCAGCTCGCCGCTGGGTTTCTTGATCTGGAACAGGCTGAGCGTGGAGGTGAAGGTGCCGTAGTCGACCTTGACCCCGACTTCCTGCTGGCGGGAAATGTATGGCGCGAAGATCTCGCCGGAGTTCGACGCAGTGGCCGGGGCGATGTCGCCCTTGCTCAGGCCTTCGATGTAGTTGTAGTAGAACGACACGTGGTCCCAGGGCTTGACCACCACCCCGAACAGCGGCGTGGTTTCGCTTTCATCGTAAGACGTGGTGACGGCGCCGGCCGCGTTGAAGTTATCGGATTCGATGTTCTGCTTGCGCAGGCCGACAGTGACCTGCAAGCGCTCATCCAGTACCGAAAGGGTGTCGGCCAACGCCACACCCGACAGTTCGGTCTCGGAGACTTTGAGGGCGTCCGGTTCGGCAATGGACGGTTTCGGGCGGTCGATCGGGTGGTACATGTTCGACAGCACGGCCGGGCCGGAAATGATGCCGCGTTTCAGATCGTCGCGATAACGGGTGACCTGCAACGTGGTGCTGTGGCTGATCGGACCGGTGTCGAAGCGCAGTCGGGCACCGGCGTCGACGGTGTAGCGCTCGACTTCGAACTTGTAGTAGCCCGGGATTGAAGAGGTGTCACCCGCGTTGTTGAGAATGGTCGGGGTCTGATCAGACATCCGCTTCACGTCCGACCGGCCGCCACCGGCGTGGGCGAACACGGTCAAGGCGTCGTTGAGGTCGTACTCGGCACCGAGCAGGGCCGATTTATCGCGGGTTTCGGCCCAACCCCAGTCCTGGCTCACGTTGGTGCGGCCGTTGGCGGCGGAGGGAATCTCCACGCCCGAGGCGATGAGAAACGGACGGGATGCGGCGTCGAATTGTTCTTTCTGGCTGATCAGGTCCAGGGTGGTTCGCAGACGATCACCCTGATAGTCCAGGGAGATGGCGCCGATGTCGACGTCACGAGATTGATCGTCGATGGCCGTGTCACCTTGCTGGGTGCTGCCGTTGACGCGCACACCGAAGCGGCGTTCTTCGCCGAAGCGCCGGCTGACATCGATGTGCCCGCCGATCTGCGAATCCATGGCGTAGCTGGCGGTGAAGCGGGTCAGGTCCTCATCGAGAGAACGCTTGGGGACTACGTTGATCACGCCACCGACACCACTGTTGGGCGACATGCCGTACAGCAGGGCGCCGGGGCCCTTGATCACTTCGATACGCTCGGCGTATTCGGTGAAGACCCGGTAGTTGGGTGCAACGCCATACACCCCGTCGAATGCCAGTTCGCCGAGGTTGCCTTCGCCCACCGGGAAACCGCGAATGAAGAAGGAATCGACAATGCCGCCAGTCTGGCCAGTGGAGCGTACCGAGGAGTCGCGCTCCAGCACATCGGCCACTGTCACGGCCTGTTGATCTTTCATCAGCGTCGAGGTGTAGTTGCTGACGCTGAACGGCGCGTCCATCACGTCCTTGTTGCCCAGCATGCCGAGACGCCCGCCACGGGCGACCTGACCGCCCGGGTAGGCTGGCGGCAAGCTGCCCTTGCGACCGTCGGTGCCGTTGATCGTGGTTTCGGCAAGGGTCAGGTCACCCTCGCTGTTGGCCGGGATCGGCGCCAGGGTGTAGCTGCCATCAGTGCGCGGCACTATTTGCAGACCGCTGCCGGACAACAGTCGGGTGATCGCTTCCTGGGTCGAGTAAGTGCCGGAAAGCCCCGGACTCATCAGGCCCTCGGTCATCGATGGCTGGAATGACAGCGCAATGCCGGCGTCCACCGCGAACTTCGACAAGGTTGCCCCCAGCGGGCCGGGGGCAATGCTGTAGGCGCGGGTCGCAGAGGCATCCAGTGACGCTGGCGCGGCAAGGGCAACGGGGCAGGCGACGCCGGTCAGGGCAAGGCTTAGCAACGCGCTGCGGATAGCCAGCTTGAGTGAGCGATCCGAACGCAGAGGGCGTGCAACGAACATGGAGTGATGACCCTTTCGACGAGGTTGAGAAGTTCTTCCTTTCCTTGCCAGTCGAGATCAAAAAAAGTATCACCCGCTCAGCCTTTTTTTTTGCGCGAGGTTCAGGCGGGGGAGAGCGTCACCCAATAACCGCTCAAGTGGCCGGTTGCGAGCACCGGGTAGGTTTGCACCAGCATGTTCAAGGTGCGTTGGGTATCGCTGATGGGGAACGCGCCAGAAATGCGCAGACCGGCAATGGCCGGATCACAACGCACGAAGCCTTTGCGATAACGCGCCAGTTCCGCGATGAAGTCGGCCAGACGCATGTTGTCAGCCATCAGCATGCCTTGGGTCCAGGCGCTGACGGAGCGGTCCACCGGGTTCAGCAAGCCAAAAGCCTGCGATGAAAAGTCGGTGCGTTGCCCGGCATTGACGATCAAGGGCGTTACGCCGTTGCCACCGGGCAGTTCAACCCTGACAGCGCCGTCCAGTACCGCGAGCTGAGTGCGGGTTTGCAGTTCGCGCACCGTGAACCGCGTGCCCAATGCCTGCATTCGCCCCTGACGGGTGGTCACCAGAAACGGTCGGGACTGGGGGGCGACATCCGGCGCGGTCTGCACCAGGATTTCACCTTCACGCAAATTGATCAGCCGTTGACGGGCGTCGAACAGCACATCGATCGCCGAGTCGGTGTTGAGGGTAATGCGCGAGCCATCGGCGAGCGTCAACTCGCGTTGCTGGCCCACGGCGGTCCGGTAGTCGGCCGACCATTGCTGGGATTCAACCAGCTTCCAACTGCCCCAGCCGGCGGGTAACACGGCCAGCATTATCGCCAGTTTGCCGAGGGCCACGCGGCGCTCGGGATTGCTCGGGCGATCCAGCGCCAACATCGCCAATGACGGGGGCAGGCCGCCCAGCTTGCTTTGCAGCAGTTGGGCGCGGCCCCAGGCGCGGCTGCGTTCAGGGCTGCTGACGCGCCAGCATTCCCACTCGGCGCGTTCGGTATCGTCAAGGTCGCCTTCGCTGATGCGCATCAGCCACTCGGCCGCTTCGTCGAGTACTTGTGGATCAATCTGAGTGGGCGTGGCGTAGGTCGACATTCATTCCACCAGCATCAGGCATTGAACGAAGGCCTGTTTCATGTAGCGCTTCACGGTGATCAGCGACACGTCCAGTTGCGTGGCGATGTCGTCGTATTTCAGCCCGCTGATCTGCGACAGCAGGAATGCGCGTTTGACCAGCGGCGGCAGGGCGTCGAGCATCGCGTCGATTTCATGCAGGGTTTCCAGCACGAGGAAACGCAATTCGGGCGAGGGCGCTTCAGGGGCAGGCAACAGCGCCAGGGCATCCAGATAGGCGCGTTCAAGCGCCTTGCGCTGATACCAATTGACCAGAATGCCCTTGGCCACACAGCTCAGGTAGGCGCGGGGCTGTTCAATGACCGCGACCCTGGAAGCCAGTATGCGTGTGAAGGTGTCTTGCGCCAGGTCCGCCGCATCCATGGCGTTGCCCAGTTTTTTGCGTAGCGTGGCGTACAACCAGCCGTGATGGCCGGTATAGAGAGCCTCGATCGCGCGCAGGTGATTGTGATGAGTCGCGGGCAGGGTATCGCTCATGGATGATAATTTTTAGCGATTGAGAAGTATTCCCAATCCTAAGTGACTGCACCCCTGCGGCGCAAGGGGGAGGCTGATCAGTCGCAGCGTGGCGCTTCGTCCGGTTGCAACAGTACTGATCGAAAACGCAAGGCGACAATGAGCACCAAGGCCATTGCGTAGGCCAGGCAAACGATCAGATAGGTGTATTGCAGGCCGTAGACCTGACTGAGCAAACCACCCAGGGAAATTCCTGCGATGGAGGCCAGTTGCGCAGTGCTCTGTGCCACACCCAGTACGTAACCCTGTTGCGAACTGTCGACCGTTTTGGAAATCAGCGCCATCAGCACCGGCGTCGTGGCGCCCAGCAGCACGCCCCACAGGAAGTAGGCGATGACAAACACGGCCGGGTTTCGGGTAAGGCCGGCGACGCCGGTCAGGCCGATGCAGCCAATGACAACCCAGGACATTCGCTGCAGGGTTTGCTGTTGGGTCCGGTGTTCGAAGTAGCGCGCCCAGCGTGTCGCCGAAAGGATGAAGCCCAGTGCCAGCAAGCCGTAACACAGGCCCGTGACCGAATTGCCAACCTCAAACACCGAGCTGACGTACAACGAAAACGAGGTCTGCGGCAGCATCCGCGCCAACAGCAGAATGCCCATGACGCCCAACAGCGACATCAGGGGAGAACCCTGCCACACGCCGCGGGCCCGAGCCGGCTGCAGCGCCGCATCCACCACCGGCGTTTTTTTCACGGGCGGTACATCCGGCAACGTCACGGCCGCCACCACGGTGCACACCGCGCAGAGCGCCGAAGCGATGAGATTGATCCAGAAAAAAGTCGCGTAATCGAGAATCAGACCGCCAACCACTGCGCCGAGCAACGAGCCGACGTTGGTGGAGATTTGCAGGATCGCAAACAGGCGGGCCCGCCGTGATGGCGCCTCGATACTGACCCCATAAGCCTGGGCTGGCGCGATATACCCGGCAAAGGCGCCTTGCAGGAAGCGCAGCAGCAGAATCACCCAGATATCGCTGCACAGTGCCAACCCCAGCTGAGTCAACGACAAACCGGCCAAGGCACGAATCATCATCAACTTGTGACCATAACGGTCGCCGATCCTGCCCCAGAAGGCGCTGGTCAGCATGATGCCCAGCATCGGGCCGACGTACACGGCGATGCTGGCGAAACTGAACAGCGATTCCGACGTGGTCAGCCCGCGCAGGTAGACCGGCCAGAACGGGCCGCTCATTTCCATCGCCCCCATGGAGATGAGCTGGATCGTGAACAGAAGATAAATCAGGATTCTGACGCTGGAACCCTGAAAAGTGCCTGAATGGAACATCGGTCAGCCTCGGTGGTTGGCCGGCATCCTACGTGCTTTGCCATCGAGGGAAAACCATATCGGGCGTTCTGTATCGGTGTCAGTTGGCAGCCGGACAGCCTCGCTGCGCAGTGGTTGCCGCCTGGCTGATCAACGCGGCCAGGCGTTTGACGTTGTTTTGCTGGGCCACCACCAAGTCATCAATGGAGGGGCCTGAAGGCGTCTGCAAAGTGCTGCGGCACGTAATCAGCGTGCTATCGCCTTCGCCGGGATTGCGCAGGCGCCATTTGACGTCGATCAAACCGTACTGCCCGGGAATCGAGTCGAAGCGTTGCACCTCCAGGCGTACTGACACTCTTCGCTTCGGACTGCTGTTGGCCAGTTGATCCACCAGAGCACTGCGCAACTCGTCCACCAGACTCGCAGCCCACCATTGGGTTTCGAGAATTGCCACACCGCTGTTGCCCTGACGAATGACGATCTGCGGGCGATCGACCTGGGCCGGTACGCTGAGGCTTTCGATCTGGATTTCCCCGCCGTTGCCTCGTGCGGTGCCGCTCAGTTGTGCCGGGGTCAGGGTGTGGAACTGAATCGGGTCACTGCGGCAGGCGGCGAGCAGTAGACACGCAGTGACCAAGGTAATCTTCAGCGAAAAAGCCATGGGTGTTGCTCCTGTGGTCAGTTGCGCGGTGGGCCCTGTAGGTCCGTCGGTGCTGCGTTATTGGGACGACCGCGAATCAGCGACTCTGGATGCCGGCCCAGGTAATCCGAGAGCTCACGCAGGGAGCGCGACATGCGCCCGAGTTCTTCCAGGGTCTGGGTCAATTGCTCGCGTTGCGGCGAGTCTTCAGCAAGGGTCGAGCTGGCCGATTGCAGGGTTTTGCTGACGTCTGCCAGGGTGGTTTGCACGCCAGGCAGGGTCTTGGCGTTGAATTGCGCGAGGCCCTTGCGCAGCTCTACGAGGTTGCTGTCGAGGTTGCCGGCGATGCGCTCGATGGGCAGTTGGTTGATCTTGGTGACCATGCCTTCGAGTTTTTCCTGCAATTGTTCGAGGCTGCCAGGAATGGTGGGAATGCTGACAGGGCGGGCGGTCGGGTCGAACACGACTTTCTCCGCTTTGGGGTAGAAGTCGAGTGCGATGTACAACTGGCCGGTCAACAGATTGCCGCTGCGCGCCTGGGCCCGCAGACCGTTTTCGATGAAGCTGCCCATCAACCGTACGCCGGCGGCTTCGTCATTGGGGTCATGCTTCAACGCTTCAAGCATTCTGGCGTGGGCCTGGCCGAGCCGTTGCGGGTAGATCACGATGCCGACGTTGACCGGAAAGCTGCGTTTTTTCGGGTCGAAATCCAGATTGACTGACACGACCCTGCCGAACTCGATGCCGAGGAATTCCACCGGTGCACCGACCTTCAGCCCACGCAATGCCTGGTCGAAACGCAAACTCAGGAACTGCGCCTTGCCGCTGGGTGGGGCGAGGGCGGTTTGCTGGTCTTCGAACAGCTCGAAGCCTTTGTCCTCCAGCGCCGGTTTATCGTTGGGGCTGTATTCCGGAGCCCTGAACGCGATGCCGCCCACCAATATGGACGAGAGCGACTCGGTCTTCACCGAAAAACCGTTGGCGCCGACGTTGACATCAATGCCGCTGGCATTCCAGAAGCGGGTGTTATCGGTGACGAAGGCATCGTTGGGCGAATGGATGAAGACTTCGAGGTTTACCCCTTTACCGTCGGCGTCCAGGGCATAGGCGACCACTTGGCCGACCGGAATTTTGCGGTAGTAGACGGGGGAACCAATGTCGAGCGAGCCCAGGTCCTGGGTGTGCAGCGTAAAGCGCTTTCCGGGTTCGCCATAGGTAATGGGTGGCGGATTTTCCAGCCCGGTAAAATTCTTCGACCGGGCATTGGCCTGGCCGATGTCGGCGCCAATGTAGTCCCCGGACAGCAGTGTATCGATGCCCGACACGCCGCCAGCACCGATGCGGGGCCGCACCACCCAGAATTGCGAGTCTTCGCGGGTGAAACTTTCCGCCTGCTTGGACAGTTTGACGGTGGCGTTGACGCTTTTCTGGTCGTTGCTCAGTTCCACGTCGGAGACATGCCCGATCACCACGTTGCGGTATTTGACTTCGGTCTTGTTGGCAGTCAGGCCGCTACCGGTCTTGAACGTGACGGTGATGGTTGGTCCTTCCTGCAAAATGCTGTGCACTACCAGCGAAATACCCACCAGCACCGCGACAATCGGCACGATCCACACCAATGAAACGCTGTAGCGGCGGGTCTTGATGGGGGCCTGTCCGGGAGCTTGCGGCCCGTCAGCGGCTTGAGACTTCATCCATGACCTCCTCGTTTTCGGAATGTTGCTGATCCCAGATCAGACGTGGGTCGAAACTCATCGCCGACAGCATGGTGAACACCACCACCAGACCAAAAAACAGAATGCCCGCGCGCGGTTCGATATCGGCCAGCGCCTGGAACTTCACCAACGAAGCCACCAGGGCGACCACGATCACGTCGAGCATCGACCAATAACCGATGAGCTCGACGAAACGGTACATTTTTGAGCGCTCTTTGCGCGCCCAATCACTGTCGCGCTGAACGGTCACCAGCAACAACGTCAGGGCGACGAACTTGATGCCCGGCACCGCGATGCTGGCAATGAAAATGATCAGGGCGATGTCCCAGGCGCCGTGCTGCCAGAAATCCAGCACACCGCCCATGATTGTGCTGTCCGCGCCGCTGCCGACCATTTTGGTGTTCATCACCGGCAACACATTGGCCGGGATGTAAAACACCAACGATGTGATCAAGTAGGCCCAGGTTCGGGTCAGGGCGTTGGTTTTGCGCCGATGCAGCGGCGCACCGCAGCGTTCGCATTCGTGGGGTTCGCCGGTCATGTCACAGGCCAGGCCGCAGCTGTGGCAGAGACACAGGTTGAGTTCGCTGGCGACCGGTGGCGTGTTCATAAGACATCCCACAGTTCACGGACATCGCGCCCGGCGACGCGGATCATCATCAGGCTGAGAATGGCCAGGGCGAACAGGCCGATGCCGGGCAGGACGTCGAGCAACCCGGCGAGCTTGATCACCGCGACCATCGCCCCCAGCAGGCAGACTTCCAGCATGCTCCAGGGCCGCAGGGTTTCCAGCCAGCGCATACAGAATTTGAAACCCGGCGAACGACGGGAGGCGAGGGCAAAACTCAGGACCCAGATCAGCAGCAGCAACTGGAAAATCGGCGCGATGATCATGGCGATCGCCGCCACCATCGCGATGAAGGTAATCGGCCCCAGACTCAGGGCCTGCACCGAATCCCACAGCGTCGCGCTGTTTTTCAGGCCTTGCAGGCTGATGCTCATGACCGGGTAGAAATTGGCGAAAATCCACAGCATCAGCGCGGTGACGGTCAGCGCCAGCCGCTGCTCCACCGTCAGACCGTTATAGCGCTGAAGCACGCCGCCGCAGCGCGTACAGAGGGTTTTCTGATGTTTGGCGAGCGTGACTTTTTGATACACGCAGTCGCAGTGCTCGCAGATGATCAGTTGGTCAGTCGTAGCCATAGGCCGCACTCGCCAGGAGGCAGGAAAGTCAGAGCACATCCTCAATATAGAAGTGCCTTGCGATTGAGCAAATTAAAAGGCGGACTAAGAGCCGGTTTGCTGGCGATCGGGCCTTGAGTCCTGCACTGATCTTTCGGCCGCCATCGCCAGCAAGCCGGCTCCTACAGGGTTTGGTGTTTACCCGGTGGATCGGCTGTGCACGGCCATTGTAGGAGCCGGCTTGCCGGCGATTGGGCCTTGAGACTTGCGGTGATCTTGCGGGCGCCATCGCTGGCAAGCCAGCTCCTACAGGGTTTGGTGTTTGCCCGGTGGATCGGCTGTGCACGGATATTGTAGGAGCCGGCTTGCCGGCGATTGGGCCTTGAGACTTGCGGTGATCTTGCGGGCGCCATCGCTGGCAAGCCAGCTCCTACAGGGTTTGGTGTTTGCCCGGTGGATCGGCTGTGCACGGATATTGTAGGAGCCGGCTTGCCGGCGATTGGGCCTTGAGACTTGCGGTGATCTTGCGGGCGCCATCGCTGGCAAGCCAGCTCCTACAGGGTTTGGTGTTTGCCCGGTGGATCGGCTGTGCACGGATATTGTAGGAGCCGGCTTGCCGGCGATTGGGCCTTGAGACTTGCGGTGATCTTGCGGGCGCCATCGCTGGCAAGCCAGCTCCTACAGGGTTTGGTGTTTACCTGGTGGATCGGCTGCGCACGACCATTGTAGGAGCCGGCTTGCTGGCGATTGGGCCTTGAGGTTTGCGGCTATGTTGAGGGCGCCATCGCCAGCAAGGAGTGGGTGTTTTAGCCGAGGATTTCGCGCAGGCGATACCAGAACATGCCGAGGGCCAGCAGCGGCGAGCGCAGCTTCGGGCCGCCGGGGAAGGTCATGTGGGGCACGGCGCTGAATACGTCAAAGCCTTGGCTGTGCCCGGCGTGAATCGCTTCGCCCAGCAGTTTGGCGCACCAATGGGTCACGTTCAGGCCGTGACCGGAATAACCCTGTGCGTAGAACACGTTCGGATGCTGACTCAAGCGCCCGACCTGCGGGAAGCGATTGGCGGTGATACCAATCTTGCCGCCCCATTGATAATCAATGCGCACATCGGCCAGTTGCGGGAACACCTTGAGCATTTGCGGGCGCATGTAGGCGGCAATGTCTGCCGGATCACGCCCGGAATAATGGCAGGCACCGCCGAACAGCAAACGCCGGTCCGCCGAGAGCCGGTAGTAATCCAGACCGACTTTCTGGTCGCACAGCGCCAGGTTCTGCGGGATCAACTGCGTTGCGACGTCAGGCGCCAAAGGCTCGGTGGCGATGATGTAGCTGCCCGCCGGAAGCACCTTGCCGCTGAGCTTCGGTTCGAGTTCGTCCAGATGCGCGTTACATGCCAGCACCAAACTGCCTGCGCGCACCGTGCCCCCGGCACAACGCACCTGCACGGTATTGCCATGAATCAACTCCAGCACCGGGCTTTGTTCGAAGATCTGCACCCCAAGCGATCGCGCCAGTCGAGCCTCACCAAGCACCAGATTGAGCGGGTGCAAATGCCCCGAGCCCATGTCCACCAGGCCACCGGCATACACGCCTGAGTTCACCACGTGTTCACGGATCTGCTCCGGCCCGACCAAGCGCGTCTCATGGGCGTAACCCGACTCGACAAGGCCTTCCTGCTCGGCCTTGAACGCCGCGAACTGTGCCTTGGTGTTGGCCAGTTCGCAAAAACCCCAGCGCAGGTCGCAATCGATACCGTGCTCGCGGATGCGCTTGCCCACCAGTTCCACCGATTCGGTCCCCGCGCGCTCCAGGTAACGCACGCCTTCTACACCGACGTGCCGGGCGAAACCGCTGACGTCATGGCCAATGCCGCGGATCAACTGGCCACCGTTGCGCCCGCTGGCGCCCCAGCCGATCCGCCGCGCTTCCAGCAAAATCACCGAGAGCCCGCGCTGAGCCAGTTCGATGGCCGTATTGACCCCGGTAAACCCGCCGCCGATCACGCAGACATCGGCGACAAGGTCCTCTTCCAGCGCAGGGAAGGGCGTCAGCGTATGGGCCGATGCCGCGTAATAGGAGCGCGCATGTTCATGGTTGTACTGATTCATTTGTTGGACTTCACTTTGCTCCAGGAACGGGTCATCAGCCGCATGATCGCCTGGGGCGGGGTGGTCGAGATGTAGAGTTTGTCTAGCACTTCCTGAGGCGGGTAAACCTCGGGATTGTTCACCAACTCAGGGTCCATGAATTGTTTGGCGGCCGGGTTGGGGTTGGCGTAACCGACCGAGGCGCTGACCTTGGCGATCACTTGTGGGTCGAGCAGGTAGTTGATGAAGGCGTGCGCCTCCTTCGTATTACTGGCGTCGGCAGGAATCGCCAGCAAATCGAACCACAGGTTGCTGCCTTCCTTCGGAATCGCGTAGGCGATGTTCACGCCGTTCTTGGCTTCCTTGGCGCGGTTGGCGGCCTGGAACACGTCGCCGGAATAACCGAACGCCACGCAGATGTCGCCGTTGGCCAGGTCCGACACGTACTTGGATGAGTGGAAGTAAGTGATGTAAGGCCGGATGCTCAGCAACTTGGCCTCGGCCTTCTTGTAGTCCTCGGGATTTTCGCTGCGCGGGTCCATGCCCATGTAGTTGAGGATCGCGGGGAAGACTTCATCCGCCGAGTCCATCATCGACACGCCACACTGGCTGAGCTTCTTGATATTTTCCGGTTCGAACAGCACGGCCCAGGAGTCGATGTGATCGATGCCCAGCACTTGCTTGACCTTGTCGACGTTGTAGCCGATGCCATTGGTGCCCCACAGGTAAGGCACCGAATGCTCGTTGCCCGGATCGTTTTTCTCCAGTAGCGCCAGCAGTTTCGGGTCGAGGTTCTTGAAGTTCGGCAGCTGTGCGCGATCCAGCTTGAGGAACGCGCCGGCCTTCACCTGGCGCGCGAGGAAGTGGTTGGACGGCACCACCACGTCATACCCGGTACGACCGGCGAGCAGTTTGCCCTCCAGGGTTTCGTTGGAGTCGAAAACGTCGTAGATCACCTTGATTCCGGATTTGGCCTGGAAGTCGGCGAGGGTGGTTTCGCCGATGTAATCGGTCCAGTTGTAGACGCTGACCTGTGGTTGAGCCTGGGCAACAGCGCTGAACAGCAGGGCCAGCGCGACCGGGACCACGGATTTCAATAGACGCATATCGACACCTCTTGGAGTTATTGGGGGTTTTCCTGAGCGTTCCTGTCCCTCTGTAGGAGCCGGCTTGCCGGCGATGGCGGCGCATCAAGCAACATTGATGACGCCTGACACAGCGCTATCGCCAGCAAGCTGGCTCCTACAGGGGCAGCGTGATCTCATATGACGTGTGGTTTTCAGACACTAAGAAGCAAAAACTCCCGTTCCCACGAGCTGATCACCCGTTTGAAGTTCTCGTGCTCGGCACGCTTGACCGCGACATAACCGCGGACAAACTTGCTGCCCAGATAACGCTCGATGGTTTCGCATTCTTCCATCTGCGTCAGCGCGTCTTCGATGGTGATCGGCAGGCGCAGGTTGCGTCGTTCGTAGGCCCGGCCCTGTACCGCAGCGCTCGGCTCGATGCGTTCGACCATGCCGAGGTAACCGCACAGCAGGCTGGCGGCGATGGCCAGATACGGGTTGGCATCGGCGCCGGGCAAGCGGTTTTCCACGCGCATCGCCTCAGGGCTGGAGGTCGGCACACGCAGGCCCACGGTACGGTTTTCCTCACCCCACTCGACGTTCACCGGTGCCGAGGTGTCAGGCAGGAAACGGCGGAACGAGTTCACGTTGGGCGCAAACATCGGCAGAACTTTGGGGATGTATTTCTGCAGGCCGCCGATGTAATGCAGGAACAGCTCGCTCATCTGCCCGTCGGAATTGGCGAAGATCGGCTGGCCGGTGGCGATGTCCACCACACTCTGGTGAATGTGCATGGCGCTGCCCGGCTCGTCGCCAATCGGCTTGGCCATGAACGTCGCCGCAACGTTATGCTTGAGCGCTGCCTCGCGCATCGTGCGTTTGAACACCGTGATCTGGTCGGCCAGGTCCAGCGCGTCGCCATGACGGAAGTTGATTTCCATCTGCGCCGGGCCGTCTTCGTGGATCAGCGTGTCGAGGTCCAGGCCTTGCAATTCGCACCAGTCGTAGACGTCTTCAAACAGCGGGTCGAATTCGTTGGCGGCGTCGATGGAAAACGACTGACGCCCACTTTCCGCACGGCCCGAACGGCCCATCGGCGCTTTGAGCGGCAAGTCCGGGTCTTCGCAGCGCTGGGTCAGGTAAAACTCCATTTCCGGCGCGACAATCGGCTTCCAGCCTTTGTCGGTGTACAACTGCAAGACTTTCTTCAGCACGTTGCGCGGCGACAGTTCGATCGGGTTGCCGAACTTGTCGAAGGTGTCGTGGATCACGATTGCGGTGGGCTCGATGGCCCATGGGATCACGTACACCGCATCGGAAACCGGCTTGCACACCATGTCGATGTCGGCCGGGTCGAGCAGGTCGTAGTAGATGTCGTCGTCGACAAAGTCCCCGGTTACCGTTTGCAACAGCACACTTTCCGGCAGGCGCATGCCTCGCTCATGCAGGAACTTGTTGGTGGGCGCAATTTTGCCGCGTGCAATGCCGGTCAGGTCGCTGACGACACACTCGACTTCGGTAATCTTGTGATCTTTCAGCCACGTGAGCAGCTGATCGAAAGGGACATTCATAAAGACCTCGTTATTGGTTTTATTAACGCCGGGGAGGGTGGTTTCATCCGCCACACACTTCCCCTGGGACGCGTTGACGACTATCTTGGGCGAGCCTTGACGTTCCATCTATCCACTTTCAGCAGCACCAAAACGCACCAAACGAGTGCGTAAGGTCACCCATGACAGCGTGCAATCCATTACAGGTCCAAGCGTTCGATACCGCCGATGTCGCCGAGCAAATCCGCGCCACACCTGGTTGGGTCCAGCATTACCAGCAGATGTCGCCGGGGCATTTCGCCGGGCGGGTGCGTTACCTCGACCTGCAGGGCGTAGAGATTTACGAAGAACACATGAACACCCGGGTCGAGCAGAATTTCAGCGCGCCCGAGGGAGCACTGGCGTTCTGTTTCGATCGCAGTGACAACGCGCTGTACGTGCTGAATGAAGAAAGCCGCAACATCTGGATCACGCCAGAGAACTACCAGGAAATTGCCGTGGTGTTCGGGCCGGAGTTCGTTCAGCGTCACGGTCTGAATGTCGCCAGGCTCGAAGGATTGTTCATGGCGCCGCTGAATTCGGGGCAGAACGCGCTGTTCAGCCGCTGGCTGAGCGGGACCTTGACCCGGTTGGCGCAAACCCTCGATCCGCCGAGCAAAGAAGCCTTGACCCAGCAGTTGCTGGAAGACTGCCTGTACATCCTCGACAACGCCTCGGTCTGCCTGGATCGCGGCGGTTTGCAGCGCCGCGCTGAAGAGCGGGCGGTGATGAAGCGCATTGGTGAATGGGCGGCCGATTCCCCGGAAGAAACCCTGAACCTGCTGGAGCTTTCCCGGGTTGCCGGGGTGTCATTGCGTCAGTTGCAGCACGCGTTCAAGGCGTACACCGGCATGACACCGACCCATTGGCTGCGTCTGCGCCGACTCAACAGCGCGCACCGCGAACTGCTGAATCGCTCGCCTATGGAAACCACCGTGGCCGAAGTGGCGATGCAGTGGTCGTTCTGGCATTTGGGGCGGTTTTCCAGCAGCTACCGAGCGTTGTTCAAAGAGCTTCCCAGTCAGACCCTCGCGCGTAAAACCGGCCGGGCATCAAGCCGCTGAGCCGATCACTGCTCAGCGTGGCTTGGTTGCTTTGGGCGATTTAGTGCTGCCGGGGATGTGCAGATAAGCCATGACGCTTTCGGTCAACTCGGTCGCCAGTTTGACGGCTTCCTTGTTGCGCGCCATCACCCCTGCGACCAACCCTTCGATCAAGGCGAGTACGGCGATGTTGGAACTGGTCATGACCGGGTGATCGGCCGGGGCGAACAGAACGTGATCGGCAACGCTGGTCAGCGGCGACGCAGGCGAATCGGTGATTGCCAGCACTTTGGCCCCGCGTTCATGGGCGAAGCGGGCGAGTTGCAGGGTATCGAGCGAGTAACGCGGCAGGGCAATCGCCAGCAAGACGTCCTGGTCGGTAATGGCGGCCAGACGGTAAGCGGCGTTTTCGTTACCGCCCTCCATGCTGATGGCGGTGGCGTCCGCACAGAACGGCATCAGCGTCGAGGCGGCAAGGCCGGCAAAATAGACGCTGTTGCCAAATCCAAGAATGTAGATTTTTCGTGCGTTGATCAGGCTGGTGACGAACGCTTCAAACGTGTCTTCATGGTTGTTGGTCGCCGCCGTCGCCAGGTTACTGGTGGCGCTCTGGATTTGTTCCTGCAGCCCAAACGCGCCGTCGGGGCGATGCGCCAGTTCGTTGCGCAGCTTGTCGACGGGCGAGACCATTTGCTGCAACGTCGCCACCAGCTCGGCCTTCATGCCGGTGTAGCCACCGAGGTTCAGGGCTTTGGCCAGGCGGTTTACCGCTGCGGGTGAGGTGGACGTGACGTGAGCCATCTCTTCAATGGTCAGCGTCGCCGCCTTCAGCGGGTGGCGCAGAATGAAGTCGGCCACCTTGCGCAGTGACGGCGGCAATTCGGAAACGGTTTCCGCCAGTTTGCGCATGACCGGCGCGGCATAGACCGTGGTGTCTTTCGATGGGGTCGGCATATCCGGCTCAACATTTCCTGAGAATTAGAGAAGGCCTGGCATGAGGTTGGCGCGAGTGTATCCGAAGCCGACCCTCGGCGTGCAGCGCAAGGGCGAGGGTCGGTGACGCAAACGCGCGGATTACTTCAAGCTGCCGGCCAAAAACTGTTGCAGCCGTTCGGACTGTGGTTTTACCAGCACCTCACGCGGATCACCGCGCTCTTCGACCAGGCCCTTATGCAGGAACACCAGTTGATTGGAGACTTCCCGGGCAAAACCCATTTCGTGGGTCACCACCACCATGGTGCGGCCTTCCTGAGCGAGGTCCTGCATGACCTTCAGCACTTCGCCGACCAGCTCGGGGTCGAGTGCCGACGTCGGTTCATCGAACAGCATCACTTCCGGTTCCATGGCCAACGCACGTGCGATCGCTACGCGCTGCTGCTCGCCACCCGACATATGCGCCGGCCACGCGTTCATGCGGTGCGCCACGCCGACTTTGTTCAAGTAATGCTCGGCCTTTTCCCGCGCTTCTTTCTTGCCCAGCCCCTGCACATGCACCGGGGCTTCCATGACGTTTTCAAGGGCACTCATGTGCGACCAGAGATTGAAGTGCTGAAACACCATCGACAGTCGCGAACGCATGCGCTGCAACTGCCGGGGTTCGGCAGCCTTCAGGCCACCGAGTTTGTTGTTCACCAGTTTGAGCTGCTCGCCATTGAGCACGATGTTGCCCGCGTTTGGCTGTTCCAGCAGGTTGATGCAGCGCAGGAAGGTGCTTTTGCCTGAGCCGCTGGAACCGATGATGCTTATGACGTCGCCCGCTTTCGCTTCCAGGGATACGCCCTTGAGCACTTCGTGGGTGCCGTAGCTTTTGTGCAGGTTCTGGATTTCAAGTTTGTACATTCTGTTCACTCTCTGGTGTCAGTCGCTGAGTAAGCGGCCCTGGCGAATCAGGCGGGTGCCGGCGACTTTGGCCAGCCACAAACCGGGTTGGGCAAAACGCAGACGTTCGCGGGCATAAAGGATGCCGTCGGTGCTGGCGCGCACGATGCTGTGGCGATCGTTCAGCGGATCAAGCACTTCAAACAGTGGGTCGCCAACCTTGACCCGGGCGCCCAGCGGTTGCAGGAAACTCACCACACCAGGGTGCGGCGCGTAGGCGTATTGCGTCCCGGCGAATGGCGTTGCTTCACAAGCGGATATCGGGGCCTGGGGCCAGTCACCGCTGATCAGGCCTTGTTCGGCGAGATAGCCAAGAATGGCCTCGGCGCTGTCGACACATTGCTCGCGCTCGGTGTCGGCCATGCCACGCAATTCGATGGTCGTGGCCACGCACGCCATCGGGATGGCCGCTTCGGGAAACAGCTCGGCCAGGCGTAACCAAGGAATCGCACAGGCTTCATCGAAGGCACTGCCGCCAGCATCTTCGGCCAGCAGGGCGGCACCGGCGCCCAGGCGTGCGGCCAATGAGCGCAAGCGTGGCCAGTGTTGCGGCATGGCATAAAGCAGCATGATTGATTCGAAATCGCAGTGCAGGTCCAGCACCACGTCGGCGTCACACGCATGCCGCAACAGCAGGCGCCGCAGGCCATCGAGTTCCGAAGTGGCTGGCGGTATGTCGGCGAGGACATCGGCCATTGCGCGGCGGATCAGCGCGGTGTTGACGTCGGCGTCGGCGCCCAGTTGGCCTTTCACCAATGCGGCTACGGCTTCGGTCAACTCCGGGAAATCACGATTGAAATTCTTGCCGCTGGAGAACTCGAAGCGACCTTGATGGGTCGCCTGGAACATCTGGGCGATGCCGATGGGGTTGGACATCGGCACCAACTCGACGACCCCGTTCAGGCGACCTTGCTCTTCCAGTACTCGCAGACGACGTTTGAGTTCCACCGCCACACGCATCCCCGGCAACTCGTCGGCATGCAGTGAGGCCTGGATGTAAGCCTTGCGCGGCCCGCTGCCAAAGCGAAACAGTGACAGGCGCCGCTCGGTGCCCGAAGCACTCCACGGCAACAGGTATTCAATGTGCTCCATAACAGCTCCTTAATGCTTGCGCGGTGCCAGGTATGCCAGCCAGCGGCACTCGGCCAACTTGAACAGACGAACCAGGATGAAGGTCAGGGCCAGGTAGATAAGGCCGGCAGTGATGAACGCCTCGAACGGCAGGTAGAACCGCGAACTGACTGTTCGCGCGGCCCCGGTGATATCCACCAGCGTGACGATCGACGCCAGGCTGGTGGTTTGCAGCATCATCAGCACTTCGTTGCTGTACTGCGGCAGCGCCCGGCGCAAGGCCGACGGCAGCAGAATGCGGCGGTACAACGTCACGCGTGACATGCCCATGGCTTTGGCCGCTTCGATCTCGCCGTGAGCCGTGGCCTTTAAACTGCCGGCCAGCAACTCCGCGCTGTAGGCACTGGTGTTGATCGCGAAGGCCAGGCACGCGCAAAAGGTGGCACTGGACAGGTAGGGCCAGAGCGCGCTTTGGCGTACCGATTCGAACTGCGCCAGGCCGTAATAGATCAGGAACAACTGCACCAGCATGGGCGTGCCGCGGATCACGTAGGTGTAAAGCCAGGCCGGAAAGTTGATCAGCGGCGATCGAGACACCCGCATCAGCGCCAGCGGAACGGCCAGGACCAGGCCGAAGGCCAGGGAAATCAGCAGCACTTTCAGCGTCACCAGGATGCCGTTGAAATACAGCGGCAGGTTTTCCCAGATCAGGTTGTAGTCGAGCATCATTGGTTGCTCCCCATCACAGTTCGGCGGCTTTGATGCCGACCGAGTAGTGTTTTTCCAGATAGCGCAGCACCAGCAATGACAGGCTGGTCAGCATCAGATAGAGCGCCGCCACCGCGAGGAAAAAGGTAAACGGCTGGTGGGTGGCGTCCGCAGCGTTCTTGGCTTTGAACATCATGTCCTGCAAGCCGATGACCGATATCAGCGCGGTGGATTTGGTCAGCACCAGCCAGTTGTTGGTGAAGCCGGGAAGGGCGAAACGAATCATCTGCGGCACCAGAATTCGCCAGAACACCTGCGCGCCCCTCATGCCATAAGCGGCACCAGCCTCGGCCTGGCCTTTTGGGATCGCCATAAAGGCGCCGCGAAAGGTTTCCGACAGGTAGGCACCAAAAATGAAACCCATGGTGCAGACACCGGCGATAAAGGGATTGATATCGATATAGCGGGTGTAACCGAGCGCAAGAGCGACGCGGTTCACCAGATCCTGGCCGCCGTAGAAAATCAGCAGGATCAACACCAGGTCGGGAATGCCCCGAATCAGGGTGGTATAACTTTCGCCCAGCATCGCCAGCCATTTCTGTGGCGACAAACGAAAGGCCGCTCCCAGCAGACCCAATGCTATCGCCATGGCCATGGAAGTCAGGGCCAGGTTAACGGTCAGCCAGGCGCCATCGAGAATGCTCGATCCGTAGCCGTGAAGCATGATGAAGTTCCTCAAGCGAGCGCGGTGAGGCGCGCAAACAAGCCCAAAGCGACGCCTGCCCGGGGGCCGGCGCCAGAGTGGCGGGTGAAGGCTTATTCGCCGTAGATATCGAACGCGAAGTACTTGCTCATCACTTGCTGGTACTTGCCATTTTCGCGGATGGCGTCAATGGCGGCACTCAGGCGGGCAACGTTGGCACTGTCACCTTTACGCACCGCGATCCCGGCGCCCCGACCGAAGTATTTCGGGTCGTTGATGTCCGGCCCTACCAGGGCGAAATCCTTGCCCGCCGCGGTTTTGATAAAGCTTTCGTTGGTGTTGACGATGTCGGCCAGCGTCGCGTCCAGACGGCCCGACGCCAGGTCGAGGAACGCCTCATTCTGCGAGGAATAGCGCACCACCTCGATCCCGCGTTCCGCCAGTTGTTCGGTGGCGAAACGGTCGTAAGTCGAGGCGCGTTGCACGCCGACTTTCTTGCCTTTGAGATCAATCAGCGGGTCGTTGATCACGTTGCCGGCCTTCATCGCGAACTTGCCCGGCGTGTGGTAGTACTTTTTGCTGAAGTCGACCGACTTCATCCGGTCTTCGGTAATCGACATCGACGACAGCACGGCGTCGATCTTGCGCACTTTGAGTGACGGGATCATGCCGTCGAACTCCTGGATGACCCACTCGCATTTGATCTTCATTTCTTCGCACAGGGCATTGCCGATGTCGTAGTCGAAACCGCTGACGTTGCCCTCCGGTGTCTTGAAGGAGAAGGGAGGGTAAGCGGCTTCGATACCGATACGCAGGCTGTCTTCGTCGGCATGCGCCAGGAAGCTTGTTGCGCACAGTGCCATGGCGCCTAGAAGTGCTCTTTTGTTCATTTTGTTGACTCCTTGAAGGGGCGTTTGGGTGGTTCGGGTAGAAGCCGTCCGATCTGGCGATGTCGCAGTCCCTGAAATGTGTGCAGCTATAATTGACGCGTTTTATTTCATATTGCAACAGTGTGAAAATAAACATATCAGCACAGGGCGCACAAATTCTCGGCGTGCATGACCCGAAGCCGGTGTGTAGTGAGGGCCGTCAGTCACCCGTCGGAGGAGGGGGAGCGGGGGTGATCTACACTCTTGATGGCTGAGAAAAATGCCAGGAGGTTTTCATGAACAGGTTGTCTTGCATTGGCCTGTGTCTCGCGCTGTCGGTTGTCGCTACTCAGAGTCGGGCAGAAACGGTTGTGCCGATGAAAGGGCAGAACTCGCAACAGACACAGCTGGACATCAATGAGTGCCACAACGTGGCCGCCAGTCAGAGTTCATCGACGCAGCCAACATCCGGTGGCCGCCTGAAAGGCGCGGCGGTCGGTGCCGCTGCAGGAGCGGCTGGAGCGCAGGTTCGCGGGCGCCAGCACGACGAGTTTTATGACCGCGTCGATGACGATGTAAAGCAGGATTATCGGCAGAATCGCGCCAAAGAGACGGCTGCGGCGGGTGCGGTGGTCGGTGGCTCGCGTCAACGCCAGGAGCGCCGGGCGCAGCAGAAAACCGCCGCATCGACCAGCTCGACGGCCTATACCAGTTGCCTGCAAGGTAAGGGGTATCAGGTCAATCCCTGAGCGTGTTTTGGCGGTCGCTGATCCAGCAGATACACCATCAGGTAGGCATACAGCGTCACCAGAATGAACAGTCCCATGCGCACGGCGAACGCGGTGTAGACGTCCTTGCCTGCGATGCTGTCCTGCACCGACTGGCCCAGCAGAATGATCATCGTGATCAGGCTGTTGAGCCAGAACCCCGGAGTTAAACTTGTCGGGCTCAGCGCGTAGAGCTTGCGCGCAATGATCAGACCGAACAGCAGCATCCACAGAAAAAACATCCAGAGGTGCACAAACAGGCTGAGTGCACTCCAGAACAGCACCGCCAGCACACCGGCGAGCAGGGTCGAACCGACCAGTTCGCGACCGGCGTTGCGGGCTGTGGTGGAACTCTGCTGACCCAGGCCGACCGCCTTCAGGATGATCGGCAGATAGCTTGCCGGATCGATCAATGCCAGTAAAAACGCCGGCAGCACAATCAGGGTTGCACGCAGCGCCACGCGACTGACTTCTTCGGCCGGCATCGGCGGCGCTCCTGGCGGCGACGGTGCGTTGGCAGGCTCAGGAAACAGCCAATGACTCAGCCCGACCACCATCACGGCCAGCAGCAATCCTTTGACCAGCGCCCCGATGACCGTCGCCGCGAGATCGAACTCGGCGACACCGGCCGAGGAAATCATGGTCAGGCCGATCACCAGGAAAGTGACGATCAAATTGTTGCCGCCGCGCAGTCCAAAACGAAACACCAGAAACAGGCACACGCCGATCAACAGCACGCCGCTGACCGGGTAATAACGCAGGATCGGAATCAGCAACAGGCCGACGCCGGTGGTCAACATTGCGATCAGCGCGAGCGCCAGTCCAGCCTTAAACGGCAGCGCACGATTGACGCTGGCGAGCAGCAACAATGCCAGCACCGGCGCAATGAACGGAATCGGCAATCCCAAACCGAAACTGGCCGCCAGGCACATCGCGGTGCCGGTGGCCAGGCGCAATGCGCGCTGCTCCCGGGGCGTGCGCTCAGTAGGCATACGACAGCCAGCTCATCAGGCCCACAAACAAGCGGCCGAGTGGATTCAACGGATTGCCCTCGGTGGGGAACGCCATGACTTCAGCCTGACCGCCGGTACGAATGGCGCGACTGTCTTGCAGTTTGGCCATCGACGCTTCGGAAAACTCGATGATCACTGGAAAGCGTTGCGCCGGGCGCAGCCAGTCGCGGCTGTTTTGCACAGTGGGCAACGTACCGGGTGGCGGCGTCTGACCGACACTGACGCCGTAACCGACACTGCGCACGCGCCCGTCGAACACCTCGCCCGGCAGCGCATCCAGAACGATTGCCACCGGCGTATCGACCCTGACCCGGCCGAGGTTGTTTTCGGTCATGTCCGCGCTGATCCAGACATCGTGGATCGCGATCAGTGTCATCACCGGAGTACCAACGGCAGCGAACTGCCCGGCGTCAGTGCGCAGGTCGGTGATCAAACCGGCCGAACGCGCACGAATCTGCGTATTGGCCAGATCCAGTTCGGCTTTCGACAACGCGGTGGCGGCGCTACGCAGCAAGGCGTTCTCTTCCTCGCTGCCACCTTCCTGCTCACGCGCGCGCTGGACTTCGGCACGGGCAGCGGCGACCTGGCTGACCGCTTGTTCGCGGTTGGCCCGAGACACTTCGAGCAGGCGCACGGAAATGGTCCCGGGGTCATCGCGGTACAAACCTTCAAGGCGCTGATTGTCCTGGCGAGCCTTGAGTTCGTTGGCTTGCGCGGCGCGCAAATTGGCCTGGGCCGAGGCAATGCCGGCGGTACTGGCGCCAATCTGGCGACGTGTCGACTCAAGGTCTGCGCGCGCACGGTCGACAGCAATCTGATAAGGCTGAGGATCGACCTCGAACAGCACGTCTCCCGCCTTCACGTCCTGATTGTTGCGCACGTTGACGCGAATGACCCGACCGGCCACTTCCGCGGCCACCGGAATGACAAAGGCACCGACCCGAGCCTGTTGCGTATAAGGCGTGTATCGGTCGGCCAACAGATACCAGGCCAGGCTCAGGAGGATCAACAGCAGCACCCACTTGAGCCCTTTTTTCGCCGGGTCGGCAGGCGGTTCCGGCGCCTTGGAGGAGGGCGCCTCAGGGGAGGGTTGCGCGACATCACTCATGGTCCATTACCTTTTTGGGCGGCTGTGGGCTCATCCAGTAAATCGCCCCAGTCCGTGCGTTTTTTCATGTCCTGGCGGGTGGCCGGATCAACGATCGGCTGGGCGCTGTACCAACCGCCGCCCAGCGCCTTATACAGCGCGATCACATTGCTCACGGCATTGCTGCGGCTGACCAGGTAATTGTCCTGTTGCTCCAGCAATGCGCGTTGCGCGTCCAGCACCCGCTGAAAGTCGGAATAGCCTTCGCGATACTGGGCGCTCGCCAGCACCAACGAACGTTTGGCGGCGACTTCAGCCTCACGCAGGATGCTTTCACGCTCCAGGGATTTGATCAGCCCATTGGCGGCGTCATCTGCCTCGCGAGCCGCCTGGCGAACCTTGTCGCGGTAAGCCTCGATCAACTGCTGCAACCGCGCATCCTGCACGCGCACGTTGTTGCTGATCTGGCCATGGTCGAACAGGTTCCAGCGCAGGCTGGGGCCACCGATCAAGTCCAGACTTCTCGAGGTGCCATTGAGCGTGTCGGCCGACCAGACGATGCTGCCCAATAAGGTCAGCGACGGGTAGAAATCGCTTTCGGCGACACCGATCAAGGCCGACTGGGCCGCGACATTCAGTTCTGCGGCGCGCACATCGGGGCGTCGCAGCAGCAGATTGGCCGGGACGTCCTGCAGCACGGCGCGGTCGACCAGCGGGATCAGTCCTTCATTGTCGATGAGTTGCGGTAGCGCACCGGGAGGCTGGCCAATCAACACCGCCAACGCATTGCGCGTGCGCAGCAACTGATCCTCGAAGCTGGGGATGGTGCTCAGGGTGCCCAGGTATTGTGTCCTGGCTTGCTGCAAGTCGAGTTCGGCTTGTTGGCCGCTGTTGAACAGCTTTTCGGTGATCTCGAAGTTACGCTTTTGCTGTTTGGCGTTTTCCCTTGCAACCCGCAAGCGTGCCTCGGTGGTGCGCAACGAAAAGTACGTATCCGCCAGCTGCGCGCGCAGCAGCACGAGCACGTCTTCATAGTTGGCCTGGGCGGCGAAGTAACTGGCATCGGCCGACTCGATCGCTCGGCTGAAACGCCCCCAGAAGTCCAGCTCCCAGCCAATGTCGAACCCGGCACTGTGCTGCCAGAAATGACTGTCCTGAGGATTGTTCCCGCCGGATTGTCGGCGGTTGAAGTACAGACTGTCGGCGCTGGCTTGCTGCAGTTGCGGATAGCGTCCGCTTTGGGCAATCCCCAATTGCGCACGAGCCTCCATGACCCGCAGACCGGCGATTTTCAGATCTGAATTGTTCGTATCCGCTTCGGCAATCAGGCGATCGAGGACGGGATCGCCGAAGACTTGCCACCACTGACGCAAATCCGGGTTCAGGCTGCGTTGACTGGATTGCTCAAGGGCAGGGGAGCTCCAGTGCTCGATCCACGTGGGCTTCGGCGACTGAAAATCCGGCCCCAGACGTACGCAGCCACTCAAGCCGAGCACACCCAGCAGCAACAGTTGTCCCGATCGCGTCAGATGCATGCATGTTTTCCAGCCAAGGAAGTTCACAGGAGCATAGACGTCCAAATGATCAACTGACTGCTAAGCTGTCCAAACATCTGACCCTTTTAACAGGTACGACAGCCATGAATGCACCCCATACCGCTGGATGGCGATTCAAACTGGGCATCGCGATCATTTGTCTGATGCTCGGCTCCTGGCTGTTGGTGCCGATCATGGCGGCAACCGACATGCCGGGTTCCAAGATCGCCGCGCTGACCGGCGTCCTGTTTATCAGTAACAAAGTGCTGTTGATTATCGTCATTGCTGTCATGGGCAAGGCGGGGTTTCAGCAGCTTAAAAGCACTGTATTTGGCTACGTGTCTAAACTGGCACCGGCAACCGACACCGAAGTTGGGCCGTGGCGTCATCGGATTGGTGTCGTGATGTTTTGTCTGCCGCTGATTTCGGCATTTCTGGAGCCCTACGTAGACAGCATCTGGCCTGGACTCAGGCCAAACATCTGGCAGCTCCAGGCGTTGGGCGACTTGATGTTGATCGGCAGCTTTTTTGTACTGGGGGGAAATTTCTGGGAAAAAGTGCGTGCATTGTTCATTCGAACCGCGCGAGTGGTGAACACCGGTGCAGTGTGATTATTGATTAACTTAACTAAAGGGCTATTTAGTATAGCTATTTGCCATCACGGCATTCGGAGCAGCCATTGCAGCTAAACAGTGAAGCACTCGTGATCGCGCTTAACCTTGAACCGCATGTCGAAGGTGGCTACTACCGAAGAACCTATCAGGCTGATCAACAGCCTTTGGTCGAGACGATTGGTGGTCCACGTTACACGATGAGCTCGATCTATTACCTGTTGACCACAGATTCGCCCGTCGGCCAGTTTCACCTGAACCGATCCGACATCATGCATTACTACCACCTGGGCGACGCCATTGAGTACAGCCTGATTTTCCCGGACGGCACATTAAAAACTGTCGTGATGGGCAGCGACGTTTTGGCCGGAGAATGTTTGCAGCTGCATGTACCAGGTGGCATCTGGAAAGCTTCGCGGTTGATGAAGGGATCGACGGGATTCGGTTTGATCAGTGAAGCGGTAACACCAGAGTTTCATTTTGCGGACATGGAAATGGGCGACAGGAAAAAGCTCAGCGAAGAATTTCCAGAGCATGGAGGATTGATTGAGCAACTGACGAGAGATTGAGGATCAAGGGGGAATCAGCGCTTCAAAATCTGCGTGCAACCGGGCTGATCTCGAAACACATTGTTACGTGTAATGTATATTATGTTAAATGATGTGTCTGAGTGGAACTTCTTCCGACGGCCTCTCAGCGAACTTCGCCTACGGGCATCGAAGGACTCTATAGATCTCAGAAACTACCTGCATCGTTGCGTCTTCGATCGTTCCTTCATTACGGCATAAAACCCAGCCGTGATCTGCAATCGCTCGCTCGAACGCATTGGTACAAGCGACATGTTCTTCCAGCTTATGGATCACAGTACTGCTCAGTCCACGCCGTCGTGCCGCTGCTCTCGCCCATGAAATATCAGGCGCGGTGACAACCCCGACATGCAGGTCTGGCACTCGCACGTTTCGATCAATGTTCAACTGTAGAATTTCTGCAAACGGGACTGTCCGGCGAAACGCGGCATCTGACGGGTACCAGCGATCGATCAAGATGATGCTGTCTGGTGGCTGTTTAGCCAGCACGTGCCGGGAAATCCAGGTACGGCTATCAGCAAAGCGCTCACAAACCGCCAACTCCAAATCCCTGCTGGAATTTCTGACGAGTTTGTTAACGAGGGTCATTGTTTCACCCCTGAAGGGATCGCTTTTTTTCTCGCAAAGTCGGATCACCTTCTTGTTGTCTGCCCTCAGTACTTTCGTAACGGCCTCCAACAGTGTGGTTTTGCCGGTTCCCTTGGGCCCATCTAGAGAAACAAATAGCGAACGATTCATTCTTCACATAACGATTGGTATACGGTTTTTTGGCCCGGGTCGTTCGCTGGAACCGCTTGGCGCGACTACGCAAATCGAGTGGAGGGTCCTTATGAACAGACATTAGATGAACACTCTAACCCGTTTTCTGGCTAACGGGCCCAAAAATCCAGGGGTACAGCCGTTTATGAACATCGGTCATCGCCCATAAGTCAAATAAGATGCCGTATCAGAAATGTTCATGAGGCTCGTAAGGCACTGATTCGACAAGCCCGCTTCTGGCGTCCACTCTCTCAACGGGCCATGTATATCGACGAGACCATCTTGGCCAGCAACTTTGAGGCGATTCTGGTTTTGCTGGATGGTTACGTCATCTGGCTCCAAAGCGGCCGTCAAGCTGACAACCTAGTCGCCCGAATCGGCACAGCTGCAACGATACCTTTTCCGTAGACTGCAGTTGCGCAATTGGCTAATGATTGAATTGCTGCTGGAGACCGGTATCCGTCGCGGTGAGCTTCTGAAGCTCTACACCACGGATATCAATCAGGGTTCTCAGCATGCCTATGTTCGATGTCAAACTCAGCATCCCCCATGTCGGCTGCTTCTCGGGCAACTTCAGCTGCGATCCTATCAACTATGACTTCTCTCCCGACGGCATATGGCTGACCACCAGCAATCCTAGCACCTGGGCGCTTCGACGGCCCGGCGCTGCATTGCACGAGCTTGCGACGCCTCGACGGGGCCGCATCGGACGACCGCGGCCTGCTTGGGACGGGCAGCCCGAGCGATTCCTGGCAGGCAATCGGCTGCTGATGAGTTCGGATGGCGTGATCAGCGCCCACAAGCTGAACCTGGACGGTCTCTTCTTCTCGCTAACGCAAAGGCCGTAAAGGGTCACACGCGGCAATGACCAGCTTCGGTCAGCATCCCTACACTGGCTTCGCCATACCGCTGCCACGTTTGACGCACCGCTTCGTGATATGAAAGACCTACAAGCGGATTTGCGCCATTAGAACCTAAGCACAACACAAAACACCGACTACAACAGCCTTTCAGTAGGAGGTACCCACCGCGGCCGAAGAGATTGTCATGATCGTCATCGTCATCGCGCCAAAACCTATCTGTAAATGCCCGCTAGACAGATTTCAGTATTAAATCAATATACTTCCTTTTGAAACTCGAATTCTCAATGTGTGTCTTCACAGTCCCATCATTATAAAAATTGACGATACTTCCTTTTTTGACCGAACTGGGAATCGACCATCCGAGTGCTATTAATTTATTTCGAAGGTCTCCTATTCCAAATTTCGACTTGGGATCTACACCTGCAGGACCCGCTGGAAAAGATTCTTGATGCATTGGAGTGAAAAACATTGCCACCTTTGCGTGCATGGCACTCTTCGCCAACCACTCCAACTCCCAGATCGTACTGGTATGCAGCGACGGGACTGAAAAAATGTAGGCAGCCCTATGTGCAAGTGCGACAAAATTAGCGCGCCAGTCATTGTCCGATGCTATCACTCGTCCAGCACCGATTATTTTTGTCTGTTCGCCTATGGATACTAGTAACCCATACTTTTCAACACTCTGCAAAAGGGCCTCTTCAAGATTGACAGCTGAGGGCGTAGCCACTTGGTAGGTAATTAACAAATAGTTCCAGATTGATTTTTTTCTAGGGTTGTCAACCCATATCTGCCCATCGCTTTCGAATGGACGCAGGTAAAGATACATAGGAGCCATACGACAACCCTCAACTTTTATCATTCTTGTTTATATCCTTGAGAAGCTCCTTGGCAACCTCGTTGGCCTCTCGATCTCTTACCTCCTGTTTCTTACGCTCGTTCTCCTCTTGAAAACTTTTACCGATAGCGCTAAAAACGGCAATTACCAGCACTAAGCCGCCCATGTAAAGCCAGTTAACATTCCCACTTGGGTCGCGGAAAACAAAGTAAATAACCAAACCTAAAATCCAAAAAAACCACTGCATAAATACCTCCGATTTTTATATATAGAGACCCTGTTTCATTTTTCGGATTGCTGAAGTGTCGTTCCAATAGCTTGAAAAAAGCTCGCATGCAAATCACGAGAACGCAAACGTGAGAATAGACCATGGCCGTCCAACTACAACTACAACTACAACTACAACTACAACTACAACTACAGCAGCAATAGCACGCTGCAGAAACCTTGGTGTGACCTTTCGGCGGATATCCATCCCTACCGAAGTTGCTGATCTAGACTAATATGCTGCAGTAAACCTCTAGCGAGCGGGAGCGTTACAAGTGCGCAACTTTACGCCTTCAAAATCGAAGACCACCCGAAGCATTTTGTGCATCAGTCACATGATCGATGCGCCTGACTGAATAGTGCCGCGTTTCCCGTCTACGCTTGAAAGTGCAGTAATCCATTCGCTTGCCCGAAAACTAGGGGCGTTACGCCCTACTTCGAGGGACGTAGCGTTTGGCAGCAGTGCTTGCGGCAGCGTGCTGATTTTCGCGCAAGCTTTACTGGCCCGTGGCGTTCCTCTTCGACTCTACCTGCCATTCCCGCCGGAGGAGTTTTTTTTGCGATCAATTGCCTTCGCAGGCAACGACTGGATAAACAGGTTTCACGCGGTTGCGCAGCAGTAAGACATATATATCGCAACGAAGCATTTAGGCCTGTTATACGAGGGAGAAGATCCCTACGAACGCACCAACTCATGGGTGCTTGAACAATCCCGGCGCTTTTCCAATGACTTGGTCTTCCTTTGTGTATGGAGTGTCGAATCCGGCGACGGCCCTGGCAGTACTCAACACATGTTTGAGGCGGTACGTCGTTCGATGGCGCGATCTTCATCGGATTGCGCATTACACATCCTATGGCATATCGGCTGGCCTCACCGCTGAGCACGCCGCGCGGTAATGCGGTCAATTCGGCGATACGTCAGCCTCGTTGCTTCTCTGATAGATATTGATGCTCCGTACCACCCCTTCCAGTACTGGCTGGTAGGTCTCCAGTTCCTTTGCGTAGGACGAGAAGGTAATCAGGATAGCCACTTGCGCAGTGAGCGTAGCCAGGTAGTGTGTGCGATAGCCAATCACCTCGCTGTTGAGGTGAGTTCCTTCGATCCAGGTGCGGCCGTTGATCACCGAGCGCTTGACCTGCTCGACGACTGAAGTGACTTCGTTGGGGTGTATAGTGGGTGTTTTCAAATGGGCTTCATAGGCGACGAACGTGTCCATTTGCGGGTTTCGATACTTCATCGTCGCAATCAATATGGCGTGATACGGCTCTGGCCCGGGTGGTGTGCAGACCAATTCGGAGCTTTCCATCCCGCACACCCATCCCATAGGCAGCGTTATGTCGTACACCGACATGCGGTATAGGTTCGCCGGTGCGGGCATCAGAAAGTTCGCAACCGCGAGGCCAGCGGCGGTCAGTGCGACGAAAACCAGCGCAGCGGTGGCAATTGCCGTCAACAGGTTGCGCATCTAGTTGGCCTTCAGCGCAATCGCCGATTCGGTGTTTGCAATGCGCTGAGCGAGGAAGCCTTTTTCCTGCTTTAACTCCTCCCGCTGCGCATCGCTCACGTCGAGGGCAAGCAGTTCGTCAGAAATGGCCAATCCACGCCTGTCTGCCTCCATGCCTTCTGGCTGGCGACCAACCGTGAACAGCGCGGTTGCGCGTACTTCGTGGGCCAGTATTTCCTCCATGCGCAAGGCGATATAGTGCTCGTCACCCTTCGTCGTCAGCCCGAGCGCTTCATTCACCAAGGCCAGGGCTGACGTCGTCACGGCAAGCGAACCGGCGTTGTCTCCGAGTTTCTCGGTTCGCAGCCACCCCAACCGACGTTGAAACGACACCGCCCGTTCAAAACCGAGCTGCTGCCGGCGTTGCGCCCCCTCATCGGTTTCGCTTTTCATGTCCGGTTGTTTTTTGGCCATCGCTTCAAATAAAACGGCGGCGGCCTCGATCACCTGCGCCGAATCCCTGAAGTTGCCTGTCTTTTCCAACGCGTCGGTCAGCCAACCGACACGGCTGGAATAACCATCGGCCAGCGCTAGCGTGAGGTGCGCCTTGAAAAGCTCGCCCTGCTTGCGCGCGTTGTCGCGTACAACGCGCAGTTGCGCGGTATCGTCTTGTGCGGACAATAGGTTGATCTTGAGTTGCAGGTTGAGCAGCGATGAGGCGGCTTCTGCCCAGTTGGCGTTGGTTTTCTCTGCGTACCGTGCTCGCACCCGTGCCTGTGTTGCCTTCAGGTACGTCTGCGCACGCTCGAGGTCTGGCAGCTCTATCAAGGAGGTGATGCGGTCAACGTCGCAGTTGAGGCTTTCGAGCTCGAACTTCTCCCGTGCGGCCTCATCCGCCATGTTGTCGAACAGGTCGCATGCCATCATCAGCATGGACCGCCTCTGCCCCTCATGCGCCGGGCCAACGTTCAGCGCGCTTGCCCCTTCTATGATCCGGCTGGCGGCGAACAGGCTGTTGTCGAGGGTCTGCTGTGAGGCCCGCTGCTGGCTCAAGGCATACCAGGACAGCGCCACGGCGAACGCAATCGCACCGGCGCTTCCCCCCAGCACAATCGCCAATACGCGTTGTTGAGCCAACTCCTGCTCGCGCCTGAGCCTAGGCATGTCGGCGGATGGCACATCGAACAGGGGCGCGACCAGTTTTATCCATTCATCCGCCAGGCGCGAGGCATGCAGGGGCGACATCATCGAAAAGAAACCCAAGCGCCTAAGGTCGATGATCTGGATATTGGGCGCGGTGACATCAAGATCACCCGGCAGCGTCTCGAAAAGCTCGCCCGCTGCACGCACGACCAGGATGTTCTCGGCACCACGATGGGCACGGAAGTCCTGGATTTCACGTTGGATCCAGTCATCAGCGCCAGGTCGGGAAATGGCATCCGGGGTTGCTAACACAATCAAGCGCCTTGAGGACAAGAGCGCTGGCCGGATATTGCGCTCGTAGAAGTCGTCAGCGCCTCGCTCGTAAACCGTGTCGAGGAATACTTTGAGTTTTTCCCGCCGTAGATGCTTGAGTCGGCTGTGAATGTCATAGCGCTGAAGCTTTTGTCGTAGGCGTCGTGCAGCCTGGGTGCCATCGGAGCGGCGATAGGATATGAAAATGTCAAAGGTGAAGACGGTGCCACTGTCACCCTCCTCGCTGGTCATAGGTCACGCTCCATGACACCCATGGTGATTTTTGAAATAGCCCAAATCATTACTAGCCATTTATCGCGCTGTCAGCCACGCAGACCTCTTGGTCTTGGCGCTCAACGTTTACTCTAGCTCAGAAAAAACAAGAAAACGGCAAGGCGTTAACGGTATCAGATTTCAGGTATTGGCCCTTCCAGTGCAAGCGGGCGGCCGGTACAGCGAGAATGTCGTCTACAGCCTCAAGGCTCTTTGAGCGCGATCTCTCCTGGTGCCAACCACAACTCGTAATGACCTCGGCGGATGTTCTCGCTGGCGCCGTAATCTTCACTCAGATTCACAAGGTCCACCGCAGGTCGAACAAACAGCTCATTAATGTCCCTGACCAGCAATTTACCCACCTCGCAGTCTGCTTCCTGGAAGCAACGAAGCTGCGTTACACGCGGTACTGCCTCGACAAGCTCAATACCAGGCACCATGACAGGCAGATTGGCTAACTGAAGTGAAGAAATTTCCAGGCCCAGCGCCTGAGCTGTGCTGCGTTGCTGCTCATCACTGATCTGGATGTAGACACGCGGACTCAAGGTCTTGGTGAAGATCTGGGGAGGCTCTGCTATCGAACCGGATTTGTCGAGGATGCTGACTTCATTCCCAAGCTGGGCGTTGGCTTTATCCAATGTTTCCGCCAGGCCGGACGTGGAATTGCTGTTCTTCACCTCACGCTGGAGCTTTTCGAGTGAGTCTTGTACCTCACGCAGTGTTTGTGCAGATTGTTGGTTGCTCTGCGTCAACACCTCGGTGCGGTCTCGAGCAGCGTTGGCCAGCGAAAATTGAGTTTTCGCCTCTTTAAGTGACTTCTTGGCGCTTTCTGACTCTGCTTCAGCAATTTTTCTGGTTTGCTCTGCGTTATGCCATTGCTTGAGCGCCAGAATACTCACTGCCGCGAAAGCCAGGGCAAATGCGATTAAAATTCGAAATCGGGCGCGCTGGGCAGCTAACTGATATTCCTTTCGCTGCAATTCTTCCTGCCGATCACGTTCCGCTGCCTCTTGGGCGGCTTCTCGATCACGCGCCACCATGCTTGCCGCAATCAGCTCCTGCACCCTGCCCCAGCCCCCTCCATAGCGCTCGGCCCAAGCAGAATTTCGGCGTTGCATCCAGCGTTCACGTCCTCCAATCGCAATGCTGCTTAACACATTACGATTATCTTTTTCATAGCTGTCTGCCTGTACCAACAATGAGTGCCATACCTGACCTGTCCTGAATTCACGATTCACCCAACCTTCAATAGGGGCTGCGATCTTGCTCCAACAACGGATCAAGGCCTCATGGCTCACATCTATCAAATCGTTCAGCGCAATTGGATGGGTTCCATAAGGCCGGAGAAAGGAAGTCCCTTCAGCGCGAAAATGATCGATGACACCACGAAGACGTGCCTCGTCGACGCCGGTCACCTTGATGAGTGTCTCTAGGGTGCATGGGCGACGAATAGCCTTTCCCTCGGCGTTCATCGTCGTCACCGCACGGAAAACGTCTTCGATCACGCGGCTACCTGGCTGCAAAAACTCACGCTCGGCTTCTGCCTGTACGCTGTCGGCATGAGACGACAGCAAAGTGTCGATACCGCCCTTTTCCTGGTAACTCTCAATGTCCAGTTTCCAGGTCGCCCGATCCGAGGGTTGTTTGTCGTCCAGTGCTGTGCGTATTTCATCCCGTTCACGGCAGAGCACCATCAATGCATGTTGTATGAGTGGCAGTTGATCCTGGCTACCTTTTGAATCAGCGACCAGGCGATCAGCCAACGCTTTAGTGATTTCGCCATTGAACATCTGGGCGGGCTCACAGATTGCACGCATCAGGTCTTCATGACCCATTCGTGGAAGTAAATATTGGGCGGTGTTCACCGTTTCGGCGAACCCTTCGAAGCGAGCGCAGGCGCCGAGAAACTCCGAGCGCATGGTCAGGATTGCATAGAGCCCCTCAGGCTGACTTTCGAGCAGCGATACCAGGAACTCAGTGAGTAACTGGGCCTCTTCCGGCCCATGTCGATGGACGTACTCGAAAAGTTCTTCGAATTGGTCAATGAGAATGCAAACGCGGTTGTTCGGACCAGTGTTCAGAAGTCTGGCCAGTTCTGCCGGTCCACTTCGGCCGTAATTAAGTACTCGCCGGTAATCAATGATGTGTTGTTCCCGCTGGTCTTCCTCGGAAAGCTCTGCCAGCGCCTCGGCCAGATTCCATAGAGGGGCTTCCTGTGGGACAGCTACGCATGTTCTCCAACGTACGCCGCCAAGCGCACTTTCGTGCTCCAGCCGCGGCAACACGCCGGCGCGGATCAGTGAGCTCTTTCCACAGCCTGAATCACCGTGGATGACCAACAGCTGTTTCGTGAGCAGTAGCGAGACGATTGCATCGGTCATGCGCTCTCGACCAAAAAAAATCGGCCATTCCGCCTTTTCAAATGGTCGCAGTCCAGGATATGGCTGCGTTGGCAGCGTGACGATGAACGAGGCGCCGGTTTCGCCCGCGATAATGCTCATGACCGCTGCCTCAGGATGTCGCTTTTCTCGTCCAGCCAGTGCTTGATATTGTCCGTCCAAGGCTCCTGAGTAGCGTCAAGCCAGTCCGTTTGCAAAATTCGCGCTGTCGCTTTCCGTACAGGGGTCGCGATATCTGTGCCGACGGTATCGAGCAGCCCACAAGGCAACAGTCGGTTGCAGCGCGCACGCGCCGACTGACGATCATGCTTGCCGACGACAACCAGGTCGGCGTCGAGCGCATGATTGTCCTGGGTGCCAATGATTAGCACGGCGTCACTGGCTGACATCAACTCCACGCGTTGTTCACGAATATCCTGAAGGTCGCGCGGGTCACGTCGAAGATCGAGTTTCCCGGGGGTTACACTGAAACCGGCATCCGTCAGAGCGAGTGCCATTTTTTGCCAAATAGCAAAATGTTCCGCTCGACCATGCAGGTAGATAGTCTGCCCCATTTCCTCGGAGAGTTTGCCAATTTCCATTTTGAGCCGGGCGCGTTCATCCGCCCGTTGTTTGAGCGCGTCAAGTTTCGGATAAATCCTTGCGACGATATTAAGAATCTCTTTTTTGAAATCGCTACCGAATGCAGGCATGTCAACCCAGCCCAAAGGTCGTTCATTGCCGAAAACGGGAGCGTGAAAGTGAAACCCGACCAGAGGATGGTCACGATTATCGGTGAGTAACCTGGGCCAAGGGTCGTCTTCAGTCGGCCAGATACGAACGACAGCTATCCGCTCATCACAAGTCAAATCCAGACCAGACTGGTGGCGATACCACCAATCACGCTCGTCGGCGCACCAGGCTGATTTAAGGTAATCCGGTGACATCAGAATCACAAGGAGTGCTGTACGCCCTATCTGCTCACACAACTGCTGGGTCAGAGGGGCCATGGGGTCAACGCCATGGCCGAGGCGATAATCACCATCGCGGAAGATAGCGAGATGGTTTCGGATCTTGGGCTCGGCTCGCAGTTCCCGCTCCAATTCTTTCGCGAAAGCCGCCGACCAAGGTTGCAGATGGCCGATGCCTAGCCCTTCGTCATACCCATGGCTGTAGCTTATAAACAAGTCATGGATAAAGGGATCACCTACATAGGACATAACGATGCATCCTTGAGTGCTAGCAGAGTGAAGATCTACTTTCCGACATTGCTCAAAGACCCCCGGTGCACCGTGGCTCATGGGCATAATCAGCGGATCCAATCATGTCCAATGACAGTAGCAAAGTGCCAGAAAAATGCACGGAACGCAGGCACAAAGCTTGGTTTACCAACGGGTAACTGCACTTGCAGACTGGCCTCGCTTCAAGGGGCTTACGATACCTGAGGAACATCACCCTTCCAGCCATTGCTGATCGAACGCAGCGTGATACCTTCGTTCGCCTCATAGAACCCTGATCCCGATAATCGCGGACAGATCTGCGATCCGGCATGGTGCACAGCGACGACTTCCCAATATTTGTTGAACACGGGGCTTCCGGAACTGCCTGGGTCCGTGGGTGTACGGTAGTGCATGAGTCGTTGTTCGCTGCAGACATCGAGAAGGACGCTGTCCTGCAGTGAAAACTGCAATTCTCCGGATCGGGGGTGCCCCACGACAAAAGCTTTGGTTTTGGGTGAGGGCAAAGGGATGTTTGCTGCTGCGCGAAGGCCTTGCGCGCCATCCGGTGTTCGACTCAGTCGACAAATCGTTACATCCAGCTTGCCCGGTGACTCCGCCACGCTCCCGAGTTGGCCAGGCTCTGAGCTGTACAGGGTTCCCTGCACGACACAAGGTGACAAACCGCTGTCTGCCTCCACCTCGAACGTGACGCGCGCGTCGGCACAGAGGATGGCTCTCGGTACAGAGTCACTGATCACATGTGCATTGGTCACAAACAACAAGCCCTCCTCTCCGAAGACCGAGCCCTGGATCAGAAAACCGGTTCCCAAACGCACGCCCTCCTTGTTCGTCACGCACCCGATGTTCGGGGCGAGCTCGACCATTTTGCGAATGTCACTGACCGTAAATGATTTTTCGCCGGAGAAATTTTTTTCCAGTTCCTCAGGATTTTGCTGCAGGCGCCGTAGTTGATGAACGTCCACGGACCAGCGACGCTGAGTGTGCAGCACATGGCGTTCGAAGATCCGGGCCAGACGCCCCGCACACGTCGATTCATCGAGCGGCGACCCCTTCCAGATTTCGCGTAATTGACGGGAATAGCTTTCCAACTCGAATGGACCGCACTTCGGATGGTATAGAAACCGGTAGAGCCACAGCTCCGCCCAGTCACACCATCGTTCCTCAGGCTGGAATCGATTCAGCGCCAGACACGCTTCGGATGCAGCCGCCAATGCCCATGGGTCACCTGGATTGCTACGGGCAGTCGCAGTTGCCTGATCAAGGACATCACGCGCAAGGTCAATCAGTTCCGGAACCTGCTGCGCAATCCTGTCGTGCAGCCGCGTACGCAGCGCCAACACGTTTACGCCGAGAAAGAAACTCGGCGCGACGCTCCACTTCTTCTCATAGCACACGATCGATTCCGCGAGGTCATTCACGTCATCTGTCAACACAAACCGTTGCTTGCGAATGCGCCCACGCAGGGCATGGAGATCGCTTTCCTGCGCCTTGTATTCCAAGTCTTTTGGGCCAGTAGAGCTTGCGTTTTCAGCTTCGTTCAGAAGTTCGTCGGCCCGCTCCAGGGCGCCGAGTTCTACCAGTGCCTGAGCGAGCAACCGCTGGATGACAGGATCACACCCCCGGGTGTCGTGCCAGGCCATGCCAATTTCATGAACATGCTCGAACTGGCGGTGTTTGCGCAGAACATCCATGGCTTGACGAATTCCGTGTTGAGGCAACTGATTGCCAACGCGCACAAGCTTATCCGCGATAAGGTGCACGGCACTCGCAAGGAGCGGCACAGACGCCTCCGGGTATTCGCCGCGCATGAGCGCATTGGCAAGTTCGGACCCGGTCTGGGCGATCATGGATATTGCAGCCCGAGTGCTTGCGCCAGCAACTTGCGAAACTGCCTGCCGGCAAAATAGTGGGTGACGGTGTGACGCCAGCTTCCCCAGTTGCTTTCGCGAACGTCTTCGACACTGCGACCTTCGAAAGGGGCGTAATCGTCCATCTTTGGGTCTGCCCCACAGATTGGATCGAGTGGGTCATAGATGTTGATCCAGCGTCTGAGTGCCGGCGGGAAATCGACGTGCTTGCCGCCGCCCGCCGACAGTTGTTCCTGCACTTCGGTAATTCCGAGCGGTGAGCCGAGCGTGAACAGGACATCCACGGTTGGACATTCCTCGCAATTGCGTATGGCGTCGTAGGCGATCATCGTCCCCATACTGTGCGTCACCAGAACGACCTTTTCCGCTTCTTGCCTGGCAGCCTTCAGATCTTTGATCAGGCGGTCGCGCAGCTCCTTGCGGACTTTGAATCTGAAACCGTCAGCGGGCCGCACGTAATCCTTGTCGAACAGGTAGTAATACGCTTCCATGGCAGCTTTTTTGATGACGGCTTGCTTGACGGGGCTTGGGAGCCACGACGCTATCTCGAATTGCGCAGGCTCATGTGCCGCCGGCAATGCTTCCAGGCCCGGCGGCTCATCGGGTGAAGGCGCTTGCTGCATCTTGCGTTCGACTTCTTCGAGGAACTTCACTTCCTCAGCGTTGGCGGGTTCCGGCGTTACAAGTTCTCCGGCCACCTCATCGAAGTTTTGTTCCTGAACAACAGCGTCGCTTTCGGACTCATAAAAGGAATCAAACTCCGTTTCATAGTCTTCGCCGTAGAAAACGTCCGCATAATAGGTAAAACGGGCCGGCACACCCTGGACAACCAGATCTATGCCCGGATTATTACCAGCGAATGGCGGCGGCGGATCGGAACGGTCCAGGCCCCAGCGCCAGATTTCTTCAAGTTTTGCTGGTGAGGGCTTCTTCGCTAGTCCATGCACAAAGACAACAGCATATTTCTTCATGACCATTCCTCCCTGCATCAATCCTGAAACAACGACTGGGCCTCTCCGCCGAACTCCTGGGGAACCGGTCTGCCCGCTCTGGTGGCGTTCATCTGCGCTCGCGCGCGGTCCATGTCTGCCCTATAAAAACGAACCGTCTTGCCGTCCTTGCGTCCTGCCTCAAGTTCATCCCTGGTAATCGTGCCTCCGCCGATGCCTATCATTACATCGCTTGCGCTGACTATAGCTTGCGATGTAGAGGATAGGCGTCCATCGGCCTGTCTTCCGCCCCATGAGTTATCGTCCACCACGAATACGCTCTCGCATTCCGGAGAAAACATCGCCCCCTCGGCGTGTGCTACGGACGAGACGATGCCCGCCGTCCGAAACCCCCTCCGTACTGCGAGGGGATAAACCATGCCAATGCCCTCGGTGGTGGCACCGGAGCAGATGATCGTGTCTGATGGATCGAAGTTTTCAAGTTCGGCCAGGACTGTCTTCCGGACCTCAGCTGTATCTTCGTACCCTGCGCCGGAAAATCCCAGAAAGGTAACCACGCGTGCCCGACCTTGTGACCGGACGCCTTCGACAGCTGCTTGTACGTTCATGAGGTCACCTTGCAAACGATGGGTTGGCTTCCAGTCGACTACGCCCGACCAGGTGATCGACGATGATAGTCCTGCCACTGCCAGGGAGTACCGCAATGAACTCACATTTTCCCGAAGCCCAGGTAGGTCGCCATACACTTTCAGAAAACCGTCTGCCCATCCAGGAAAACTACGGCGGTCTTTACACGCGTCTCACCGAATTGAGTTATGAACGCACCCTATTTGTGAAACCGGGGTACATGGCCATGGGCAACACCAACGACCATCAATATCCAATTCCACTCGCCGATTCTTCCAAATCAAGACCATCGCTTTCTGGAAAGTACCAGCCCTGCATCATCCGGAATTCGAGGCTCGCGCCGTCTCGATCATGAACCGCCCCCCCGAAGTAACGCCACCCCGTCAGCTACACTCATTCGATACATCTCCGCACAGAGACTTCGACCATGGTCACCAAAACCGCAATCGTATTCGCTGGCGGCGGCAGTTTGGGTGCTGTGCAGGTGGGAATGTTGCGGGCCTTGGTCGAGGCCGATGTTCGATTCGACATGGTCGTCGGCGCTTCGGTAGGTGCTATCAACGGTGCCTACTTTGCCGCAAGGCCCGATTCCGAGGGCGTCGAGGCGCTCGCCGGATTTTGGCGTGGGCTGAGTAAAACAGACATCTTTCCCCTCTCCTGGATCGACACCTGCAAAGGACTGATCAAGCGGCGTGGCTTTTTATTGCAGCCGTCGGCGTTACACCGATTGCTGGGGCAGGCACTTCCCATTCATCGCATTGAGGAGGCTACGCTGCCTCTGCACATCGTCACCACCGATCTGCTCAGTGGTGCCGAGACGGTTCTGTCCAGTGGCAACCTTGAGCAGGCGTTGCTGGCCAGCGCGGCCATCCCGCTGGTGTTCCCCTGCGTGCAAATCGCCGATCAGTTTCTGGTTGATGGAGGCGTGGCAAGCAATACACCTATTTCGACGGCCGTAGCCTTGGGAGCCACCAGCGTCGTGGTCATCCCCACCGGCGTGAGTTGCGCCCTGACACAACCGCCCCGGGGCCTGGTCGCCTTGGCCCTGCACACCGTCAACCTGATGAGCATGCGTCAACTGGTGAGCGACATCGAACACTTCCGCGCTGTCACCAGCCTGCACATTGTCCCGCCGTTGTGTCCTGTGGATGTCTCGGTGTTCAACTTTGATCAGACCGAGTCTTTGCTGCAGCGTGCCTATGTGCAGACTCTTCGGTGGCTGGAACGTGGAGGGCTCGAGCGCACCAAGGTACCGGGGGCCCTGACCCTCCATTCACATGCCCATGAACATTGAGTGATGTGAATGACCTGTAGCCCTGTCTAACCGCCCTGCTCCCTCGGCATCAAATCTTGAATTGCCCCAGCAAGCTTTGCAGACGATTACCGATCATATACAGCTCATCGACGGTCTTGACCCCGCTCTTTGTCTGGTTGGCAACGGAATCAATGGCCCGCGCGATCTGATGTACCCCGCGGTTGATTTCTTCAGCCACCGAGGTCTGTTCCTCCGCTGCGCTCGCGATTTGTGCGTTCATCGCGTTGATGGTCGCGATCAGTTCGACAGTGTTGCCCAGGAACTCACCCGCCTGATCAGCCTGAGCGTTAGCGCCTTGAGCCGCTTTGGTGGATTGATGCATCGCACTGACCACGCCATCAGTCGTGCCCTTGAGACGCTCAACCATCGCCTGGATTTCCTGGGTACTGCGCTGTGTACGACTGGCCAACGCGCGCACTTCATCGGCAACCACCGCAAACCCTCGCCCGGCAGCACCGGCACGAGCGGCTTCGATAGCCGCATTGAGTGCCAGGAGGTTGGTCTGCTCGGCAATCGAGCGGATCACATCCAGCACGGTGACGATAGAAGTCACATCGTTTTGAAGGCTCTTCATGGCGAGACCACTCTCATCAAGCTCCACGGTGAGTGCCTGAATTCGAGTCATGCTGCCATTGACGATTTGCCTCGCGTGCCGGGACTGCCTGTCAGTTTCGACGGCTGCGTCGGCAGCGTTTTGCGCGCTGGCCGATACTTCTTGTGCCGCCGATGACATCTCATTTATCGCCGCGGCCACCTGGTCGGTTTCCTGGCGCTGCTTATCCATGGCACGGTCAATATGTCTGCTCTGCTCGGCCACATGGCTCACAGATCCATTCAACTGCTCGCTCATGGCGACGATCTGGCTGACGAGGCTGTGAATCTGATCGATAAACGCATTGAACGAACCGGCAAGTTGCCCAAGCTCATCTCGACTGACCACCGGCAGACGCCGCGTCAGATCGCCCTCGCCCGCAGCGATTTCATCAAGGTGGGCCCGGATCAGGGTCAAGGGACGCAAACTGCGCTTGACCAGCAGTAAAGCCAACACACCGATAATGCCAACCAGCACACAAGCAATGATGGCGATGCTGAACATCAAGCTGTGCACCCGCGCATCAACATCAGCCCGCACCTTGGCGACCTGAACGTCGATACTGTCCAGATTGATCGCCGTGACCACGACCATGTCCCACTTGGGCAAATAAAAACTGTACGCGAGCTTCGCCACCACCTTATCGGTGTTGACCAGCCCACCTGAATAGGTGACGAAGTGAGTCTCATTTTTTGCCGCAGCGACCATTTCGCGGTTCAAGTATTTCCCGTTGACGTCTTTGCGATCACTCATGTTAGTGCCGACGCCTTCGCTGCTGTCACCGCGAAACAGGCGTACAACCTGGCTGTCATAACCGATGAAATAGCCGTCATCGCCATACTTCATTTTCGACAAGCGGCTGATCGCCAAGGCTCGGCTGGACGGATCCCCGGCAGCAGCCCGATCATAAAGCTCGGCTATGGAAGTGCGAGCAATGCTCGCGTAATCCTTGAGCCGAGTGCGGCTCTCCTCAAGCAGTCGCTCGCGGGTTTGAGCGACTTCTTGCTCGGCCTGGGACTGCAAAGTGCTGCGGGTGCTCAAACCTGACACCAGGGCAAACAACATCACCGGAAACAAGGTCAGCAACAGTATTTTGGTTTTAAACGACATCGTTGAAATCCTTCACCCAATCCTGTGAGGCCGAGGCTTAAAAGGCGGCCTGCGAATATCGCGAGGCCGCGATCAGGGAATCACCAGAGCGCGATGTCGTAGGTAAAGTAGATCCGGTTGCTGTCTCGGCCACGGGAATAATCAGAGCGATAAACATAGTTACGCAACCGCACACCCAAGCCTTTGAAGGTGCCTTGTTGCACGACATAAGCCAGTTCGGCATCACGTTCCCACTCTTTTACCGTGGTTTTGGACTTACCGTCGTTGCCGCTCAGATAGCGAGTAGAGAAAGTCAGGCCCGGCACGCCGAGGGCGGCAAAGTTATAGCCGTAATTAAGCATCCAGGTTTTTTCATCTTCCTCGATGAACTTGCCTATCCCGGCGTTGCTGAACGAATAAACCGTTGCGCCACTGATAAAGGGCAATCCGGCGTCACCACTGAGGGTCTGGTAGCCGCCGCCGAATGTATGGCCGGAAATGGCGTAGGACAGTTGCCCGCTCAGCATGTTGTTGTCGATCTTGCCGCCGTAGGCCGAGCCGGTATCGACACTGTTGAAGTAGCGCAAGTCACTGGTCAGCACGCCGCCGCCCAAGGGTAGATCGTGCTGGATACCTGCAAAATTCTGACGGTAAAAGTTTTCCAGCTCACCGTAGAAGTAACTCAAACGAACGCTCTTCCCCAGCTTGTATTCGGCCCCTGCATAGCTGAAGTCCCCTGATTTATCTCCGCCATAACCGTCGGGCACAATCGGCATGCTGTCGGTGGAATCGCGCAGTTTGAATCGATCCAGGTAGCCCCCGGTGAGGGTGAGGTTTTCGATGTCGACGCTACTGATCTGCGTGCCTTGGTACGTTTGCGGCAACAGACGCGCATCGTTGTAGATCAGCACCGGAGTCTTGGGTAACAAGGTGCCGTACTTGACTGTGGTCTTGGCCAGTTGGGCCTTGGCGGTCATCCCCAGGCTTGCAAACTCGTCTGCCGCGCGACCGTCATCATGGACGGGCAGCAAGCCCGTGCCGCTGCGGCCACGGCCGGAGTCGAGCTTGACCCCGACCAGGCCAAGGGCATCAACACCAAACCCGAGGGTGCCAGGGGTAAATCCCGACTGGTAATCCAACAGAAATCCCTGGGCCCATTCGGTTCGTTCGCTCTTCGCCGTCCTTGCCGACTTGGCACTCAAGCCATGCTCGTCGCGGAAGTTTTCATTGAAATAGACGTTGCGTAATTGCAGCTTGAGCTTGCTGCCATCGATAAATCCTTCTGCGCTGGCACTGGCCAGCGGCAACAAACCAAGAAGTGAAAACAGCGCTCGTTGGGTATGCAAAGTGGTCATGGAAAACTACTCATTGTTGTTATTTGGGGTGCAGAACAGCGCGCGCCTCGCTGGCGAGGCGCCTTGGGAGAAAACAGGTGGCTTGGGTGAATCAGGTGAAGAGACTGATCGCCCCTGTCAGCAGGGCTAGCGCGGTGATGACCAGTGAAGTGAGCACCGCCCATTTGACGGTGGCTTTCTGGAAGTCGCCGATATCGCGATCGACCATCCCCACCAGCAACAGGGTTGAGGCGACCAGCGGGCTCATCAGGTGTACTGGCTGCCCGAGAATCGACGCGCGGGCGATTTCCACCGGGTCAATGCCATACGCCGCAGCGGCATTCGCCAGAATGGGTACCACGCCGAAGTAATAAGCATCGTTGGACAGGACGAATGTCAGCGGCATGCTGGTAATCGCCACCACCAGCGGGAACAGATGCCCCCAAGACGGCGGAATCCAGTCAACCAGGGTTTGCGCCAGGGAGTCGACCATCTTGGTGCCGGAGAAAATCCCGGCAAAGATGCCGGCAGCAAACACCAACAGTACGACGGTCATGGCGTTGCCCGAATGGGCGAGGATGCGTTCCTTCTGAATATCCAGTTGCGGGTAGTTGATCATCAGCGCCAATACGAAGCCGATCAGGAACAGGATCGCGGAATGCATGATCCCCATCACCAGTGCGACCATCACCGCGATCACCAACAGCAGATTGACGTAGGCCAGTTTCGGTCGCTTGTGTGGCGTGTCTTCAAGAATCGCCTTGATGTAGCAATCTCCCCCGCCGCTTTCCAACTGGATATTGCCGATCCGTTTGCGCTCGGCACGGCCCAGCAGAAACGCGGTGAACACCACCCACATGGCGCCGCCAATCATGGTCGGCAGCAACGGCACGAAGTATTCACCGGCATCCAGGCCCAGCGCCGCGATCGCTCGGGTCGCCGGCCCTCCCCAAGGCGTCATGCCACTCATGATGCTCAGAGAAAGCATGGCAATGGTCGCCAGAATCATCGGGTTCATCCCGATGCGTTTGTACAGGGGAAGCATTGCCGCACAGGTGATCATGTAGGTGGTGGTGCCATCACCGTCCAGGGCCACCAGCAGCGACAGCAACGCTGTGCCGACAGCGATTTTCATCGGGTCGCCGTTGACGCGTTTGAGGATCTTGCGAATCAGCGGGTCAAACAGACCGGCGTCGATCATCAAGCCGAAAAACAAGATCGCGAACAGCAGGAGCGCGGCCGAAGGAGCGACCATTTTCAAGCCGTCGAGCATCATCTTGCCGGTAGTGCCACCGAAACCGCCAATGACGGCAAACACAATCGGCACCACCGTCAACGCGACAATCGGCGATAACCGTTTGGTCATTATCAGGACGGTGAAGACCACCACCATGGCCAATCCAAGCAATGCGAGCATAGGTCAGTTCTCTTGTTCTTATGAGTAGCGTGGCCGACGCACAGGCGCGCGACCCCGTCCCCGCCAGACGGCACGATCAACGGTGCCTGGCGGGAGTTATTCATTGAGGTATTTAAGGGGGCTGGATTCAGCCGCGAACGGTCAAGCGTGTTCGGTGACCTTCAGCCCATCCCAGTCGGGGTTCTGGACTTGGGCTGGGGGTGCAGCTGGCGAAGGTTTGCCGTCCAGAGTCCGCATCAGTGTTTCGCGATCACAGGCGTTCTCCGAGATGGACATCACCACGGTAGCCACGGCGTTGCTTGCCAGACTGGTCAAAGCCCGGGCTTCCGACATGAAACGGTCGATACCGATCAGCAAGGCAAGGCCGGCCAAGGGAATGTCATGGATCACTGTCAGTGTCGAAGCCAGTGCGACAAAACCGGCACCGGTGACGCCCGCTGCACCCTTGGAGGACAACAGCATGATTGCCAGCATGGTCACGGTCTGTGTCAGGCTCAGTTCGATGTTGCAGGCCTGAGCAATGAACACCGCTGCCAGCGAGAGGTAGATCGCCGTACCGTCGAGGTTGAACGAGTACCCCGTTGGCAACACCAGCCCCACCACGCCTTTCTTGCAACCCAGGGCTTGCAGCTTTTCCAGCATCCGCGGCATCACCGGCTCGGTGGAGGAAGTCCCGAGCACCACCAGGAATTCTTCGCGGAAGTAGCGCAGCAACTTCCACAGACTGAAGCCATTCGCCCGGCAAATGCTCCCCAGCACCACAAAGACGAAGAAGGCGCAGGCGACGTACAGCGTCATGATCAGCTTGGCCAACGAGCCCAGCGATGTAATACCGTACTGGCCCACGGTGAAGGCCAAAGCGCCAAAGGCACCGATCGGAGCGAAGCGCATCAGGTAGGAGAAGATCTTGAACACCATGTGCGAGGCGGATTCCAGTACATCCAGTACCGGCTTGCCACGCTCGCCTATGGCCGACAGCGCGAAACCGCAAAGCACCGCGATGAACAACACCGGCAGTACTTCGCCTTTATTGAAAGCACCGATGAACGTGTCGGGGATGATGTGCATGAAAAACTCGACGACTCCCAGCTTCGCGGCCGAATCGGTGTACTGCGACAAGCCCTTGGTGCTCAACTGGGTGGGGTCGATGTTCATGCCCACACCGGGTTTGAACAGGTAGACCGACACCAGGCCAATAATCAGGCTGATCACGGTCAACGCCAGGAACAGCAGCATGGTCTTGCTCAACAGGCGTCCAAGGGAGCGTTTATCGCTCATACCGGCGATACCGGTGACGATGGTGCAGAACACCACCGGAGCGATCATCATCTTGATCAGTTTGATGAAGGCATCACCAAGCGGCTTCAAGGCGATGGCCTGTTGCGACCAAAAATGTCCGACCAGTACGCCCAACAGCACGGCGCAGAGAATCTGAAAGTAGAGCGATTTTACAACTTTCATGGCATCACCCATTTTTAGAATTGTGCTGATGCAAAAACGGCAATGACTAGGGGACGTTATCCGGCGAGTCGTTGGGAAGCCGCGGCGTAGACAAAACCGGAGAACAGCCTGCGCGATGTACGCACTACCGAAGCACGAATGGTCTCACCCTGAGCGCCGGTGTAGGACAATACGACATCTATTCCACCACTTGGGTGTTCAATGCGTACTTGCTGCAAGCGCGGCTCGCTAACCCCGCCGAGCAATTGCGCAACCACACTGCCTTCAGTGACACAAGCAGTGGCCAGGCCGATGGAACCGGTGATCGCCAAGGCCCGGTGGCAATTGTGTGGCATGAAGTAGCGCACCTGGATTGTGCCGCCTGCCTTGGCCGGTGAAACCAGTACAGGCTTGGGGATCACTTTGTCGCTGACATCACCCAGGCCCATTGCCAGGCCAGCTTGCAGTCGCAAGGCCTCCAGGCGACGCAGAAATTCTTTGTCGGCATCCAGTTCGGCAGGACTTTCATCACCGCGCTTACCCAACTGGCCGGCTTCGACGATCATCATCGGCATCGCCATGTCGATGCAGGTCACTGCAATACCGTCGATCAGATCCTGCGTTTGCCCAGTCGGGAAAAGCTTGCCGGTCTTGCTGCCCGCCGCGTCCAGGAAGGTCAATTGCACAGGAGCGGCGGTACCCGGCACACCATCGATGGCGGTGTCGCCTTCATAGCTGACCTTGCCACCCGGGGTCTGTACCTCGGCGTTCACAAAAGTCCCCGTGTTGAGGTTGCGAATACGCACACGGGTCAGGTCTTTGGTGCCTTTTACCAACCCCTGCTCGATGGCGAACGGGCCAACGGCGCAAAGCATGTTGCCGCAATTGGGCGCCGTGTCGACTCGACGCTGGGAGACCATGACTTGAACGAACAGGTAGTCGACATCCGCGTCAGGATGCAGCGACGGGCTGACGATCGCCACCTTGCTGGTTTGTGGACTACCGCCACCGATGCCGTCAATTTCCAGCTCATGGCCAGAACCCATAAGGTTGAGCAGCAGCTCATCACGGTCTTCGATCGCAACAGGTAGATCCCAGGCGAGAAATACCGGACCCTTGGAAGTACCACCGCGCATTAGCACACAGGGAATTCGTTGCATGAATACTGACTCTTGTTGATCAATGGGGGTTATTGATGTCTTGTGAGCAAGAGTCGCAGGCTTTAAAAATTGTTTCCAATGCAAATATCAGCCTGATTATTGCGTTTGACGCATGACGAATCTAGGATGACCGGGCTGAACAACGCACCTCTGCTGAGATAAAAAAAGTGAATTATGAGCTCAATGACATCCGATCTTTCGTGAAGATCGCAGAACTTGGAAGCTTCCACGAAGCTGCCGATGCATTGCATCTCTCTCAACCTGCGTTGAGTCGGAGAATGAAAAAGCTTGAAGAGGGATTGGGAACCGCGCTTCTTGATCGCACGACAAGAAGGGTAAGCCTCACCAGCGTTGGGCGAGACTTCCTGCCCAAGGCACGACGCTTACTGGATGACTTCGACGATTCGATACTTAACATCCGCGAGCTGGCGGAGCGGCAGAGCGGCCGTGTCACCCTCGCCTGCATCCCCACCGCAGCCTTCTACTTCCTCCCTTCGGTCATCCGCCTCTACAACGAACGCTATCCACAAATCCGCATTCGTTTGCTTGATCTCAGTGCGAACGAAGGACTGGAGGCTGTTCTGCGTGGCGAAGCCGACTTTGGCATCAACATGATGAGCGGCCAACACCCGGACATTGAGTTTGTGCCGTTGGTCAACGAGCCTTTTGTTTTGGCGTGTCGACGCGATCATGAGCTGGCTGGACGCAGTTCGGTCACCTGGTCTGAACTGAGCAATTACCGCCTTATCGGGGTCGGTCGCCTGAGCGGCAACCGCATGTTGTTGGACCACGCCTTGTCGGGCTTGAGCTGGCGTCCACAGTGGTTCTATGAGGTGCAACACCTGTCTACGTCGCTGGGCCTGGTAGAAGCTGGATTAGGCGTTTCGGCAATGCCGAGCCTCGCAATGCCGGCGGTGGATCATCCAACCTTGGTGAGCGTCCCTTTGATAGAGCCTATCGTGAACCGATCGCTGGGACTGGTTTACCGAAGAGGCGCCTCACTCTCTCCGGCAGCGGAAAAATTCGTCTCGATACTGCTGGAACAGTGGGAACAATGACCCTCCCGTCCTGCCAGCTTTAATAAGTGCATAGGGCAACTCGTCCCGCGCGCGTTCACTGAATGCAGGCGTATATTGGTATTGGCGATCCAGGAAGTTGAGGCCGTAGAGGTCGCCAATGGTGTAGCGGACGAGAGTGCTGGCAAAAACCAACGGATAACCCGGAATGCTGGAGGTGCGACATGAGCCAATATCAACGCCTCTTTCTGATTGTCGGTCCAACCATGCGTCACACGCCGGCGATGGAGCGGGCAGTCGCACTTGCCAAAGCCACTGACGCAGTGCTGCATATCGCGGTGTTCATTGAAGACGTCGACATCTTGGGGTTGATGAGCGGGAATGAGCAATTTCGCGAGATCTGTCAGCAAGAGAACCAGAAGTGGCTGCAAGATGAAGCCCAACTGATACGTGGCAATGGCATTGCGGTGACCACCGAAGTTGTATTGGCTCGGGACGTACTTCAAGAAATCCTTCAGCATGTGAAAGACTTGCAACCGGACCTGGTTATCAAGGACGTACACCACGAATCAGCACTCAAACGCGTATTCGTCACGCCTCTGGATTGGCATCTGCTGCGCGATTGCCCGGTTGCTGTTCATCTGGTCAGCGAAGTCAGGTGTCCACTTCCACGGGTGATAGTGGCAGCAGTGGATTTGTCGCATCCAGAGCACCAGATTAACGACCTCAATGACCGGATCATCGTGGCTGCGCAGCGGATGGCCATGCAGTGCGATGCAGAGCTGCACCTGCTGCACGCCTTCGATCCATCGCTGACACATATCTCTGACGCCGGTGCCGGCGCCGTGACGATGCCGGGCTTCAGCACCGATGTACGTCGGTCACTGCACAAGTCCTTCATTGCGTTGGCTGAAAACTACCGCGTGCCCTCTGAACGACAACACTTCATTGAAGGGCCGCCCACCAAAGTGATGTCCGACTTCGCGGCCCACACCCGAGCCGATGTGATCATCATGGGCGATACGCACCGTAAAGGGCTGCACAAGCTGATTGGCAGTACTACAGAGCACGTGTTGTATAAGGTGCCCTGCAATGTTTTGGCAATTAAGGCGCAAGCAGATCAATAACGGATCGGCTTTTAGAGCACGACGGCAGCGTTGGCGGCCGAACAGGCCGCGACGCTCGGCCCACTGAATGGGTTGTTGTGAATTTCAGTCTATTCTTCCGCCTTCGAGAGCAGTTTTTCGATTAACGGCCTGGTGTCTATCGATCTCTTTATGTTATTGATAAATAACGTATTTTTATAGTTTTCAGGTCCGAATATCGTGCTACAAACATTTGCTTACAAAGCAGCAGCTCGCTAAAGACCGAGTCTGCTACTACAAGTGATAGGTTGAGCTGCCTGAATCGGCCATGAGATGCACAGCCTCGATTATGCGCATCCACCTCCCCTCCCTCCCTGCCTTCTTGGCTTATGTTGCCCTTTCCTGCCTGTTTGCGGCCGCATGGTTCACCCACCCTGCCCCTGTGCATTCTTCCTTTGCCCTGATGAACCCGGCGAGGGCTGTGGCTGAGCAAGTAGCCAAACCCATTTATACCAGCCGTTTTGCCTCGTCCGGGCTGGTGGACTTCGTGCATTCCTCGGCGGTAACCGCCTTGCCTGACGGCAGTCTGATGACCGTCTGGTTCGCCGGCACTCGCGAAGGCGCAGCCGATGTGCAGGTGCGCTCTGCCCGCTTCGACGCGCAAACCGGCGAATGGGGTGCGGAACAGGTATTGGCGACTCGGCAGTCGACCCAACTGGGTACTGGTAAATACATTCGAAAACTGGGTAACCCGGTCGTTGCGCTCGCACCGGACAACCGACTCTGGTTGTTCTACGTGTCCGTGTCCATGGGGGGCTGGGCCGGTAGTGCGGTCAATGTAATGGTCTCTGAAGACTATGGACGCCATTGGTCAGCGCCGCGCCAGTTGATCACCTCGCCCTTCTTGAATATCAGCACCCTGGTACGGTCAGCCCCGGTGTTTCATGCCGACGGCTCCATCGGCTTACCGGTCTACCACGAATTTCTGGGCAAGTTTTCCGAGTACCTGTACTTGAGCGCAGACGGTGAGGTGATCGATAAATTCCGCATCAGCCATGGCAATAACTCATTGCAACCCACTGTCGTTCCGCTGGATGGACAGCGCGGTATTGCCTTGCTGCGCTATGCCGGCAACACCCACCATCGAGTACTGGCAACCCGTACCGAAGACGCCGGGCAAACCTGGAGCGAGCCTTATCCGCTCGACCCCTCGAATCCCAATTCCTCGTTGGCGGCCATAGCGACGCCCGAGCATGGGTTGCTGGTGGCACTCAATGACTTGCAAGAGGGGCGCTTCAAACTGAGTCTTTATGGCACCGACGCAAAAATGGACGATTGGCGCTCGCTACGGGACCTCGACAAATCGCCTGATCCAGAGGGCGATACGTTTTCTCCCGAGGCCTACAAGGAAATCATCGGCAGAGAGTTTCGCGGATCCAGTGGCGCACTTCGCCAACCGCTGGAAGCGCAGTTCCTGGACAACCTGGACAGCCGGGTCTGCAAGGAACAAGCCTGCAGTTTCGAATATGAATACCCGTACTTCATCCGCAGTCCCGACGGTATGTATCACCTGGTTTATTCCTGGAACAACACCTTCATCAAGCACGTCACCTTCAACGATGCATGGCTGTCGGAGCGTGCCAAATGATCAACCTTTGGCAAGCGCATCTCAGTTTCACACTGATCATCTTTCTGTTGCTGCCTTCTTTCGGCTTAAAAAGGGCCGCGCAGATCGTGCTGCTGGTTGCATTGCTGGCCGCCAGCTTTATACCGCTGGATGGCTTGTCATTGGCGGCTTACCTGCGCAGCCACATTGATGACCTTGCGATGACGACCTTGGTGTTCATGGTGTGGGGCTGTTTGCGTCGACTGGGTTTCCTGCCGGCTGCGCAGCAGGATAAAACCCGCGTATTGATTATCTTCGCAGCGATGGCGCTGGCGTTGTATCCGGCAACGCTGGGGTTGAGTCATCTGGACCCTTACCGGTTTGGCTTCAGCCCGCGCCCGATGCTGATCGTCTTCGCTCTGCTCACGGCAGGTCTGTTTTACCTGCGCAGCTACCTGGCCGTCGTGATGCTGGCCAGCGCGACCCTGGCCTTCATCGCCGGGGTAAAACCTTCGCATAACTATTGGGATTACCTGGTTGATCCGCTGCTGGGGCTGTATTGCTGCGCGGCAATGCTGATGCTTGCGGCGCGCTGGACGTTCGGTTGGCTGAACACAAGGCGTGGCGCAGTGAAAGACTCCGGATCCATTTGAGACTCAACGACATTTTTAACAGGGGTACAGGGATGGGTTGGCTGCAATCGAGACGTTTGCATTATTGGCTAGGCGCAACAGCGATTGTGTTTGTGCTGTTTGCATTGCTGCGGGTGGTGTTCTTTTTCGGCTTCTCCGGTTTCGACGCCCGAGCATTGAGCGACGACCCTGCCGTCCTGGAAACCCTGGGCATCGGCTTTCGTTTCGATCTGCGCCTGGCCATCCTGGTGATGTTGCCACTGGCGTTGCTGGCCTGGATTCCTCGTTGGAATCTTGTCAGCAGCCGCCTGCTTCGCCGATTGGCACGGGTGTATCTGTCAGTCGCCCTGGGCGCCCTGCTGCTGATCTATATCGTCGATTTTGGCCATTACGCCTATCTGGGCGTACGGATCAACGCCACGGTGCTGCGCTTCATAGACGACGCGCAAATATCCCGTGACATGGTTTGGCAAACCTACCCGGTTATCTGGATTTCGCTTGGGTGGCTGGCAACAGTCGCCCTGGTGACGCTGGCCCTGGTGCGCCTGGAGCGCGTAACGCTGGACCGCCCCCGTAAAGCCATTCACCCGCTCTCCGTTACATGGGGTAGCGCGTTGATGGTCGTGTTGGTGCTGTTGGGTATTTTGGGCCGTGTCGAGAACATGAACCTGGAAAACCCTGTCCCGTTGCGTTGGAGCGATGCGTTTTTCTCCGGCAATAACCAGGTCGCTGCGCTGGGCTTGAACCCGGTGATTTTCCTCTACGACACGGTCAAGGTCGGCCAATCGCGCTACGACGAAGCGCAGGTGCGTGAACACTACGCCGTGATTGCCAAGTACCTGGGCGTGGATCAGCCCGATCCGCAAACCCTGAATTTCGTCCGTCACCAGGCGCCACAACCCTACAAAGTATCGAGCACACGGGCGCCGAACGTGATGTTTGTCATGCTCGAGTCGCTGGGTACCAGTGCCGTCGGCGCCTACGGCAACCCGATCAATCCGACACCCAACCTCGATCGCCTGGCCACGCAGAGCTGGTTCTTCGAGCACTTCTATGTTCCGGTCACCGGGACCGCAAAAACCGTTTGGGCCAGCATTAGCGGGGTTCCAGACGTCACTCGACAGGAAACCGCGACGCGTAATCCGCTGATCACCAAGCAGCACACATTGATCAATGCCTTCACCGGTTACGAGAAGATCTACACCATTGGCGGCAACTCCGGTTGGGCCAACATGAATGCCTTGATCCGGCAAAGTATCGACGGGGTTCGTTTGTTCGAAGAGCGGGACTGGAAATCCCCGGTGGTGGATGTCTGGGGGATTTCAGATCTGGATCTGTTCAAGGAAACCGACAAGATCCTGCAAGCGCTGCCCAAGGACAAACCGTTCTTTGCCTATGTGCAGACGGCCGGTAACCATCGTCCCTTCACGATTCCCAAGAGCAATGACGGATTCGAGGTCAAGCACCCTACCCTGGCCGAAGTTCAGGCTGCGGGATCGCGCAGTGTCGAGCAGTACAACGCCGTGCGCCTGTTGGACTTCAACATCGGACGCTTGATGGAAATTGCCAAAGCGGGTGGTTACTACGACAACACCATTTTCGTGCTGTTTGGCGACCACAACACCCGTATCGCCCAGATCCCTTTCCTGGCACCGGCGTATGAGCAACTGGGTCTGGAAAGTAACGCGGTGCCCATGATCATCCATGCACCGGGTCTACTCGGCACGCGGACCGTCAAGGAAGCTGTCGGCCTGGTGGACTTGCTGCCAACCGTGGCGGGCATGGCCGGCCTTGAGTTTCGCAATAGCGGCCTGGGGCGTGACATCCAGCAGCCTGCGCCCGAGGGTGAACGCGTAGTGCCGTTGGTGTTGCGTGAAGGCACGTTCCCGTTGATTGCGGGCGTCACTCAACACTACATGGTGCAGATGGAGCACGACGGCAGCTCGCCGACGCTGCACGACCTGGCCTCCGCGACGCCGCTGGACAACGTAGCCGGGCAAAACCCTGAAGAGTTCAAGCGCCTGGTGCAACTGACCCGCGGCATGCATGAAACGTCCAGGTTGATGTTGTACCAGAACGTGCGCAAGTAACCGGGATCGGGGTCGGCTACCGCGCCGCCCCCGATAGCGTGCCCGCATTATTGTCTAATCGCGATCCTCATCCTGCCCTTCCCTCCATTCCTCGGGATGGACCTTGAGATAGCTGCTGACAGCGACGCCTAAAGTCGGAAAAAACGCAGCTTCGCCAAACCGCTCGAATAGTCCGAAGCGCTTCAACTTGTCTTTGACAGGGTCCTTCATCTCGGCCACGCACAACGTGATGCCAGCCTCGTTCAAGGTTTGGTCCAGTTCAGCCAGCATGTCGGCGGAAGTCACGTCCACGCTGGTGACCGGTTCGGCTGCTACCACCAGCCAACGAACCGGCGTGGGTGATGTCGCCACGGCGTCCAGAACTCGGTCATGGAACAGTTCTGCGTTGGCAAAAAACAACGGCGCATCCCAGCGAAACAGCACCAGGCCGGGAATAAGGCGCGCATCCGGATAACGCGTGATGTCGTGATAGCCCTGGACGCCTTTGGCGCGACCCAACACCGCAGAATACGGCCGCCAGCCATCCCATAGAAACTCGATCACCGCGACAACGATGGCCAGGCCAATGCCCTCGATGGCGCCGAATACGGCCACACCGACCGTACAAACGATCGATAACCAGAATTCCCAGCGCTGGATACGATAGATCCGTCGCAGATCGGCGACCTCGATCAGGCCGATAGCCGAAGCGATGACCACCGCCGCCAGTGCGCTGGTGGGCAGGTTTTTCAGCAAATCCGGGGCATACACCAGCAATAAGGCAACAGACAGCGCTCCAACCACGCCGGCAAGTTGGGTTTGGGCCCCCGCCGCCTCGGCCACAGGCGTGCGTGACGAACTGCTGCTGATTGGAAACCCCTGGAACAAACCGCCGGCAAGGTTGGCCACGCCGAGCCCTACCATCTCCTGGTTTGGGTCGACATAGGTCTTGGTCCGCGCCGCATAAACGCGCGAGAGCACACTGGTGTCGGCGAACGAGACAAGCGCAACGGCGCAACCTCCGATCACTACAGGAACGATATCGGCACGGCTGATCCAAGGGATGGCAAACGCCGGCAAGCCTTGGGGCAGCAAACCGAGGACCGCGACATTGTGGGTTGTAAGGTCAAGCACGCCAACGGCGACGGTGGCGCCTGCCACGGCGATCAGAATCCCCGGCACGCGTTTTTTGTCCTTGAGCAACAAGATGACCGCCACGGTGGCTGCACCGATCATGAAGGTGGTCCAGTTGGTTTTTCCATCCATCACCGAGGTGGCAATGGCCCACAGGTTGCGCAGCGGTCCGTCGGATTCAATCGAAAAGCCGAAAAACTTGGGTAGCTGACTGATCAATACCGTCAGTGCGATGCCGTTCATGTAGCCATAGCGGATCGGTTTGGATAGCAGCTCGGTGACAAAACCCAGCCGCGCGACACCCGCCAGGATGCACACCACCCCCGAGACGATCGCCATCATGCCGGCAAGGGCGATCGCGCGATGCGGGTCACCGCCGGACAGCGGCAAAACGACGGCGAGAATGATGGCTGCCAATGAGGAATCCGGCCCCAGCACCAGGATTCGGCTGGGGCCGAACAACGCATAAGCGAGCAATGGAACGATGGTCGCGTAAAGGCCATAAATGCCGGGCACCCCCGACGCCACCGCGTAGGCGATGCCGACGGGAACCAGCATGGTGGTGAGCACGAGTCCGGCCACAATGTCGCGCCGCAACCATGCCATCTTGTAGCGGCTCAACGTCCGCAACCCCGGCAGCCAACGGCTCAAGCCGGTTTGATCGCCAGTATGCCTGTGCGTAATCCGGCCCGGTTCGGGAGCGGGTGGCGGAGCATCCGAATCGCTCATGGGACTTTAGCCCTCAGGGATAACAAACAGCGTGCGGTAGATTCATTCTGGGTCAAGTCTGCGATCTTGCTCAGTAGTGAGTGAAAAATTCAACGATGGACCAGGCAACCTGCACACTCATCGTCGATCGCACCGACGCCAATAGCGTGCCTCCCAGTGTCGCAAATTCATAAATTCTCGCCGATCACACGATGTTTTTTCTCCTGGGTCTCAGCCAATGATGCCAATGTGCCTTTATTGCACCTTACGCTGACCTCTTGATCGCCATCTATTAGCTGACTCAGGAATTACGGACTATGGGAAGCTGGAAAATCAGGACTCATCTGCTTGTGCTTACCAGCACTTTGCTCCTGGGTTTGTTGTGTGTCGGCGGGCTTGGACTCTTGGGAATGCAATCTGCGGTACGCAGCCTAGAGACCGTGTACCTCGATCGGGTCGTGCCGCTGCGGGACTTGAAAAAAATCGCCGACCTGTACGCCGTGGATATCGTCGATGCCACCCACAAGGCACGCAATGGCAACTTCACCAACGCTGAATCTTTGACCCGGATAGAGCAAGCGCAGAGGGAAATCGATCAGACGTGGCGCGCGTACAAATCAACAGAACTGATCCCTGCAGAAACCCGTTTGATCGCGCAAATCGACCCGCTGATGGAAGCGACCCACGGTCCATTGCAAAACTTGCAGGGCCTGCTGCGCCAGAACGACGCCGCCGGTCTCGCGCGTTTCGCGACAGATCAGCTGTATCCACTGATCGATCCCTTGTCAGCCAAGTTTTCCGAGTTGATCGAAGTTCAACTGGTGGAGGCCAAAAACCAGTTCGAACAGAACCAGAGCGCCTATACCTCCAGTCTCCAGCTCAGCCTGTTGATTCTGGCATTGGCCCTGATCGCGGGCGTGGCCTACACGGTCTTGTTCTCCCGCCTGTTGAGCCGCCAGCTTGGTGCCGAACCGGCAGAACTGGCGGCCATCAGTTCGAACATCGCCCAAGGGAAACTCGCTGCTACACAGCTTGATCAGCAACAGTCGACGGGGGTGCTGCACTCCGTCCAGGCGATGCGCCACAGCCTGAGCGAGATGATCGGCAAGATCAGCCAGGCCTCCGGGCAGATCGAAGGGGCCACGCTGCAATTGTCTGCGTCCTCTGAACAAGGATTGAGCAGCGCCGCACTGCAAAGCGAGACAGCCTCCTCCATGGCGGCCACGGTAGAAGAGCTTTCCGTCAGCATCACTCACATCGCCGACAATGCTCGACAGGCTCAGAGCACCGCACAGAAAGCAGGCGAAATCACCAGCGAAGGCATGGAGGTCATGCAGGCCTCGATCCAGGAAATGGGCCAGATTGCCGATCTGGTGACACAAAGCTCATCGGACATCGATCAACTGGCGATTCAGTCCAACGACATCAGCCTGATTGTCGGTGTGATTCGCGGCATCGCCGAACAGACCAATCTCCTCGCTCTCAATGCCGCCATTGAAGCGGCACGCGCGGGCGAACAAGGTCGCGGCTTCGCCGTGGTCGCCGATGAAGTGCGCAGCCTGGCCGCCCGCACAGCCCAATCCACCACGGAAATCGTTGCCTTGGTCAATGCCATACAAAGCGGAATGGTCAAAGCCAAAGACAGCATGGCCGCCGGCTGTGAGCGCGTGACTCATGGTCAGAAACTGGTCGAAAGCGCGGGCCTTTCCATGGGCAGGATCAAGGGTGTACTGGACGAATCCCTTGCGGCCGTCAGTTTCATTTCGGTGTCGCTCCAGGAGCAACGCGCCGCCAGTGAACAGGTCGCCTGCAACGTCGAGAAAGTAGCGCAAAGTGTGGAAGAGAACGCCACCGCCCAAGGCGGGATCGTGCGCACAACCCAGGAACTCAAGGCAATGTCCGACGGACTGGGCGTCATGCTGCAGCGGTTCAGCTTCTAAAAGGCCTGGCCCCCGTCAAACCAGTCAACGGCAGTTTGAAGGTTATGACGGGGGCGCACCCGGTTACCGAAGATAGTCTAGGATTTAAATGGCGAGCTTTCGTCACTCACACCCTGCCGCTGTTTGTCTGGCCCACTCAAAGGGAGACGCCAACGTGAGTACCTTGAAACTTCACCCCGCCCTGGACAATGGTATCCAACCCGCCGACGCGAATTTCACCGGTGGCACCCTGCAATGCCTGTGTGCGACCGACAAAGTCGAGGTCCGGATCGACGCGCAAACCCTGCATAACCACGCGTGCGGCTGCAGCAAATGCTGGAAACCGCAAAACGCGATATTCGCCGTCATTGCCGTGGTGCCTCGGGACAAGGTCAGCGTCACTGCCCACGGCGAAAAACTGGCCATTGTCGACGAAAAAGCCACCATCCAGCGCCATGCCTGCAAGCAGTGCCACGCCCATCTCTTTGGGCGCATCGAGAACAAGGACCATCCGTTTTATGGCCTGGACTTCGTCCACACCGAGCTCTCTCCCCAACGAGGCTGGGCTGCACCAGGCTTCGCAGCGTTCGTGTCCTCCATCATCGAAACCGGCACACCGCCAGCGCAAATGAAAGCCATCCGTGAGCGCCTGCGCTCTATCGGCCTGGAGCCCTATGACTGCCTGTCACCGGATTTGATGGACGCAATGGCGACTCATGTCGCCAAACAGAAAGGCCTGCTGCCTGCCGCCTGATTGATCGGCCGCCGCGGTTTGTTTGCCGGACCGCGGCCCCGGTTGGCAATGTCAGTCCCCGCGCAGAATCAGCGCATGCGCACCGTCCCACTCGGCGAAGATTTTTTGCCCGCAGTGCCCCCCAAGCCGCTTGTACTCGGCATGCAGTTTCTGCACCTGCAACTCAAGCCCGCCGCTGGCTTCGAGGTAAATGTTGACCATCGAACCGATGAACTCTTCACCGACGACGGTGCAGTTCAACCGGTTGCGTCGCACAGGTTGCTCGGTCAGGTCGATATGCTCGGCGCTTATGCAGAACGTCACTCGTTCGGCAGGTGCAACCGTTTTACCGTCCGGCAGTCGCGCCAGGAATCCGCCGTGCTCCGAATCGAGGCGAACCAGCCCGCCGTTTTCGACACCGACGACCGTGCCGCACAGGATGTTCTTGCCGCCCACGAACTCGGCGACAAAACGGTTGTGAGGCTCAAGGAAAACCTCTTGTGGCGAGCCGATCTGTTCGACCCGGCCCCGACTCATGATCACCACGCGGTCGGCCATGGCGAAGGCTTCGGATTGACTGTGGGTGACGTAGACAAAGGTGATCCCCAGGTCTTTTTGCAGCCCGGTCAGCACACCTTGCATACGCACGCTCAGATGAGCATCGAGCGCGCTCAGTGGCTCGTCGAGCAGCAGGATCGGCGGTTCGGTGACCAACGAACGCGCCAGCGCCACCCGTTGCCGCTGGCCGCCGGAAAGCAGGCTGATATCGCGGGTGGCGAACTCCTCCAAACCAAGCCGCTCAAGCCACACCAACGCCTTTTTGCGTCGTTCGGCCTTGGCCATCCCTTTCATGCGCAGGCCGAACTCGACGTTCTCAAGCACGTTGAGAAACGGGAACAGAGCGAGGTTTTGCCAGACCAGCGGCGTTTCCCGCTCCCAGGAGTAGAGATCATTGATGCGCTCACCGTTAAGACGGATTTCACCTTCACTGGGTTTATCCAGCCCGGCGAGCATGCGCAGCGTGGTGGTCTTGCCGCAGCCGCTCGACCCCATGATCGCGACAAACTCGCCTTTGTAGATTTCCAGGTTCATACGCTCGACAGCCTGGTAGCTGCCGAAATGCTTGACCACGTTGTCGAATACCACCAGCGGTTGAGTCATGGCTGAATCCTTCGTGTCCGGATGATTGTCAGGGTTGGTATCAGGCATTCGCGGGTTTACGCCGCCGCATCAGCAGCAGTTGCGCGAGGATTACCAGGGTCATGGTCGTGATAAAGACGATCGTGCCGATTGCGTTGATGGTCGGGCTCACCTGGCCTTGCAAGGTGTTGAGGATGCGCACGGGGACGGTCTCGTTGAGCCCCGAGACGAACCAGGCGACCGCAAACTCATCGAAGGAAACGGCCATGGTCACGAACAGCGCGGCGACAATGCTCGGTGCCGTGAAGGGCAGGATCACGTAACGCATGGCTTTCCATTGATGGGCGCCCAGGTTCCAGGCCGCAGCCTCAATGTTCGGGTCCATCTGCGCCAGGCGCATCCGAATGACCGCCATGGCAAACGGTGCGCACATCACGATATGGCTGATCATCACCGCGTAAATCTCGCCGGAGAGCCCGACCCGCGACAGAAAAGCCAACATCGCCAGCCCGAGGATCACCACCGGGATGGTCGGCGGCAACAGCGCGAGCGCCATGTAGATCGACTTGCCGAAAAACTGGTAGCGAAAGTCGGTGTAAGCCGCGGTAAACCCGAGCAGGGTTGAGACCAGCGACACGACCACGCCTACCGTGAGGCTGTTGCGGAAGGCCTGCCAAACCGCCGGGTCGGCCGCAATCGTCTCGTACCAGTGCAGGCTGAAGCCGCCCAGTGGCAAGGAAGGAAAGCGGTCGATGTTGAACGAGAACACAAAGCTGCCAGCAATGGGCATGAAGATGAAGAGGAACACCAACACGACAAAGCTGCGCAGCAGGAAATTGATCAGCCGATGCTCGTTCATGCGCGTCTCCGGTAAGCAAAGCGAACCGCGCCAAACGCCGTGATCAGCAACGTGACAATCATCATCGTTGCAATCACCGCAGCGCGTGGCCATTGCTGGCCGGACTTGGTGGTGTCAGTGATGAGCGTGCTCAAGGTTGGCGGCTGGCCACCGCCCAGATACAGCGGGCTGACAAAGTCGCCGAACGTCAGGATGAAGCAGAACAGCGCGGCGACGACGATGCCGATCCGCGCCGACGGCACCACCACCAGAAGCATCGTGCGCCATCGTCCACAGCCAAGGTTGTGTGCGGCCTCGATCAACGAGCGATCGATGTACATCAGGCTGAACAGTTGCAGCAACACCACCAATGGCAGGCACAACGTGAAGTAGCCGACGTAGGTGCCGAACGTCGTGTTCAGCATCGCAAACGGTTCCATCCCGACCAGGCCCAGCGCGGCATTGAAGATGCCGTTATCGCTGAGGAACACCTGCCAGGAATAGGTGCGCACCAGGTAGCTGGTGAAAAACGGCGTCACCAGCAACAACACCAACAACTGCTTGGCCGACTCGCGGAACTTGAAGGCGATGGTGTAAGCACAGGGAAAGGCCACCAGACTGACCAGTACCGTGGCGCCAGCCGCCATTGCGAGGGTATGGACGTAGGCATCCCAGAAAAAGCCGCGGCTGAGCATGTAGCTCCAGTTTTGCCACTCGAACGTCGGCACCATCCGGAAGTTGCGTACCAGCCAAAAACTGATGGCCACCAGAAACGCCAGCGGCAATACGAAAAAAACCAATTGCCAGATCAGGATCGGCATCGAGAAACAGAGGCCGAACCAGGGCAGGCGCCCTCTCCTCCTGATGCCACGCTGCACTCCGGCCCCGGCGTTTTCAGCGAGCACCGACGGCGAAGTCTTCAATTTGTCAGAAATCATAGCGACCCTCTCCGCGCGTCTCGTCAGGCACCTTTGTATTGCGACCAGAAGTCGTTCCACTCATCCAGGCTCTGCCGGACCGGGAGTTCGCGGTACTTGATGCGACCATCGCGGATGTCGTCCATGACGTTGCGCTGACCGAGCACCATGCCCTGGCGCTTCGCTTCGGCGGGATCGGTCCGGTTCAGCAGTTCCCAACCCTTCTTGCTCGGGATGAGCGCCGGATACGCGGCCATCTTCGCCGACTTGACCTGGCCTTGCGGCGAGGTGATGTATTGGATGAACTTCTTCGCCAGTTCCGGGCTGTGTGCTTTCCTGGCGATGCAGTAAGACTCCGTCCACTGCAACCCGCCCTCCTTCGGCAGCACGGTTTTCACTGGGGCGCCGGCGCGTTGCAAGACACCGGTGATCCAGTCGCCGATGCCGCACATGGCATGGACCTGGCCGTTCTTCAGCGAAGAAAAGGTTCCGCCGTAATCGAAGAAGCCGCCGATCTGCGGGCGCAGGCTCATCAGCTTCTGCTGGACTGATTGCCAGTGCACAGCATCGATGTCGTAGGGCCGCGCATTGCCGTTCATCAAACTTATCTGCCCAAGATTCGGCAGGTGCCAGTCAAAGTGCCCGACCTTGCCCTTGAGGCTCTCGTCCCAGAACACGTCATAGCTGTTCACCTTGGCTTCGCGAACGAGTTGGGTGTTGTAGGCGATGCCGAGGAAGCCGAAGCGGATCAGCACCGAGTAGAGCTTGTCCCCTTGCCAGTGCCCCGGGAAATGCTGGAACTCCGGGTAGAAGTCATCGAAGGGGTAATCCGCAGGGTCGAGTTGCTCGATGTATTCGGCGGCATTGAGTTGCTGGACATATTCAGCGTCGGACAGGATCAGGTCGAAGGTGCCGGGCGGAGATTGCGAGATCAGCCCCAGCATGTTGTCCCCGCCAGTGTAGTACTTGGCCCGGACCTTGACCCCGTACTGACGCTCGAAATCAGCGACGATGTCCGGCTCGGCGTGTCCGGCCCATGCGAGGATGACCAGTTCTTTTTCCGCAGCGGCAAAGCTTCTCAAGGGCAGCAGACCGGACAGCGCTGCGGTGCCTGCCAGGATGCTGGTGGTCTTGAGGAATGTACGGCGTGAAAGGTCGGTGCGATTTTTCATTATTGTCTCGCCTGGGTGATGGAAAGTGTCTTGTCTCCTGCCGGCTTTCGCTGCCAACCACACGCATCATTCGCTGGCTGGTTGCATTGCAGCAGTTAGCCATCAGCGGTTTTTGTGCGCGCCCGACCTGGACTTTGTCAGATCCGACTTATTGCGCCGCTTACCCAAAAGCGGCACTCACTTACCTGATTCGCCAGTCAGAAACGCCATTTCAGATGGTGTTTTGTCATTTACGGGTCGGATTTAGACAAGTAGCCCCCCTCCTCATCTGATCGAATTGCCCTATGGACGCCTTTCGGTTCCAGCCCTCCAAAGGGTTAGTCAAACCGTGGGCAAACGCCTCCAGTCACCGGCCTCAAACCAGCAAGCGGTCAATTACTTTCCAAGGGTGTGCAGATGAACAACAGCGTCGTAATTGGAGAACTCACCTGGCCGGAGTACGCAGAGAAGGTCGCTACCGGCTGCCCCGTCTTCCTGCCAGTGGGCGCACTGGAGCAGCATGGCCATCACATGTGCATGGAGGTCGACGTCCTGTTGCCTTCCGCGATCTGCAAGGCGGTGGCGCAAAAGGTCAGTGGCCTGGTGTTGCCTGCCCTGGCCTATGGTTACAAATCCCAGCAGAAATCCGGCGGCGGCAATCACTTTCCAGGGACCACCAGCCTCGACGGCGCCACGCTGACCAGCACCGTGCAGGACATCATCCGCGAGCTTGCGCGCCATGGCGCACGCAAACTGGTGTTGATGAACGGCCACTTTGAAAACTCGATGTTCATTGTCGAGGGCATCGACCTCGCCCTTCGGGAACTTCGCTATGGTGGCATCACGGACTTCAAGGTGGTCGTGCTGTCCTACTGGGACTTCGTCAACGACCCCGCAGTCATCGCAAAGCTGTACCCCGACGGCTTCCTCGGCTGGGATATCGAACATGGCGGCGTTTTCGAAACGTCGCTAATGCTGGCCCTGCACCCGGACAAGGTCGATCTGAGCCGTGCGGTCGACCACCCTCCCGCGAAATTCCCGCCTTACGACGTGTTCCCCATCATCCCGGAGCGCACGCCGGCCTGCGGAACACTGTCTTCGCCTAAAGGCTCCAGTCGCGAAAAAGGCGAGCTGATTCTCGAAGTGTGTATCACCGGTATCAGTGCCGCAGTGCGCGAGGCTTTTGAGCTGGACACATAACAAACACATGGACGTGCCGAAACACGCACTCACGGTTAACGCTTCACCCTCCCCAAATAGAATAAAAAGGGTAAGTCTCATGTCCAGCAACTCAACCTTGGCCCCAGGCCTCAAGCAGCGTCACGTCACGATGTTGTCCATTGCCGGTGCCATTGGCGCCGGCCTGTTCATCGGTTCGGGACACGCCATCGCGTCGGCGGGCCCCGCCGCCATCCTCGCCTATATTTTTTCCGGCACCCTGGTGGTGCTGGTGATGCGCATGCTGGGAGAGATGGCCGTCGCGTCGCCTGATACCGGTTCATTCTCGACCTACGCCGAGCGGGCGATGGGACGCAGCGCCGGCTTCACCATCGGCTGGCTGTATTGGTGGTTCTGGGTACTGGTGATTCCGATTGAGGCCATCGCCGCTGCGGCCATCCTCCATGCCTGGTTCCCCTCGATCCAGACCTGGGAATTCGCGATCGCGGTCACCGGCCTGCTGACATTGACCAACCTGTTCAGTGTCGCCCGGTACGGCGAGTTCGAATTCTGGTTCGCCATGCTCAAAGTCATCGCGGTGTTGGGGTTTATCGCGCTGGGCGCCCTTGCCCTGGCGGGTGGATTGCCGGATACGACGGTGAGCGGGGTTGTTCAACTGAGCCATGAATTCGGTGGCTTCATGCCCAATGGCATGACCGCCGTGATCGGTGCAATGCTCACCACCGTGTTCAGCTTCATGGGCACGGAAATCGTCACCATTGCCGCAGCCGAATCGAAAAACCCCTCGAAACAGATCACCCGTGCGACCAACTCCGTGGTCTGGCGAATGGGGATTTTCTACATCGTCTCGGTGTTCCTCATCATCTCCATCGTGCCCTGGAACGACCCGATGCTCGTGCAGGTCGGCTCTTATCAGCGAGCGCTTGAGTTGATGAACATTCCCCACGCGAAAATGATCGTCGACATCGTCGTACTGATTGCTGTCGCCAGCTGCCTCAACTCGGCCATTTATACGGCGTCACGCATGGTCTTCTCCCTGAGCAAACGCGGGGATGGGCCTCGGGTCCTGCAGAAAACCTCGTCTTCAGGGGTGCCCTATATTGCGGTCCTGGCCAGCACGGCGGTCGGTTTCCTGACCACCGCACTGAATTACTTTGCGCCCAACGAAGTGTTCTCCTTCCTGCTGGCCAGCTCCGGGGCCGTTGCGTTGCTGGTCTACCTGGCCATTGCGGTTTCGCAACTGGTGCTTCGCAAAAAGATGAATGCATCGGGGCAGCCGATCGCTTTCAAAATGTGGTTTTACCCGTGGCTTAGCTACCTGGTGATCTTCTGCATCCTGAGCATCCTGACGGTCATGCTGATATTGCCGGAACACCGCATGGAAGTGATCGCCACGGGGGCACTGACACTGTCCATCGTCTGCATGGGTGCAATCTTCAACGCCAGGAAGAAAACCGTACAAGCCGTTGACATGGCTCAAACCGAAAACGCTTAACACCACGATCCCAATTGTAGGAGCCGGCTTGCCGGCGATGGCGGTGTCATATGCAACATTGATGTCTGCTGATACACCGCTATCGCCGGCAAGCCGGCTCCTACAGGTTTCCGATCACCTCTTTCCGGCCGCTCGCCACCACGGAGCCGGCCGGTTTTTTTTGCAGATCACTCATGCCTTGCTTCCATGCTTTAAACGCCCCCTCTCAAGCCGATCCATACTCATGCCATCTTGCGTGCATACACCTGTCGTGACGGCCTGTTGAAAGATCACTCGGTGTAAAATCCACAAACCTGTTTTCAGGGTTCACAATCACAAAAACAAGATGACGTTGCCCCTGCCGGCAGCTTGCCGCAGAGCGCGTCACTGATGCAGTTGAGGAGCGGTAACAATGGCGAAACTCCAGGTGGCGAACCCCGCCGCAGGACGCTCGGCGAATGAACAACGACCGGTGAAAACCGTGGGTTTCCTGGTCATCCCCAACTTCACCACCATCGGCTTCGCCTCTGCCGTGGAAACCTTGCGCATGGCCAACCTGGCCGCGCGCAAACAGATGTTTCGCACGGTGATCATCGCCGCCAGCCTGGACCCGGTCACGGCCAGCAACGGCATGCGCATCCTGCCCGACCACAGCATCACCGATGCACCAAAGCTGGACATGCTGTTCGTGGTGGGATCAAACCCGATCGTCTCCAATCACAGCAGCCGACCCCTGCTCAACTGGCTGCGCAAGCTGGCGCATGATCAGGTGCCACTGGGCGGGATTTGCACCGGCAGCCATTTGCTGGCGCGTGCCGATCTGCTCAAGGGCTATCGCTGCACGATTCACTGGGAAGACATCGAAGCGCTGAAGGAGCGTTTCCCGGGGATCATCATTTCCAACCAGCTGTTCGAGCTGGACCGGGATCGCTACACCTGCTCCGGTGGTGTGGCCTCGATGGACATGACCCTGCAATTGATCGCCCGCGAGCCCGGTGGCCGGGACATCGCCGCCCATACGGCCGAGCTGCTCTTGTGTGACCGGATCCGGGGGGCGCAGGAACAACAGCGTGTGCCCTTGCGGCAGAAGCTCGGCACCTCGCAACCCAAGCTCAGCCAGATGGTGGCGATCATGGAAGCCAATCTTGAGGAGCCGGTGAGTCTTGAGGAACTTGCGCGGTTGAACGAGGTGTCGGTGCGGCAACTGGAGCGCCTGTTTCACAAGCACCTGCAACGCACGCCGAGTCAGTACTACCTGGAATTGCGCCTGGCACGGGCGCGGCAACTGTTGTTGCGCAGTGAATCGCAGGTCCGTGATATCGCCCTCGCCTGCGGCTTTGTTTCGCCAGCGCATTTTTCCAAATGCTATAGCCGGTTTTTTGGTGTGTCGCCGATTGGTGAGCGCAAGCAGGTGGCGGCCTTGCATTGATGTCGGCCGGACGGGCCTCATCGCGAGCAGGCTCACTCCTACAGTTGACCGGGCACGGTTCAATGTAGGAGTGAGCCTGCTCGCGATGGCTTACTCAAGAACACCCAACATCTATCAATCCTGCAACGCCTTATGCGCCGTTTCCCGACTCGCCAGCATCGCAATCAACGCCACCGCCGCTGCCGCCAACAGGTACCAGGCCGGGGCCATTTTGTTGCCGGTCAGTTGAATCAGCCAGGTCGCGATAAACGGTGCGGTGCCGCCGAACACCGCGTTGGCGATGTTGAAGCTGAAGGCAAAGCCACTGAAACGCACACGGGTGGGGAATATCTCGGCGAGGAAGCACGGCAAGGTGCCATCGTTCATCGCCAGGATCGCGCCGAACGCAATCTGGATCATCAGGATCACGATCAGCGGCTGGTTCTCCAACATCCCGAACAGCGGAAAGGTCAGCGCCAGGAACAATACCGAAGCCGTCAGCAACATGGTCTTGCGCCCGAACCGGTCCGACAACTTGCCCATCAGGAAAATCAGCCCGATATAGGTCGCCAGCGACACCGTCGAGGCCAGGAACGAATCACTCTCGCTCATGCCCATTTCGGTGGACAGGTAGGTCGGCATGTAGCTGAGCAACAGGTAAAACGCCACCGCATTCAGACAGGTCACGCCGATCCCGATCATCACGCTGCGCCGGTGCACGGTCAGCAATTCGCGAACCGGGGCGTGGGTCGCGCATTCCTTCGCCTCAAGGCGTTTTTCCATCTCCAGGAATTTGGGCGTGTCCTGCAAGCTCATGCGGATGTAGCGCCCCACCAGCCCGAATGGCGCCGCCAGCAAAAAGGGTAAACGCCAGCCCCAGCTGTGCAAGTCCTCGACACTCATCCACGCATGCAGACCGGCGACGAACACCGCGCCGAACAGCAAGCCGGCCGCCGTACTCGCCGGGACGATGCTGGTGTACAAACCACGTTTGCCCTCCGGCGCATACTCGGCGAGAAAAGCCGATGCCCCGGCGTACTCACCTGAAGCAGAGAAGCCCTGAAACAAGCGAATCAGCAACAACAACGCCGGTGCCCACAGGCCGATATGGTTGTAGGTCGGCAGGATACCGATGCAAAAGGTCGAGACCGACATGATCAGAATCGACCAGGACAACGCACTGCGCCGCCCGTATTTGTCACCAAAGTGGCCCCAGACCAATCCCCCCAGCGGGCGGACGATAAACGACAGCGCGAACACGGCAAACGTTGCCAGCAGCGCGGAAGCCTTGTCGGTTTGCGGAAAAAACGTCAGTGCGATGACGGTTGCCAGGTAGCCGTAGGCGGCATAGTCGAACCACTCGACGAAGTTGCCCATGAAGCTGGCACTGGCTGCACGCCGCAGCGCCTTGCGCTCGGCGGTCTGTTCAAGTTTCTGCGCCAGGGTCGGCGTCAGGCTTGCACTTTGAGTACTCATTGGGCACCTCCGGTGTCAGAGGTGCAGTTATCAGGATGAAGCGTCGGGACGTAGGACATGACAAAACCCTCTATTGTTTTACTTGGCAGGGTTAAGGCTCTTTAGATGCTGCGCGCTCTCGGGCTCGCATGCGTTGTTTTTTCCGGTTTATCTCAGCCACCGGTAAGATTTTTGCCGCTCATCAACGTAAAACGCCGCACAGGTTCGCTGTGCGGCGCAAAGTCTTACTTCTTGATGATGTTGTGTTCCGGGCCATACGGGAACTTGGTGATGTTTTCCCCGCCCTGTTCGTTGACGATCAGGATGTCGTGCTCACGATAGCCGCCGGCCCCAGGAAGGCCTTCGGGCAGCATGATCATCGGTTCGATGGACACGACCATCCCTGGCTCCAGAACCGTGTCGATGTCTTCGCGCAGTTCCAGCCCGGCTTCGCGGCCGTAGTAGTGGCTGAGCGTACCAAAGGAGTGGCCATAGCCGAACGTGCGGTATTGCAGCAGATCGTGCTCCAGGAAAATCTCGTTCAATTGCAGTGCGATATCGCAGCAGCGCATGCCCGGCTTGATCAGCTTCAGACCGGCCTCGTGCACTTTGACGTTCACTTCCCACAAGCGCAGATGCTCGTCGGAGCAGTGGTCCAGGAACAACGTACGTTCCAGCGCGGTGTAGTAACCGGCGATCATCGGGAAGCAGTTGAGGCTGAGGATGTCGCCCTTGTTGACCTTGCGCGACGTCACCGGGTTATGCGCACCGTCGGTGTTGATGCCGGACTGGAACCAGGTCCAGGTGTCCATCAGTTCGGCATCCGGGAAGGTGCGGGCAATTTCGCGCACCATGGCCTGGGTGGCGTGCAGCGCGACTTCGTATTCCGGCACCTGATCACGCAAGGCTTCGACGATGGCGACACCGCCGATGTCCGCAACGCGTGCGCCATGACGAATGATCGCGTGTTCTTCAGCGGACTTGATCATGCGCATGCGCATGCACGGTGCGCCGATATCCACCAGTTCAGCCTGCGGATAGCGGCTGGCCAGCTTGTCGCGATTGAGCAGATTCAGATGGTCGAACTCGATGCCGATGCGCCCGGCCTTGGGCAACGCTTGCTGGATCGCGACGAAGTAGTTGTCGCGCTGCCAGTCGGTGTAGACGATGTTTTCAGTGCCGACAGTACGGCGCCATGGCTGACCGCCATCGATGTTGGCGCTGATGGTCACGGCGCTGTCCTGGGTCACGACCAGCGCGTACGGACGTCCGAAGGAGCAATACAGGAAATCGCTGTAATAGTTGATGTTGTGATAGGACGTGAAGACGGCGGCGTCGATATTGTTCTGCGCAAGATAGGCGCGCAATTTGGCCTGGCGGTTGGCATATTCCTGAGCCGAGAACGTCGGGCTGGTTTTTTCGCCGTTCTTGATCTGGATGGTTTTCGGCATTTGCATGTCATTTATCCTTTTCATTGTTTGAGCTACAGATGGCGCCAATCTGGCGGGCCGCTGAAGATCATTCGAACAGATGCAAACCGGGCTTTTTTGCGCGAATCCGACCTGTAGTTGGTCATATCCGCTGTTTTCGAAAGCGCTCCCCATACCCCTGTGCCAGAAACAAAAATGCCCCCGCCAAGCGCAAAAAAGCCGCTTGGCGGAGGCATCGGTGAAAATGACGCGGTCAGTGTGGGAGCGAGCCTGCTCGCGATGAGGCCGGTACTGCCAACATCGATTCCCGCGTGAGCAAGCCCGTCCCCATATGGTCGCGAGGGTGCGCGCCAAAGTACTGCCGATAGCAGCGGAAGAAATGTTGCAGCGAGACGAATCCGCACGCCGCCGCGACATCCGACAGCGACTGTTCACTGCCCCGCAGCAACTGACGCGCCTGCTGCAGGCGCAAGTCCAGATAATGCCTTGCCGGGGAACAACCCAGGCTGCGTTTGAACAAGCGCTCCAGATGTCGGACGGAAATGCCCATCGCCTCGGCCAGTTCGTCGATGCCCAGTGTTCGGCTCAAGTGCTCGCTCATCAATGCCAGTGTTGCCTGGAGCTTTTCCGGCGCCTCATGCACGGGCAATAGCGGTCGGGCCTGGCGTGCCGCATGTTTCTCCATCCGCAGGATCAGGCCACGGCCATGGGTCCGGGCCAGCAGCTCATGCATCAGCCCTTGAACCGCCTGCGGGCCGACGCAGGTCAAACGCTGGCGATCGACACAAAACGGCGCGACCACGGGCGTCAACTGGCTGAAACCCGCAAACGGCAGTGAAGCCGCAGGCTCCGGCAAGCTGCAACGGAAACCCTTCAGGGCCCCCGTCTGCGCAAGCAGCCAGCCGGCCTCGCCCAACGCCCCGAGGCTGATCGGTTGTCTCGCCCAGTGGTTGAGCTGTGCGAGCAGATGCGGATGCTCCGTCTGAAGAGGCTGACTATCGCCGCCACAAAGGATCAACACATCGAACGTTCGTGCCTGATCCAGTCGCGCAGTGGCGGTGACGATGCCGTTGCTGGCGTTCAGTGGCTGCCCGTCCAGGCTCAGCATTTGCCAGCGGCAGACATCGTGTCCCGCCAACTGGTTGGCCAGGCGCAATGGCTCCAGCGCATTGGCCAGGGCATACATGTCGAAGGCTTCCATCAACCAGAAACCAATACGCAGCACCGGCGGTGATGGCCGGCTGGATTCGCTTGGTTGCAGCATGTCCCGCTCTCCCGTTGGTCAAGGTTATTCAGCACACGATGGAGCTGACCGCCAACCTGCCGCAGGAGGTTTCTTTGTGTTTGTCATAGAGGTCGGCGCCGCTTCAAAGGTGTCTGCCATTCACCCGATTGTCGGCGCCAGGGATCATCGAGATGTGTCAGATATCGACCCCTGATTGCCCGCCACTACCGGCGACGCGGGGGATCTGCTGTTTGCGCTTCAATCCTCTGGGGGTTTTCTGAATACCAGCAGCTTCCCGGTTGCACGCTGCACCACCTTGTCATTCTGATTCAGCGTTTCCATGAACAGCGTCACCACGCCCCGATCCGGTTTTGAAGCCGACGGTTCGATGGCCTGCACCTTGCTGAACAGGCGTAACACGTCATCCGGATAAGTCGGTGTCGGCCAGCTCAGCTCGATGCCCAGGCCAATGATACCGTCCGCCAGGGGGACGCTGGCCACCAGCATCTTCATGGTCAGGGCCGCAGTGTTCCAGCCGCTGGCCGCCAGACCGCCGAACAGACTCAACTCGGCCTCTTCGGCACTCAAATGGAAAGGTTGCGGGTCGTATTCGCGAGCAAACGCCAACATCGCTTCCTGATGGACGCGAACAGGGTCGCTTTCAAACTCCTGACCCAGACTCAGGTCATCGAGATAGAGTTTTTCCCAGGCATGCAGGGTCATGATTCATTCCTCCGCAGTGCATTACGAATAGCCTATGTCGCTGAGATCAATGGCTACCAGCAAGGCGTGCTCATCCGCCTGGCCGTCGGCCTTGCGTCGATAGGCGCGCCGCTTGCCGGGCATGCGCAAGCCGTCGGTTTCAACATAGCCATGGACATATTGCGCAGCAGCCAGGCCACCGCTGACATCCACGTTGTAGTCGTGACGACGTAACAGAAAGTCTGCACCGAAGTAGAAATCCTGCACCGCGCAGTGCGTGGCGATTGTCTCGGGGAAGGTCACCCGCAAACGACGCCAGCGCTCCGAGCCCTCGTGCCAGGGCTCGACTTCCTCGGTCACGACACCCGGCCAGGTGAACTGGAAAGGCATGGTCAGGTACGACCAAAGTGCGTAACCGTTGAAGTACGCTCGGTGCAGGGGATCCCAGGGACTGTTTTCCCCATGGTCGCGAAAGGATTCTCTGGGTTTCGATCGCTCGGCAATCACCTTGCCGGCGGTATTTTCGATGGCGATTCGATCCGGGGTGTAGGCGGTGAATTGGTCGGCCCCACCAAAGGGCGTCACTGAGGCCCGCTGCTCATGCAGCCAGACGGTCATCTGCCGTGGCGCGCTGTCCTGGGTCAGCCCTTTCATGGCCCAGAGCGAGCCCCCGGTCACGATAGTGGCGCGTACCTGGTTGAAACTGCTCCAGCGCTCCAGACCACCATGGGCGATCAGTACGCAATTGAGCAGTTCATCACCCGGCGCATTCATAGTGGCGGCCCTCCTCCCTCCGAAGGCTGATCCCGAACCCATTGCCAGAATAATTGATACCCGACCGCCAGCACCACCGGACCGATGAACAACCCGATGATGCCGCTGGTGACCATCCCGCCAAGCGCGCCGATCAGCACCACCGGCATCGGCACATCGACACCGCGCCCCAGCAGCAGCGGTTTGAGCACGTTGTCCACCAGGCCGGCAACGAAGACGAAGATGGCGAACACGATCGTCACAGTGTTGGCGCCTTCGGTGGCGAACACATAGGCAATCACCGGAACCGTGATCAGCGTCGCCGGCAATTGCATGATGCCGAGCAACAGCACCCCAAGGGCCAGCAAACCGGCGCCGGGAATGCCCTTGAAGACAAACCCGAGCCCCACCAGCAGCATCTGGATGAACGCGATCCCGACTACGCCCAGCGCAACCGCACGGATCGTTGCGGTGCACAGCGCGGCAATTTTCGGCCCTTTGGTCGGGTCGCTGACCCGCGAGGCAATCTGCACCGCGCTGCGATTGCCGCTCTCGCCATAGGCCATGAAAATACCGGCGATGATCAAGGCGAAAATGAAGGTCAGGAAACCCATGCCGACGCCGGCCAATTTGCTCAACAGGGACAGGCTGAAGTGCTTGATCTGCGGGAGGTATTTGGCGGTCAGGTCGGGAAGATTGGTTGAGGCCTCGAGCCACAAGTCAAACAGCGGCTGCCCCACCAATGGCCAACTGGCGATGGATTCGGCGGGTGGTGGCAGGTGAAAGTCGCCACCCTTGACCACTTCCATCACACGGTCGACCGAGTCGGCTATCGAGGTGCCCAGAAAGTAGATCGGTAACACCAGGATGACGATGGCGATCAGGATAATCAGCGTCGCAATACGCCCGTCATTCTGCCCCAAGGGCCCTTTCAGCCGAGCCTGCAACGGGTAAAGGGTAATCGCCAGGATCAGCGACCACAGCATCAGGTCACGGAACGGGCTGAAGATTTCAAAGCAGAACAGCACCAGAACCGCGATCAGCCCAGCCCGGATAAGGACATCGAGCAGCGTGCGCGTCAGCGTTTTTTCGGAGAACGAAGTGGGCTCCATGGAGGCCTCCTGATCACTGCAACGGTACGGGATCGGTTAGCCCAGCATAGTCGTTCGGCGGAAAACGCGTGGATTCAACGCAACTTCAATGGATCAACCATTCCGGCGGCAATGGCCATGCCGACCAGGTCCGGCAGGGTATTGGCCTGCATGCGTTTCATCACGCGTGAGCGGTAGAGGTCGACGGTTTTTGCGCTCACCCCCAGTTGCTCGGCGATTTCACGGGTGGTGTAACCCTGCACCAGCGGCAACAAGACGTCGCGTTCCCGTGGGGTCAGCGTGAGCAAACGCGCCTGCAACGCTTCATGCCCCTGATTACCCGAACGGTGGGTCGCACAAGTGCTCAGGGCCTGTTGCACGCTGTCCAGCAGCAGTTGTTCGTTGTAGGGCTTTTCAATGAAGTCGTGAGCGCCGGCCTTGAACGCACGCACCACGATCGGCACATCGGCGTGACCGCTGACGAAGATGATTGGCAGGTTCAGTTCGCGCAATCGCATTTCTTCCTGCACGTTCAAGCCACCCATGCCGGGCATGCGTACATCCAGCAGCACACAGGCCGCCAGGCTGGCATCGCAGGCATTGAGGAACTCAACACCGCTGGTAAACGGCAACGCCTTGAGGCCGACTGACTCCAGTAACCAGACCGTTGAATCGAGCATGCCTTGATCGTCATCGACCACGTACACCACGTGCTCCGTCACACCCGCCATTGCATTATTCCTGTTGTTGTTTTGTTGGACCGGCAAGCGGCAAGCGACAGCACATCAGCAGCCCGACCGGTTGGCGGCGGGCCTGCAATTCGCCGCCGAAACCTTCGATGATGCTGCGGCTCATGGACAAACCGAGCCCCAGGCCATCGGCCTTGCTGGTATAGAACGGGGTAAAAATCTGCTCCAGTTCGGGCTCGCTCACGCCGGGCCCCTGGTCCTGCACCGTGATGTCCACGGTGGCGGCACTGCCCTGCCCGGCGGTCATCACAATCAGCGAGGGCTGGCCGGGATGTTGTTCGCGATTGGCATCGATGGCATTGCGCAACAGATTGAGCAGGACTTGTTCCAGCAACACTCGATCGGCATAAACGGGCGGCAGATTATCCGGCAGACGATCCTCGATTGTCACTTGGCAATTACTCGCTTCCCAGGCGCACAAACGCACGGCTTCGCGGGCGACATCGGTGACGTTCAGCGCCTGCATGCGGCGCTGGCCTTTGCGCAGAAACGCGCGCAAACGGCGGATCACTTCCGAGGCGTGCGTGGCGTGATGGGTGATGCGTTCCAGCCCTTGCGCAACCCGGGCGGCCGCCTGGGGGTTGGAATCCACGGTCTGCAAATAGCGCTGGCTGGCGTTGGCGTAATTGACCACCGCGGCCAGTGGCTGATTGATTTCGTGGGCGATGCCCGAGGCCAGTTCACCGAGGGTGACCAGGCGCGCGGTGTGCGCCAGTTCATCCTGATGGCGGCGTTGCTGCACTTCGCGCAGTTCACGTTCGGTCATGTCCCGCGCCACCAGTGAATAGTAGCGCTCGCCACCGGCCGAACGATGCGCCAACAGCACCAGCGATACCGGCACCGACGCGCCACCGCCCGGTGGTTGCAAGCGCGCATCGGTGCTCCAGACGCCGTCGCGTTCGGCGCCGCTCCAGCCGTCACGTTGCAGACGCGTCAGGTCAGCGCTGGCGAACAGTTGTGCCAGGACCGGCATCGGCTGTTGCTCGCCTATGCCGAGGATGCGGCGCGCCGCCGGGTTGAGGTAAGTGACTTGCCCCTCGGGGTCGATAAACAGCACCGGATCGGTGTTGACCTCGACGACTTCGGCCAGGCGCCGCTTGTTCTCTTCGGCCTGCACTCTGGCAGTAATGTCCCGGGAGACGCTGACCACCTCGACCACCGTGCCGGTATAGGTTTCACGAATCGCCCGACTGGCGGTTTCGAACCACAGGTAATGGCCGTCCCGATGGCGAATGCGATAGGTCATGGTGTGATAACCGTCCTGCTCCAGCGCATCGCGGGCACGCTGCACCAGGCTGGCCAGGTCCTGACCATGGAACAGGCCCTGGGCCATTTGCCCGCGCAGTTCTTCCGGCCAGTAGCCGAGCAACGTCCATGACGCGGGGGAGGCATCGAGAAAACAGCCGTCCGGTGTGTGCCGGGAAATCAAGTCGGTGGTGTTCTCGATGATCAGCCGGTACAACCGCCGCGCCTGGGCCGCTTCGCGCTCGGCCAGCACTTGCGCGGTGGCGTCGCGGCAACGGGCGAGCACACGGTTGTCCTGGGGATCGGGAATGAATGTCCAGATCAGAATCTGCGTTTCGAGCTGGGCTTCGACCCCTTCAATGGCGCGCTGCTGGTCCAGACACGCGCGCACCAGTACCCGATGGTTGACCGGCAGAAAACCGAATACGTCGCTCAGCGGCTTTTCCGCCAGCAACGCCAGCAACGCCGCGTTGAATTCCTGCGGCCGTCCCTGCGCATCGAGCAAAAGGCTCGGTTGCGGATCGTGGCCCAACAGTGGCGAGCCACGCAGCATGCCGTTGACGCTGCTGAGCAAAGTCGTGAGCAAATCCTGCACCCACCCCAGCCAATCGAAACTCACTCCTTCGCAGACTTCCACCAGCAACAACCCGGCTTGCCCAGGCGTCAACGCCAGATCGAACACTTGGCCATGGCTGATGGCGGCGCGGCGCAGTCGACCGGCCAACCAGCAATCCAGTTGCCGCACTTGCGCCAGGTCGAGGCGCCCGGCTTCCAGCAAACGCTCGAACAGCAACTGATCGCTGGCCAGCGAAGGGTCGCCCTGGCCCGGGGGAAAATGCTGGGCGGCACCTTCATGGCTGTAGATTCGCGCCTGGGGTTGCCAGCTCAGGTAAACCGCGCGACGCACCTCGGGGCAATCCTGCAAGGCCCGGCACAACGCATCGGCCCGGGCGGCCAGAGGCACGGCCTCACGCTGCAGGCGCAACCAGCTGTGCAATCGAACGGGGGTCAGGGTCATCACGGGTCCGCTTCGTTGGGGAAGCCAAGGATATACCGGCCTTGGCGATTTAACGGTAGTCATTTAGTTCAGCACGAATCAAATATAGTACATATACCATACGCCATAGGTTGTACTTCCATATCGATGGAGGATTGTTATATAAAGCACACCGGACATATAAAGGTGACCTCAGCGGCAACGCTGAAAGGCCACCGATAGAGCTAACAATCAGCCACCGAGTACCGCACATGTCGATCTATGAACAAGGGCTAGTCCCTTCGGCTGTCAATCACATCGCCTTGTCTCCGCTCAGCTTCCTTGAGCGCACGGCCAATGTTTACCCCGACTACCCCGCCATCATCCACGGCTCGATTCGCCGTACCTGGGCGCAGACCTACACCCGTTGCCGACGCCTGGCCTCGGCGCTGGCTGGTCGCGGCATCGGCAAAGACGACACCGTGGCGGTGATGCTGCCCAATATCCCGGAAATGCTGGAAGTGCATTTTGGCGTGCCGATGATCGGCGCCGTGCTCAACCCGCTTAACGTGCGCCTGGATGCTGAAGCCATTGCGTTCATGCTCCAGCATGGCGAGGCCAAGGTGCTGATCACCGACCGCGAGTTCCATAACGTGATTCACGCCGCCATCGGCATGCTTGATCACCCGCCTCTGGTCATCGACGTCAACGACCCGGAATACGGTGAAGGCCAGGCCGTCAGCGATCTGGACTATGAAGCGTTGCTGGCCGAAGGCGACCCGGCGTTCGCCTGGCAATGGCCAGCCAACGAGTGGCAAGCCATCTCGCTGAACTACACCTCCGGCACCACCGGCAATCCGAAAGGCGTGGTCTATCACCACCGCGGCGCTTATTTGAATGCCTTGGGCAACCAGATGACCTGGGCCATGGGCAACCATCCGGTGTACCTCTGGACCCTGCCGATGTTCCATTGCAACGGCTGGTGCTACCCATGGACCATCACCGCACTCGCCGGCGTTCACGTGTTCCTGCGCCGGGTCGATCCGCAGAAAATCCTCACGCTGATTCGCGAACATCAGGTCACGCACCTGTGCGGCGCGCCGATCGTGCTCAACGCGCTGGTCAACATGCCGGAATCCGCGAAGGCGGCCATCGATCACCCGGTCAACGCCATGGTCGCCGGTGCTGCCCCGCCGGCCAAAGTCATTGGCGCCGTGGAGGAAATGGGCATCAAGGTCACCCACGTCTACGGCCTGACGGAAACCTATGGTCCGGTGACCCTCTGCGCCTGGCATGCCGAATGGGACGAACTGCCGCTGGAAGAACGGGCGCAGATCAAATCCCGTCAGGGCGTGCGCTACCCGACGCTCGAAGGTGTGATGGTCGGCGATTCGAAGACGCTGGAACCGACCCCGCGCGATGGCCAGACCATCGGTGAAGTGTTCATGCGCGGCAACACCGTGATGAAGGGCTACCTGAAAAACCCGACGGCCACCGCCGAAGCATTCGAGGGTGGCTGGTTTCATACTGGCGACCTGGCGGTGTGTCACCCCGACGGTTATGTCGAGATCAAAGACCGCCTCAAAGACATCATCATTTCCGGTGGCGAGAACATTTCCACCATCGAACTCGAAGGCGTGCTCTATCGCCATCCGGGGGTGATGGAAGCCGCCGTGGTCGCCCGCCCCGATGAAAAATGGGGCGAAACGCCCTGCGCCTTCATCACCTTGAAGGCTGATCACCAGGACGTTCGCGAGGCCGACATCATCAGTTTCTGCCGCGAGCATCTGGCCGGTTTCAAAGTTCCGCGCACGGTGATTTTCACCCTCCTGCCGAAGACATCCACCGGCAAGATCCAGAAGTACGTACTGCGCGACAGGGCCAAGGCCCTCTAACCCTCACCGACGTTTCACCTATCAGGCGGCAGGTGTCTTACCTGCCGCCTCGGGCTCGTGCAGGCCGAATTCGGCCTGCCCTGCCCCCACACACCGATAACAACAACAATGTGGAGCGCATCATGATCGACATCCATGCAACCGATACCCAACGCTGTGAACGTATTCGGACCAACCCGAAATTCCTGCAACTGGTCAGCAGTCGCTCGCGCCTGGCCTGGTCGTTGAGTGCTGCGGTGCTGGGCACTTATTACCTGTTCATGTTCGTGGTGGCGTTTGCCCCGCAATGGCTGCACACGCCGCTCGGCGAGCACCGGATGTTGACCCTGGGCATGCCGGTCGGCGCGGCGATCATTGTTTTTTCTTGGTTGCTGACCGGTTGGTACGTCTACAGCGCCAACACGCGCTTCGATGCGCTGGGTGCGGCCATTCTTGAGGAGAGCAAGTGATGCGTAAACTCATCCTCGCCGCAGCCTGCCTGTTGCCGGCCTCCGTTGTATTCGCTGCACCCGCGTTGGGAACCATCGAAAAACAACCGCTGAACCTGCATGCGATCGGCATGTTCTTCGTGTTCGTTCTCGGCACATTGGCCATCACCTGGTGGGCCGCGCGCCAGACCAAATCCACCTCGGACTTCTACACCGCCGGCGGTGGCATCACCGGGTTTCAGAACGGCTTGGCGATTGCCGGCGACTACATGTCCGCCGCTACGCTGCTGGGGCTGTCCAGCCTGGTGTTCGCCAAGGGGTACGACGGTTTCATCTACACCATCGGCTTCTTTGTCGGTTGGCCGATCATCACCTTCCTGATGGCCGAGCGGCTGCGCAATCTGGGGCGCTACACCTTTGCCGACATCGTCTCCTACCGGCTGGACCAGAACAAAGTGCGGATTTTCGCTGCATTCGGTTCGTTGACGGTGGTGTGTTGCTACCTGATCGTGCAGATGGTCGGTGCCGGCCAGTTAATCAAATTGCTGTTCGGCCTCGACTACCCGGTAGCGGTGGTGATCGTCGGCGCGTTGATGCTGGTGTATGTGATCTTCGGCGGCATGATCGCAACGACCTGGGTGCAAATCATCAAGGCGGTGTTGCTGCTGGCCGGCGGCACGACTCTCGCAGGCATGGCCATGTCGCAGTTCGGTTTCAGCTACGAAACCCTGGCCACCAAAGCGGTCGAAGCGCATGCCAGCGGCTGGAATATCATGGGCCCCGGCTCAATGCTCGCCGACCCGATCAACACCGCGTCAATGTCTCTCGGCCTGGTATTCGGCATTGCCGGTCTGCCGCACATTCTGATGCGTTTCTTCACCGTACCCAACGCCAGGGAAGCGCGTAAATCGGTGTTCTACGCCACCGGTTTCATCGGTTTCTTCTTCCTCGTGGTCTGCACCCTGGGCTTCGCCGCGATGGTGATCATCGGCACCGATCCGCAGTACTACGTCAACGGTGAAGTGGGCGGCGCCTTGATTGGCGGCGGCAACATGGTCGCGATGCACTTGGCCAAAGCGGTAGGCGGCAACCTGTTCCTCGGGTTCCTCTCGGCCGTGGCGTTCGCCACCATCCTTGCGGTGGTCTCCGGGCTGGCCCTGGCCGGTGCGTCGGCGATTTCCCACGACCTCTACGCCACCGTCTTCAAGAAAGGCAACGCCACCCAGAAACAGGAAATGCGCGTCACCCGCATGGCCACCGTGGGCCTGGGCATCATCGCGATTCTGCTGGGCATCCTGTTCGAGAAGATGAACGTCGCGTTCCTGGTCGGCCTGACCTTCGGCATCGCTGCCTCGACCAACTTCCCGGTACTGATCATGGCCATGTACTGGAAGGGCCTGACCACCAAAGGCGCGATCATCGGCGGTTTTGCCGGCCTGATCTGCGCGCTGGTGCTAGTGATCCTGTCCCCGGCCGTGTGGGTGACCGTGCTCGGTCATGCTCACGCCCTCTTCCCGTACGACCACCCGGCGCTGTTTTCCATGCCGCTGGCGTTCCTGGTGATTGTCGTCGTGTCCCGACTCGACCGCAGTGTGCGGGCCGACAAGGAACGTGACGCCTACGCCGACCAGTTCGTGCGCGCCCAGACCGGTCTCGGTGCTGCCAGCGCTTCCAGTCATTGATTGAAAGGCACGGCGCCCGGTTGCGGCGCCGTGCACAACCGTCCTGTCGAGGTTCACGTTATGCCCGAATTCAAAGCCCCCCTGCGCGATCTGCGCTTCGTCCTGCATGAGGTGTTCGACGCCCCGGCCCTGTGGGCACGCCTGCCTGCCCTGGCTGACAACATCGATGCCGGCATCGCCGACGCGATCCTTGAGGAAGCGGGAAAAGTCACCGCGCACCTGATCGCACCCTTGAACCGCAGCGGCGACGAAGAAGGCGCACAGTGGCATGAAGGTCAGGTGACCACGCCCAACGGCTTCAAACAGGCTTATGCCACGTACATCGAGGGTGGCTGGGTCGGTCTGTCCGGTAATCCCGAGTACGGCGGCATGGGCATGCCGAAAATGCTCGCCGTGCAGTTTGAAGAAATGCTCTACGGCGCCAATTCCAGTTTCGCGCTGTATTCGGCATTGAGTTCCGGTGCGTGCCTGGCGCTGGATGCCCACGCCAGCGACACCTTGAAAAACCTGTACCTGCCGCCGATGTATGAAGGTCGCTGGGCCGGCTCCATGTGCCTGACCGAAGCCCATGCCGGCACCGATCTGGGGATCATCCGCACCCGCGCAGAACCTCGGGCGGATGGCAGTTTCAGCATCACCGGCAGCAAGATATTCATCACCGGCGGCGATCAGGACCTGACCGAAAACATCGTCCATCTGGTGTTGGCAAAACTGCCCGACGCGCCGGCCGGACCAAAAGGCATCTCGCTGTTTGTGGTGCCCAAAGTGCTGGTCAATGCCGACGGTTCCCTTGGCGAGGCCAACGCCGTAAGTTGCGGTTCGATCGAACACAAGATGGGCATCAAGGCCTCGGCCACCTGCGTGATGAATTTCGACGGCGCCAGCGGCTGGCTGGTGGGCGAAGCCAACAAAGGCCTCGCAGCGATGTTCACCATGATGAACTACGAACGCCTGTCCATCGGTATTCAGGGCATTGGCTGCGCCGAAGCGTCCTATCAGAGTGCGGTGGCCTACGCCCGTGAACGCATTCAGAGCCGCGCCCCGACCGGCACCGTGGCCGCGGACAAAGTCGCCGATCCGATCATCGTCCACCCCGATGTGCGCCGCATGCTGCTCAGCATGAAAGCCATGACTGAGGGTGGCCGCGCGTTCGCCAGTTATGTCGGGCAGCAGCTCGATCTGGCGAAGTTCTCCGACGATGCGCAAGAACGCGAGAGCGCCCAGAGCCTGGTCGCGCTGCTGACGCCGATTGCCAAGGCCTTCTTCACCGACATCGGTCTGGAGAGCTGCATCAACGGCCAGCAAGTGTTCGGCGGCCATGGCTACATCCGCGAATGGGGCCAGGAACAATTGGTCCGCGACGTGCGCATCGCGCAGATCTACGAAGGCACCAACGGCATTCAGGCGCTGGACCTGCTCGGGCGCAAAGTGCTGGCCGATAACGGTTTCGCGTTGCGTCAGTTCACCGGCGAGATTCGGCATTTCGCCCACCAGCCTGACGCGCCCTACAGCACGCAACTGTTCGATGCCGTGCAGCGCCTGGAAGACCTGAGCGACTGGTTGCAGGACCGGGCAGCGACCAACCGCAACGAAGTCGGCGCCGCTTCCGTGGAGTATTTGCACCTGTTCGGGTATGTGGCCTACGCCTGGTTGTGGGCGCGCATGGCGCAGGTTGCCCGGCAAAAGCTAAGCGACGACGAAGGCTTTTACGGTGCGAAGATCGCCACCGCCGACTTCTACTTCCATCGCCTGCTGCCGCGCATTTTGAGCCTCGAACAATCGATTCGCGCCGGCAGTGCCTCGTTGTTCGGTCTGAGCGCCGAGCAGTTCTAACGATTGAACCGCACGCGGCGCCACGCTCCTCTCTTTTTGGCGTTCGCGTTTTTTCTTGGTAAGCCCTCGCCCGGTTGGCGAGGGTCGCGCAAGCCGTCATTTCATAATAAAAACAAAGGGGCTTCACATGGATCACAACACCCGCACTCTCGCTACCCGACTGTTGCTGGCCGGCGGCGTCATCAGCCTCTCGGCCCCCGCCGCTGCTGACTTTATCAAGGACAGCAAGGCCAGCCTTGAGCTACGCAACTTCTACTTCAACCGTGACTATCGTCAGACCAACGCGGCGCAATCGAAACAGGAGGAATGGGCGCAGGGCTTCCTGTTGCGCTACGAATCCGGCTTTACCGAGGGGCTGATCGGGGTCGGTTTCGATGCGATCGGCCTGGTAGGCGTCAAACTCGACTCCAGCCCGGATCGCGCCGGCTCCGGCCTGCTCCAGCGCCATCGCGACACGCGCAAAGGCGCGCAGGACGAGTACGGTGAACTGGGCCTGACCGCCAAACTGCGTGCGTCCAAAAGCACATTGAAACTGGGCACATTGCTGCCCAAGCTGCCGACGGTATTGGCCAACGATTCACGGTTGTTGCCGCAAACCTTCAAAGGCGGCCAGTTGACTTCGCTGGAAGTCGAAGGCCTGACCGTGGACGCCGGACGGCTGACGCAGGTCAACCAGCGCGACTCCTCGGACTATGAGGACATGGGCATCACCCGAACCGGCGCCAAGGGCATCACCAGCCGCCATTTGGACAGCGACAGCTTCGATTTCGCCAGCCTGAACTACAAATGGACCAGTAACCTCGCCACTGGTTATAGCTACGGCCACCTCGACAATTTCTACAGCCAGCACCTGGTCAACCTGACCTACGTGTTGCCGGTCACCGTCGGTCAATCGTTGAAGACTGATCTGCGGTTCGCACGCTCCATCGATGATGGCGGCAGTAATGTCGACAACAAGGCAATTGGCGCCATGTTCACCTACAACCTCGGTGGGCATGCGTTCGGCCTGGGTTATCAAGGCATGAGCGGCGACACCGGGTATGCCTACATCAATGGCACCGATGCGTTCCTGGTGAACTTCGTACAGATCGGCGACTTTGCCAGCAAGGACGAAAAATCCTGGCAGGCCCGTTACGACTACAACTTTGCCGCCCTCGGCATTCCCGGCCTGACGTTCATGACCCGCTACATCAACGGTACCGATATAGACCTGGGTAACAACCGTCCTGAAGGCAAGGAATGGGAACGCGATACCGATATCGGGTATGTCGTGCAGAGCGGGCCGCTGAAAAACGTCGGCGTGAAATGGCGCAATGCGACAGTGCGCTCGACAAATTTTGGCAGTGATCTGGATGAAAACCGGTTGATCGTCAGCTATACGTTGCCGATCTGGTAAGGCGGCATAACGGCCACCATCGTTTCGCCAGCAAGCCGGCTCCTACAGGGGGGGCGTACACCCCGATCCTGTAGGAACTGGCTAGCCTCGCCCCGCAAGAAAGTCAAAACACAGCACATCGGTTCAATATCCCCGCCCGACTCTACGCCACCATGGCCTCCTCACTCACCCCGTAAGGACATCGCCATGGCTATCGCAAAAGCAGTACCCGGCAAAACCCTGCTGACCCCAACCGACCACACGCTGATCATGATCGACCACCAGTCGCAAATGTCCTTTGCCACCAAGTCGATTGACGCCGTGACCCTGCGCAACAATGCCGCGCTGGTGGCCAAGGCTGCACGTGGCTTCAAGGTCTCGACCATCCTCACCACCGTTGCCGAAAAGAGCTTCTCCGGCCCGATTTTCGACGAAATCAAATCGGTGTTCCCGGAACACAACGTCATCGACCGCACCAGCATGAACACCTGGGAAGACGAGCGCATTGCCGTTGAAGTGAATAAATTCGGCAAACAGAAAATCGTCCTCGCAGGCCTGTGGACCTCCGTGTGCATCGTCGGCCCGGCGCTGTCGGCCATCGACCAGGGTTTTGAGGTGTACGTGATTGCCGACGCCTGTGGCGACGTCACCACCGAAGCCCATGAAATGGCGATGCAGCGCATGATCCAGATCGGCGCGCGGCCGATGACTTCGTTGCAATACCTGCTTGAATTGCAGCGCGACTGGGCTCGCGGTGAAACCTATGACGAAACCGTGAAAACCTCGATTGCCAACGGCGGCGCCTATGGTCTGGGGCTGATCTACGCCAAGAGCATGTTCGGCGCATCCGAAGCTCACTAAGCAACAGCCGCGACTCCGGGCAAACCGGAGTCGCTTCCCCTCGCGAAGAACTGAGTTTTTTGTAGGAGCAAGCTTGCTCGCGATGGGGCCGTCACAGCCCGCATCGATGCAATTGAACCTCCGCCGTCGCTAGCAGGCTCGCTCACACAGGGGTTGGCGTTTATCATGAGCGCCGAAAACAACCCTGCCTTGTATGAGACTGAGCATGACCTTCGATTTTGATCAGGTGTTCGACCGCCATAACACCGGCAGTACCAAGTGGAGCCGCTACCCGGCCGACGTATTGCCGATGTGGGTTGCCGACATGGATTTTGCCGCGCCATCGGTGATCATCCAGGCCCTGCAAAAACGTCTGGAACACCCGTTGCTCGGCTACAGCGTGGCGCAGGATGACTTGCGCAATGCCATCGTGACCGACCTCTGGAACAAGTACGCCTGGCGCGTCGAGCCGCAGGAGCTGGTTTTCCTGCCGGGCGTGGAATCGGGTTTCAACATGGCCCTGAATGCGCTGGTCCAGCCGCAACAGAATGTCGTGGTGCAAACGCCCAACTACCCACCGCTGCGTCATGCACCGGGGCATTGGGGGCTGAACAAGGTTGAACTGAATTTCGAGGAAATGGCTGATGGCACGTACGCCACGCCGCTTCAGGCCTTGCGCCAGTCGCTGGAAGGCGGCGGTGCACTGCTGCTGAGCAACCCGCACAACCCGCTGGGCAAGGCGTTCCCAAGGGAAGAACTGCAAGCCGTGGCCGATATCTGCGTGGCGCAGGGCGCCTGGATCATTTCCGACGAAATCCATGCCGAACTGTGCTTCGACGGCCGCCAACACATTCCCACCGCATCGTTGAGCCCGGAAATCGCCCAGCGCACCATCACGCTGATGTCGGCGAGCAAGGCCTACAACATCGCAGGCCTGAAGACTTCGTTCATGATCATTCAGGACCGTGCCCTGCGCGAGCGCGTCAACCATGCGCGCTGCGGCATGGTCGACAGCGTCAATCCGCTGGGCATGGAAGCGACACGTGTTGCTTACACCGAAGGTGCGCCGTGGCTGGCCGCGCTCAAGGACTACCTGCAAAGTAACCGCGATTATCTGGTGGAAGCCGTTCGCACGCGCTTGCCCGGCATCAGCATGAATGTGCCTCAGAGCACTTACCTGGCCTGGCTCGACTGCTCGGCGCTGGGGTTGGAGAACCCGCAGCAGTTCTTCCTTGAAAAGGCGAAAGTCGGGCTTAGCCCTGGCCTGGATTTCGGCGATGACAGCAAACAGTTCGTACGCCTGAACTTCGGCTGCCCGCGCGCGTTGCTGGAGGAAGGCATTGCAAGGATGGAGCGCAGTTTGCGCGACCGCTAACAAGCCCCCTTGCCGGCGATGACATCCGCGAGGTCACCGCAGGGTTCAAGGGCCAATCGCCAGCAAGCCGGCTCCTACAGGAATTTGCTGCGGCACATATTACTGCCAGCCACCTCGTACCTTGTAGGAGCTGGCTTGCCGGCGATGACGTCCGCAGGGTCAGCGCAAGGCTCGAGGGCCAATCGCCGGCAAGCCGGCTCCTACAGAAGTTTGTTGCGGCACACATCCCTGCCAGCCACCTCGCACGTTGTAGGAGCCGGCTTGCCGGCGATGACATCCGCAAGGTCACCGCAGGGTTCAAGGGCCAATCGCCGGCAAGCCGGCTCCTACAGGGATTTGTTGCGGCACATATTACTGCCAGCCACCTCGTACCTTGTAGGAGCTGGCTTGCTAGCGATGACGTCCGCATGGTCACCACAGGGCTCAAGGGCCAATCGCCGGCAAGCCGGCTTCTACGGGCGCGGGAGAATAAGCGCGTACGCTTGAAGAGCGGGCGGTTTATTACCGTAATGTCGAGGCGATGATTTCCACCAGGTTGAGTTGCGTGAATGGTTTGGACAGGCGTGGGAGCCGGGTCGCAAAGCCTTCCAGCCGCTCGGCGTAACCGGTGGCGAGGATGATCGGCAGGTCGGGCCTGATGCTTCGGATCGCCTGCGCCAGTTGCGCACCGTTCATTTGCGGCATGGCCATGTCGGTAATGACCAGGTCGATGACTTGTTCGCTGTCGAGCACTGTCAGCGCTTGAGCCCCGGATACCGCACTGATCACCTGATGGCCCAGATCTTCGAGCAACAGGCAGGTACTGGTCAGCACCAGGCTGTCGTCATCCACCACCAGCACGCACAGACGAGGCACCGGCGGTGCGGCTTCCTCCTGGGCAGGCTTGGCGATCGAACCCTGTGTGGCGACGGGAATCCACAGTTCGGCCGTGGTGCCCTTGCCCTTCTGGCTTTTTAGAATGAATCGCCCGCCCAATTGTTCGATGAAGCCATGCACCATCGACAATCCCAGCCCCGTACCTTTGCCGACCCCTTTGGTGGTGAAGAACGGGTCCATCGCCACGGCGAGTGTGGCGTCGTCCATGCCCTCCCCGGTGTCATTGATGCTCAGGCAAACATAACGACCTGTCATTGGCGTGAGCGAGGAGTGATCGCCGGCGTCTTCAGGGCGCGCGCTGATCAGGAGCTTGCCGCCATGGGGCATGGCGTCGCGGGCATTGGTCGCCAGGTTCAGAACTGCCAGTTCGAGCTGGTTTTTGTCGGCCCAAACGGGCTCGATTGTTTCCGTAAAACGGGTTTCGAGCGCTACGGAAGGCCCGAGGGAACTGCGCAACAGGCCGGTGATGCCCTCCACCAGCGTCGGTATCTCGACGGACTCGGTCTTCAGTTCCTGACGCCTGGCAAAGGCCAGCATGCGCTGGGTCAGCGCCACTCCGCGCAAGGCGCCTTGAGTAGCGTTGTCCAGCAATCGGGTGATCTTCGAATCGTCCCCGATTCGCTTGCGCACGATTTCCAGATTGCCAAGGATCACCGTCAACAAATTATTGAAGTCATGGGCAATCCCCCCGCTCAATTGCCCGATGGCTTGCATTTTTTGCGCCTGGAAAAGCGCTTCACGGGTTTGTTCGAGCGCCTGCTGAGCGCGGGTCGCTTCAGTGATATCCCGGGTGATCTTGGCGAAACCGAGCAACGTCCCGGTATCGCCCCAGATCGGATCGACCACGACATGCGCCAGGAACCGCGTGCCGTCCTTGCGCACTCGCCAGCCTTTGTTCTCGAATCGCCCCTCACGGACGGCAATGTCCAGCGTGCGCTTCGGTTCGCCGGCTGCGCGGTCTTCCGGGGTGTAAAACATCGAAAAATGCTGACCGATCACTTCTTCGGGCAAGTAACCCTTGATGCGCTGGGCACCAGGGTTCCAGTTGGTCAGCCGTCCGTTAGCGTCGAGCATGTAGATGGCGTAGTCCGTGACACTCTGCACCAGCAGCCGGAACTGCTGTTCGCTTTGCTTGAGCACTTCTTCAGCCATTTTGCGGTCGGTCAGGTCCCGGGTGATCTTGGCAAACCCCAGCAACTTGCCCGTCGAATCGAGGATCGGATCGATCACCACATGGCACCAGAAATGCGTACCGTCCTTGCGCACCCGCCAGCCTTCCCCCTCGAAACGCCCTTCGCGAATGGCGGTGTCCAGGGCTCGTTGGGGCATCCCCTTGATACGGTCCTCTTCGGTGTAGAAACGCGAAAAATGCTGACCGAGGATTTCCGCTTCCTCATACCCTTTGAAGCGTCGAGCGCCGGCATTCCAACTGGTAATGATGCCGTCGGGATCAATCATGTAGATCGCATAGTCAATCACCGCATCGATCAACAGGCGAAAACGCCCGTCCTCGATGGTGCTGGCTTTGCCTCGATCTTCGTTCATTGAGCCCTCACGTCGTGAATGCTTTTTGAGGAGTATGCGACAAACCCGGGGTTTGGAAAGCCGAAATACCCCGCTCGACGCAAAGTCTTATCGGTTTGCATATCTGACAATGCAGGCATACAGATCGTTGTATACGAAACTCGGAACATGCTGGGTATGACCCGCGATCTTGAGCAGCGCCAGATGGCACTCCTTGATGATTTCGTGGTGACCATTCACCGCAAAAACAGGGTTATCAATAATCCGCGAGTAAACGATGTGCTCAAAATGCCTCAGGGTTGTCGTTTTGGTCAGCGAGCCGTCGGCATCCAGGGTGTAAGTGCTCTGAGCCCGTATCGCTCGCTCTTTCAACATGCCGAATCCGCGTTCGTACACAGTGATTTGCGAACCGCTGATCGCTTTTGAGGCCGTCTCGATGGCCAGGATGATCGCTTGTGCATACCCCATGCTGGCAGCCAGTGTTGATCCCGTCAGAAATCTTTCCATTTCCTGGTTTTCGAGGCTGTTGAGTGCTCTCTTGATGCTCGACACGTGAGCGAACTCTTGGGTGCAACCAACGATATGAGTCTCGAACTGATAACCGGCGGCTGTTGCCGTCGGCGGAAAAGCCGCGAAATCGAGGCTGTCGAACGCGCATTCCATGACGATGTTGTATTTGCCGACGAATGCCTGCGTAAAGATCATCGCGCTGACCTCACGTACAAACGCCTCTGTATGCTCATACGCATGCAGAACGCCAAGCTTGATCATCTCAGCGTAGTGAGGGTGTTTTTTCCGGTATTCGGGCAGGTATAGCCGCACGTAGTTTTTGTAGCGGCCCGAAGACAGAAGACTTTTTTCAAGCAGATACGTTTTGCCCGATCCCTGCAGGCCGGCAACGATCAGCATTTTCGGGGTTGCCTCGGCCCTGATGCCGCTGAACAGCGTCGCTTTTATTTCATCGAATGCGGCCGTGACCTGCTCTTGGGTGTACGTATAGTTCGGTGCTGCTGACATACCTTGATTTCCTTATCAAAGACTGGTTTGAAAGTGATGATTGCCTCTATGAATAAAGCGGGCATTCGCCACTTGTTCAAATGTCTGAGTTTTTCAAGGTATGTCGATGTTTTTTAAGGTAAAAAATCCTACTCAGCCGAGAGCGAAATCGCCGGAGCAACCGACCACCAGCGCGGCAGCAGTTGCTTGACCTTGCTGTCGCCAAACCGGTCATCGATCAACATCACCACCCCCTCATCCTGCTGGGTGCGGATCACTCGCCCTGCGGCCTGCACCACTTTCTGCACGCCGGGAAACAGGTAGGTGTAGTCGTAACCGGCACCGAAAATCGCGGCCATGCGATGCTTCAACTGTTCATTGACCGGGTTGAGTTGCGCCAGGCCCAAGGTGGCGATAAATGCACCGATCAACCGCGCGCCGGGCAAGTCGATGCCTTCGCCAAATGCCCCGCCCAGCACTGCGAAGCCAACTCCTTGGCTGTCCGCGGTGAATTGATCGAGAAAGTCCTGGCGCCGGGCTTCTCCCATACCCCGGGATTGCGCCCACACCGTGATGTGCGGGTGTTTTTCGGCCAGCAACTGCGCGACTTGCTGCAAGTAATCGAAGCTACTGAAAAACGCCAGGTAATTGCCGGGACGCTGACTGAACTGCCGGGCAATCAGCTCGACGATCGGCGCCAGGGACGACTGTCGATGGACGAACCGCGTAGAGATCTGATTGACGATATGGACCTTCAACTGGTCAGCGTGAAACGGTGATTCGACATCGATCCACACCGTGTTCGCCGGCGTCCCGAGGAGATCCCCATAGTAATGACGCGGGCTCAACGTCGCGGAGAACAGCACGGTGCTGCGTGCAGCCGTCAGGCGCGGGCGGATGAAACCGGCAGGCACCACGTTGCGCAGGCACAGTTGCGAGAGCGGCTTTTTGCGCTCGAGGTCCCGTTTGCTGATGTCGAACAGAAACTGTTCATCGAAGAGTTCGGCAACGCGGCAGAATTGCAGCATGTCGAAATAAAACGTCTGCAATGCGCTGTCCAGGCCCTGCGGGTGATCATTGAGGTAATCGCCGATGCTTGCACTGCACGAGGACAGCGCCTGAAGCAATTTTTCCGGAGGCTTGTCGTAGGCCTGATACGCACCAAGTTGCAGGTTATGCAGGGCGTTCCACTCACGATTGACCCGTTGCAGGGATTTTTTCAACGGCTCGGGCGCGGTTTTACGCACGCTATTGAGGGCCGACTGGTCGAGACTGGCGCTGTACATCTGCCGGCCGCGCTCCACCAGGTTGTGGGCTTCGTCCACCAGCACCGCGACTTTCCAGTTATTGGCCTGGGCCAGCCCGAACAGCAGCGCACTGAAATCGAAATAATAGTTGTAGTCGGCGACCACCACGTCTGACCAACGGGCCATTTCCTGGCTCAGGTAGTACGGGCACACCGCATGTTTCACGGCCACCTCGCGCAAGGCATTCTGGTTCAACACTGACAGCTCGCTGGCGGCCTGGCGCGCGGCCGGCAAGCGATCATAGAAGCCTTGGGCCAATGGGCAGGATTCGCCGTGGCAGGCTTTGTCCGGATGTTCGCAGGCCTTGTCCCGGGCGATCATCTCCAGAACCCGCAGCGGCGGCGCATCAGCGCTGTCGAGGATCACCTGCGCAGCATCGAGCGCCAGTTTGCGCCCCGGCGTTTTTGCCGTGAGGAAGAACACCTTGTCCAGTTGCTGCGGCGCCAGCGCCTTGAGCATCGGAAACAGCGTGCCGAGCGTCTTGCCAATGCCGGTCGGCGCCTGCGCCATCAGGCAGCGGCCGGTGCTGACCGCCTTGAACACCGACTCGGCCAGATGCCGTTGGCCCGGACGAAAGCCTGCGTGGGGAAACGCCAGTTGCTGCGCCGCGCCGTTGCGCGCCTCGCGATGGGCCATTTCCTGTTCGGCCCAATGCAGGAACAGTCGGCAATGGTGCTCGAAGAACACCTGCAGTTCCTCAGCGCTGAAGGCCTCGACCAGGCAGGTTTCCTTTTCGCTGACGATGTCGAAATACACCAGCGCCAGGTTGATCTGCGCCAGGCCCAGTTTCTGGCACATCAACCAGCCATAGACCTTGGCCTGCGCCCAATGCAGTTGACGATGGTTGGCCGGTTGTTTGCTCAAGTCCCCGCGATAGGTTTTGACTTCTTCCAGGCAGTTTTGCGCCGGGTCGTAGCCGTCCGCCCTGCCCTTGACCTTCAACGTCTGGTACAGACCTTCAAGCGCGACCTCACTCTGGTAACCCTCGCTGCGCCGGGACGCCACCGTACGGTGGCCGACGATCCCTTCCAGTGCCGTCGGCGAGGGCGTGAAACGCAGGTCGAGGTCCCCGACCTTGGCGGTGAATTCACACAACGCCCGCACCGCGATGCTGTAGCTCAAGCGCCCTGCTCCGCCCACTGCACGTAGCAAACAGCAATCGGCATCTGGTGTTCATGGCAGAACTCGAGCCAGCGCAACTGATTGTCCTGCAGACGATCACCCGGGCCTTTGACTTCGATCATGCGGTAGGTCTTGTGCTGCGGCCAGAACTGGATCAGGTCCGGCATGCCGGCGCGGTTGGCCTTGATGTCCAGCAGCAGGCGGTTGAACCAGTGTTTGAGGTGCTCGGCGGGCAGGCAGTCCAGGGCCTGCTCAAGCAGTGGTTCGCTCAACGCGCCCCAGAACACGAAAGGCGACTGCACGCCCCACTTGGCGACATACCGCTCACGGATGGTCTGGCGGTAACGTCCGTCATCCAGCTCGGCGAGGCAGGCCTGAAACAGATCGGCCCGCCGCGCCTGGAAGTCTTCATTGAGCAAATCCGCCGGCCCTCGCTGGAACGGGTGGAAAAACGCCCCCGGTAACGGCGCAAAGATTGCCGGCCAGCACAGCAACCCGAACAATGAGTTGATCAGGCTGTTTTCGACGTAATGCACCGGCGCCGATTCCTCCGCCAGATGCGCCTGAACGTAAAACTCCACCGACAGCATCGGGTCGGTTCTGGGCAGTTGCAGATCGAGACGCTGCATTTCCCGTGGAGAGGATCGTTTCACTGCCGGCCCGCCGAGTTTGCGCCGCAGCCTGGGCACCACTCGCAGTAATTGCTGTTGTTCGGCGGCGCTTTCCGGCGATTGCCCGGCAGCAACGGCCAGGTCCATGGCCAACTGATACTCGCCGCAGCGCTCCAGCACACGAATCAACCGCGACCGTGCGCCAGGCCAGGCGCACTCGCGGTATATGCCCAGGGCATTGGCGAAATCCGCCACGCGTTCGCAGTGCTGACCGATCTGGAACAGCAATTTGCTGCGCCGTTTTTGCAGCCAGGGATTGCTCAGCACCAACCCGTTGATCTGCCCGACAACCGTCGGCACCGCTTCACCGGCCTCGAACTGCTGCTGACAGTCATGGAGAAACAGGCAGGCATCCACGTCCTCGCGACTGCGCAAGCCGCGTGATTCCGCGCAGAACTCGACTTTTTCATAGGTAAAGATGCCGAGGTCGGCAAGCACGAATTCCGACCAGTCCTGGTAAAGATTGCCGAAAAACATCAGGCGCAGGCGATCGCACAAGCCCATGATAGTCAGGCTGAACAACCGATCATTCAGTGGTGCGCACCACTGATTGAAGGGTTGTACCTCGGGAAACCGTTCGCTCAATGCAGGCAGCCAGTCGGACTTTTTCCCTTTGGGCTGATCGATGGCGGCACCGAAACATTGAAGGATTTCGGCCTTGAGCAACGCCTCGAACACCACGTCGAGCGGCAGCGACGACTGCTCATCGATCCAGCCCTGGGCCAACAACGGCTCAGCGGCCATGGCAATGTCGCCGATCTCGACGTAATGCAGTTTGCTCGCCCGGAAGTGAACGCCCTTTCGCATGACCATCCGGACCAAGAGCGCACGGGGTTCCCGGGGCAGTCGATTGAACTCACGGATGAAGCATTGCTCCTCGACACTCAATACATCGGCATAACGATGTTCAAGCCAATCAAGCACTTGCATGAAGTTGTTCAAGTAATAGAACGGATCGTCGAGGGGATTTGTGGTCACAGGAAAACAGGGCCGTGGCGTACGAATACTGGTTATGCGTACAGATACCAGCTACGACCCTTCCGGTGCAAACGGAAAAGGATAAGCGGCGGCGCGATCCGGTTTTTTTGGGTGACCCGTCGAACTTTCCGGGGATCCGTCGCACCAACGGCGGTAGAAGTGCAGCGGCGATTGAAGGATTTGAAGCAGTCGCGCTGATTTTTGGAGGATGAGAGGTGGTTATGAATATCAAGACACTGGGTTTGCCACTGGTAGCGGCAGCCCTTCTGGCCCTGGCCGGTTGCTCGACGCCAACGGTGGTGACGCTGCAGAACGGCACTCAATATTTGACCAAGGACATGCCAAAAGCCAATACCAAAGAAGGCTTTTACGAGTTCGAAGATATTTCCGGGGCGAAAGTGAAGGTCAAGGTTAATGACGTGGCCACGGTTCGCAAGGAAGACTGAAGACCGCGTTATCGTTCATCGCCGGCAAGCCGGCTCCTACAGAAATCTTGTAGGAGCCGGCTTGCCGGCGAAGAGGCCCTTACCGGCGCCACATCACCTTCAGGCAATGACGACATTGGCCAGGCTATCCAGCCCAACCCCGACCAACGTCACCGAATCACCGCCAAACGTCAGCACCGTGTCTTGCCCCACAACCGTGGCATGGGCGCGTACGTCATCATTCGGCGCCACACCCTGAACCCCGAGAAACACCAGTTTGTCGTTCGCCTGATAACCCACGACCCGATCCTGGCCAAACGCGCCACTGAACAAGAACGTATCGAACCCGCCACCCGCCTCCATCAGGTCATTTCCGGCCCCGCCCACCAACACGTCGTTGCCTTGGCCGCCCACCAGATGGTCGTTGCCGTCCAGACCAAACAACCAATCACCGCCGGGATGCGCCTTCAACGTATCGGCTCCCGCTCCGCCCTTCAGGGTGGACGCGTACTGCGTCAGGTCGTTGCCCACCGCAAGGCCGTTGGCGGTGACCTTGTGGGTCACGTCATCCTTGAACAGCCCCCAGAGAAACCCCGGCTCCTTCGTGACAATGCTGCCGATGTCGCGGGTGATGCTGATGCCGCCCTGCGCATCGCGGATGTACAAATTCCCCGCACCGTCATTGGCGAAATCGAAGTTTTTCACTGACTGCTGCAGATCCAGCACGTTACTGCCCTTGCCACCCAGCACGATGTTGTAGCCGCCGCCATCGCGAAAGGTGTCGTTGCCATCGCGGCCTTCCAGGTAGTCGTTGCCCTTGCCACCCTGAATCAGGTCGTTGCCGTCGCTGCCAATGATGAAGGTGCTGCCCTTGTGTGTTTCGGCGTTGCGGTTGAGGTCCTGAACCCATGTGCTGCTGCGCGCCGGGTCAGAGAGGTTGGCAACAATGAGGGTCGAGTCCTTGCTGGTAAGGTCGTAGAACTTCGACTCCAGCACCCGCGTCATGCCATCGCCATACCCCGTGGGCAGGTGGGAAATCCAGGTCGGTATATTGAGGATGGAATACGGCAGCACATTCCACACCGTCGAGGCGTAATGATCGTTGAAGCTGACAATGTTGTTGGTCGCCGAGTCCTGATGCGCATCGTGTACGCCCAGCGACGACAGGTTGAAGGACGAGCCGTCGAGTGCGCGGAACACCGGGTCGTTCTCATAACCGACGTTCAGCACTTTATCGGTGCTGCTTTGTGTTGGTGAGGCGTAGGCAATGTAGTTGGCATCCTGGTAGAACCCGGCCCACTTGTCGTTGCTCAGGTCCGCCAGGCTATTGACCGCCAGCCCGCCGAGGCTGTGGCCACTGACCAGCACGTCCTTGCCCGACAGGCCATTGGCCCGGGCAAACGCGGCAACATCGGCAAGCAAGTCGCCGAAGGCCTCGCCCACGTAGTTTTTCGCGTAATCCTTGGGGCCCAACGCGGCCAGAACGTCGTTGATCACGTCGGCGATCGAATCGCTGATCAGGCTTTCCCGAGGTCCACTGGTGCCGCGAAAGGCCACGCCGATTTCACTGAGATGGCCCTGCGCATCGTACTTGCCGAGGATTTCCACTTGCGCGCTGGTGTACCCGGCCTTTTCGCCGAAGAACGTACCGCGTGCATCAACCTTGCCGTCGTAACCCAGCTGCGCGGCGGTGATCGGCGTCCAGCCGGCTTTCTGCACCGCCGCCAGCGCGGCTTTTTCTGAATCCGGGTTCCACGGCACGCCGGGAATCACGCCCTGGGAGTCAGTACCGCCAATCAACGCAGTCACCAGCGTCGCCGGCAAACCCAGGCCGAAGCCATTGTGCTGATAACCGGTGGCAAAGCCGTTATCGAGGTTGTGATAGGAGTACAGCGTGATTGCCATGGCGTCGGTGAACAACGCCTTTGAATCTGCTGTGCCGATGTTTTTGTAGTCGTACACACCCATGGTAAAGCCTCTCTTTTGTTGGAATTGTCAGAGATCTTTCCGGCGTTCCTTCGGGCCTTGCCCAAATGCTTCGTCAACCTTGGCCAGGTCTTGCTCGTTCAAGGTGCCGGCGTAGTAATGCAACTTGGTCCATGCCATCAAATAGTCGTAGCGGCTCTGCGCGAGATCGCGGCGTGTGGTGTAGAGCTGCTGCTCGGCGTTCAGCGCGTCGAGGTTGACCCGCTCACCGCCGAGAATGCTTTGCCGGGTCGACACCACCAGCGCTTCGGCGGACGTCAGCGCTTTCTGATAGGCCCGCAGCTTGTTCACCCCCGACAGGCACGCGCTGAACTGGCGACGCAACTCAATCAGGGTTTCCCGCGTCTTGCCGTCCAGTTCGTATTCGGCCTGCTCCATGGCGCGGCTGGCCTGACGGGTCGACGCCGAGACACCGCCACCAGCGTACAGCGGGACGTTGACCTCGATGCCGATGGTGTTGGTGTCGTAGCGCTGGTTGTAGGTGTTGCCGCTTTCCGATTCGTTCTGGCGCACCGTTGCGTAGGCGCTGACTTTGGGCAGGTGCCCGGCGCGATTGCGCTCCACCTCGTAGCGCGCCACTTCCAGCGCCTGACGTTGCGAGGCCAGGCCCGGATTGTTGGCGACCGCCATCTCATGCCAGGTGTCGTAATTGGCCGGTTGCAGGGTGAAGGTCTGGAACTGCTGATCCAGCGGCGCGAGATCGCTGATGTCGACGGCCGGCACGCCGATCAGCGCGCCCAGTTCTCGCAGGGACGCGTCCTGCTCGTTGCGGGCTTCGATTTCTTCGGCGATTGCCAGCTCGTAGCGTGACTCGGCTTCGAGGATGTCGGTGCGCGTGCCCTCGCCCTGACGGAACAATTGCTCGTTCTGCCGGAACTGTTGCTCGAAGGCTTTCTTCCTGGCCTGGGTGATGTCGATCTGGTCCTGGGCGAACAGCGCCTGGGTGTAGTTCTCCAGCACCCGCACCAGCAATTGCTGGCTCTTGCCGCGAAAGTTCTCATCGGCGAACAGCGACTGCGCCACGCCTTTGCGGTACGTCGCGTAGGCCTCGTAGTCCAGCAACGGTTGTTGCAGGGTCAACGACGAACCGTAACTGCTGTAGTTGCGGTCATCGCTCTGGTTTTGCCCGCGCTCGTTGAGGTAAATGACCTTGGAGGTGTTGCGGCCCTTGTTGTAGTTGTAACCCAGTTTCGGCAGCAGCCCGGCGCGGCCGATCGCGCGGTTTTCAAGGCCGGCGTCGCGCTCCTTGATCGCGCCGAGGAACACCGGATCATTGCGCAACGCTTGCTCGTAGAGGTCGAACGGTCCCATGGCCATGGTCGGGTTACAGGTCAGCAGCACAAGGCTCGCCGCAAACACAGACAGCTTATTCATACAGCGCAACATCCTTATTCCTCGGTCAACGCGGAACCTGCCCGGTCGAGCAGCGGCTTGAACAGATAGTTGAGGAGCGAACGCTCACCGGTGCGCACGAACATTTCCGCGGGCATGCCGGGCTTGATCACCAGGCCGTTGAGTTTTTCCATGGCGTGTTCGCTGACGCTGCTGCGCAGTACGTAATACGGAGCGCCAGTTTTCTCATCGACCATCTGGTCGGCGGAAATCAGGCTGACTTCGCCGGGAACCCGTGGCGTGCGGCTCTGGTTGAACGCGGTGAACAAAATGTCCACCGGCAAGTGCGTACCGACCTTGTCGATCAGGTTGATCGGCAGATGCCCTTCCACTTCCAGGCGAGTGCCCTGCGGAACGATTTCCAGCAGGGTTTCGCCCTGGCGCACCACAGCGCCTTCGGTATGCACACCGAGGTTGACCGCGATGCCATCGGCGGTGGCGATGATTTCGCTGTGCTGCAAGTCGAAACCGGCGGAGGTCAGTTGCTCCTCCAGCGTCACGCTTTTGAGCTGCGCGTCGGCCAGCTGAGTGCGGACTTCTTTCTGGTACTCCTCGATGTGTTGTTGCAGTTTCAGCCGCGATTCGAGGATGCCCTGCTCCACCCGGCCGCTTTCGCCGGTGTTTTCTGCCAATTGTTGTTGCACCTGCGACAGTTGGCGCTGGTACTCCATCAACCGATTGCGCGGGATGTAGCCGTTGTCCGCCAGCGGCTGAAGGTTGCTCAGTTGCTGTTGCAGGGAACTGGCCTGGGCGGTCAAGTCCGAGCGTGCGCGGCGCATGCCGGCCAGTTGCGCGCCAGCGCCTTCGATGCTCGCGCGCAAGGCAGCCTGCTCGCGGGAAAACGCTTCACGGCGGCTGCTGAACAACTGCCGCTGGCCTTCCAGTACCAACGCCAGACGCGGCTCGGGATCGTTGCTCAGTTCGGCCGGAAAATTCACCTGCTTGAGGTTGTCCCGTTCGCTTTGCCAGCGCGCCAGGCTGGCCCAGGCCATGCGGTATTGCGCTTGCAGGGATTGCACGTCGGCGGCGACTTGGGTCTGGTCGAGTTGAAACAGCGGCTGCCCCTGTTTCACCGCTTGACCTTCGCGCACCAGAATCCGGCTGACCACCCCGCTGCTCATCGATTGCACCGCTTTGCGCTTGCCCGAGACCACCACGGTGCCTTGCACCGGAATACCTTGGTCGAGCGGCGCCAGGCTGGCCCAAGTGAAGAAACTGCCGGCGCCGACAATGGCCAGAATCCAGCCCATACGCGCAAAAAAACGCGCATCGCGCTCGGGGCGTTCGGCGATGTAGTCGTGTTCCATGTTGGCTTCGCTGAGGTTGCTCATACACCCGAACTCCTTGTCGAGGGCTGATACTGCCGGCTCATGCTCAACCCACCCGGTGCCTGCGCGGGCTTTTGTTCCTGGGCACCGGAAAGCGCCTTGAGCACGTCCTGGCTCGGGCCGAACGCTTGCAAACGACCGTCGTTGAGCACCAGCAACTTGTCGGCCTGGGCCAGTGCCGAAGAGCGGTGAGTCACCAGGATCACGCTGGTGCCTTGGGCTTTCATGTGCGCGATGGCACTGGCCAATGCTGCTTCGCCGACGGTGTCGAGGTTGGAGTTCGGTTCGTCCAGCACCACCAGGCTCGGCTTGCCGTACAAGGCACGCGCCAGTGCCACGCGCTGCTTCTGACCGCCGGACAAGCCACTGCCGTCCTCGCCGAGCAGCGTGTCGTAACCCTGAGGCATGCGCAGGATCAGTTCATGCACACCCGCCTGTTGCGCGGCCGCGACGACGGTTTGCGGATCGGCCTCACGGAACCGGGCGATGTTTTGCGCGATGCTGCCGCTGAACAGTTCGATGTCTTGCGGCAGATAACCGATGTAGGGACCGAGTTCGTCGCGATTCCAGCGATGGATATCGGCACCGTCGAGGCGCACCGTGCCACCAAGGGTCGGCCATACGCCGACCAGCACTCGGGCCAGGGTCGATTTGCCGGAACCGGAAGCGCCCAGCACGCCGAGCACTTCGCCGGCATCGAGGCTGAAATTGACAAGGTGCAACGTCGCACCGCGCTGCCCGGGAGGACCGGCGCTGACCTGTTCAAAACGGATGTGGCCCTTCGGTGCCGGCAGCGCCATGACGTCGTCGCTCGGCGGGAAGGCTTGCAGCAGCGCATCGAGACGGCGGTAAGCGAGCTTGGCGCCGCTCCACTGTTTCCAGACCGCGATCAGTTGATCGATGGGGCTCAGGACGCGGCCCATCAGGATCGAACCGGCAATCATCATCCCGGCGGTCATGTCGCCCTTGATCACCAGCAGCGCGCCCAGACCCAATACGAGGGATTGCAGGCACAGACGCAAGGTTTTGCTCAGGGAGCTGATGACCGCGCCGGTGTCGCTGGCCTTGTTCTGCTGGCCGAGGAAACGCGAATGCACCTGGAACCAGCGATGACGCAAGGCGCCGAGCATGCCCATGGCTTGAATGGTTTCAGCGTTATGCAGGTGACTGGTGGCCATCTGGCTGGACTTCTGGGAGAAAACCGCCGCGTCTCCCAAAGGCTTTTTGGTCATGGCCTCATTGAGGCACGCCAGCCCGATCAGCACTACCGCGCCCGCCGTGGCAAACACGCCGAGCCAGACGTTGAACAGATAGATCACGAGCAGGTACACCGGGAACCAGGGGGCATCGAAGAAGGCGAACAGCGCCGGGCCGGTCACGAACTGGCGAATGTGAGTCAAATCCCCCAGCGACTGCCCGGCGTTGCCTTCGCCTTTGAACAGATTGCGCTCGAAAGCGGCCTGATAAACCCGCAGGTTGAAGCGGCGTTCCAGTTGGCTGCCGATACGAATGACGATAAAACTGCGAATAATCTCCAGCAAGCCGATAAACGCAAAGAACCCCACGACCATCAGCGACAACATGGCCAGCGTGGTTTCATTTTGTGATGACAGCACCCGGTCATAGACCTGGAGCATATAAATAGAGGGCACTAACATCAGAATGTTGATTAGCGCCGTAAAACAACCGACGCTGATCAGAATGCTCTTGTAATCACCCAGCGCCCTTATTAACGGCGTGGAAACCGGGTTATTCGCCATCTTCATGGGCTCTTCCTGAGGTGTTATCCCGCGCCTGCCTGGCGAGGTCGTTACTTACACTTTAATAACAACTTTGCGCATCTCGATTAATCAAGCGGGTGCTCAAGTATTATGATCAGCCCGGACTTTGAAGTGCCTCGATACAGCCCGTCGCGCTGACGACTGAAAAACACAATCTTCGACCCTTCCTTGCCGGTGAGCGCGATGCCGTCGGGCTCAGGGAACCAGCCGACCGGTTGTTCCTCCAGCCATTCGACGAGGCACTCGGTGCCGTCGCCCAACGTCTGGTTGGCTTTGAATTCGAGGGGGCAAACGATCGACGGGTTGTCTTGCTGCGTCACCCGCCATTTTCCCGCCAGCTCCGACGGGTCTGCCAACTTCAGGCTGCTTGCCATGGCTACATCTCCAAAAAACATCATGAGCGCGGCTAACAGCCACACGTTTGTTTTGCAGGTAAAAGCGTTACAAATCATAGGCGTTTCACTCAGGTTCGTGGCTCAAGTGACAAAGGGCGGCGCATCGGCGCCGCCCTCCTTTTGCCTTGAATCAGGCCACGATGTCCGAGTACGCCGCCTGGCCGACGGTGCTGACCAGGAAGTCCGCCACGCCGTGCCCGGAGAAGTCCACCGACAGCAGGCTGTTACCACCGGAGGTCGTCAGCACGGCATCGCCCGCCGCACCCGTGAATGCGCTCACGAAATGCAGGCCTGCACCGTTGGTGATGCCGGTCAGGTCGATCTTGTCGAGGCCGCTGACAAAATCGAGAATCTGGTCGACTGCACCCGGTTTGGAGTCGCTGCTGGCGGCGAACACGAAGGTGTCCGAACCGGTGCCGCCCCACAACTTGTCCGCACCGCCCGCGCCGTAAAGGATGTCGTTGCCGGCACCACCCTTCAGCTCGTTGGAGACGCCGTTACCGATCAGCAAATCATTGCCCGAACCGCCAATGGCGTTTTCGACGGTGACGCCCTTGGCGATGGACACGTTACCCACTAGGCCGCCAACGTCGGAGAACGAGGTCTCATTGAGGTTGATCTTCTGGTTTTGGGTAAACCCGGAGAAATCCAGGGTGTCCTTGCCGCCCGCATCCCACACCGAAAACACGACCTTGTCCGCCGACGAAGACGCGCTCAGGAAATCGCGACCGGTGTTGGAGTTGAAGCCGTAAGTGGTGTCACCGGTGCGGGTGGTGGTGTTGGCGCCGTAGAGTTTCTGGATGGCCGCGATATCGTCGATCAACGGGCCCGACGCATAAGCTTCGACGCCGCCCTTGCTGAAGTTCTGGCTGGTGTTGCTTTCACTCCAGTAACTCATGACGCTGTAGCCGCGGGTGTCTTGCCCGTAGGACGCGTCGTTGTAGGTCGGTGCGCCTTCACCGGCGTTGTAGTCGCCGGGGTGTGCCAGGCCAAGGGTGTGCCCGATTTCGTGGGTCAGGGTTTGCCGGCCGTAGTTGTTCAGGTCCGGGGTCTTGTTGGGCGTGTAGCTGCTGTTGATCAGGTACCAGGAAGTCCCGTCGTAACCTGCGCCCGTGCCAGGCAAATAAGCGAATGCCGCTGCGCCGTCCTGGCCGCCGCTGTAGTTGCCGAAGGTCATGTGACCGTCGCCGCCGGTGGCCTTTTCCGTGAAGGTGACATTGGCGACGTCGGCCCAGGATTGCAGGGCGAGCACGGTCTGGCCTTTCTGCTGGGCACTGAACTGACTGAACCCGGTAATCCCGTGCTTGTTCATGGTGCTCGACGAGGCCGAGGTCAGGAACGTGTAGGTCAGTTCGATTTTGCCGCTGCCGTCCTTGTCCTGGTAGGCAGCTCCGTCGCGCAGCAATTGGGTGGCTGCCTGATCGACGGAAAACGAGGGTTTGCCATTGACCGTCAGACTGCCGCCACGGTCATATTGATGGCTGAAACTATTGATCTGGTTGAACGCAGAACTGGGAGCCGCCAAGGCTTGAAATGGCTGGAATGCCTGTTCAGCGGAATCAATAATGCTGTCTTTTACTTTCGACATAAACACACTTCCTTGTTTTGCTATGGAACAGTTTTTTTAGATAGCAACAATCTCTGGCGAGATCGTCCTATCACTCGCCCAATGAAGGCGAAAGAAAACTGACACAATTTGAAATCAATCGTCCACTACTTTTTTGGCGTCAAGTTTGCGCACTTCAGAATATGCCCGAAAACAATAGGCGCGATTAGAAGTCAGTGCATTTAAAATAAGGAGCCAGCGTTATTGTCGGACAATTGACAATTTAAATATTAAATAAAGGTAAGTTGCCAGGATCAAAATTGTCCGACTATTGGCGTTTTGATTCGCGCACTTCCATGGGTAAAAATTAGACTTTTCGAAGAATGAGACCACACTGAATACCGGGTTAAGTTTCTTCGCGGGCCTTATGAAATGATCCGGGTGAAGCCGAGATGAAAAGGGTCACGCCCTTGTGGGTCAGGCTCATTACCGCCAGTGCATGTGCGGCAACGAGCCTGTGCGCGAATGCCGGGACTTCTACGGTCCTGGCAACCAGCTTCGACTGCGCCAGGGCCAGCGCTGCCATCGAGAAGCTGATCTGCCGCACCCCACAACTGAAGCAGATGGACATTGAACTGACGCGCCTCTATCGCCTCGCGCTCACAGACGATCATTCCGTGCCGCGGCCTGACAAAGTCGAGATCGAACAACGGTTCTGGGTAGACGCCCGCAATCGCTGCTCTGCCGAGGCGGAACCCAAGGCCTGCACGATCCGCAGTTATGCCGAGCGTGCGCATCAGCTTCGCCAAGGCTCGGTGATTGCACGAACCAAGGACCCGAGCAGGCTCACCGACGGCCCGGTAGCCTTTCGTTGCACCGGGCTCAACGCGCTGATTGCCGTCACTTACTTCAATGTCGAGCCGCGTGTCGTGTACCTGAAATGGGCGAATACCTCTGCCACCCTTATCCAGGTGCCAAATGATTCCGCAACCCAATTCAACGGCAAGGATTACCGGGGGAGCTACAGCTTCTTGCAGAACGGCAGCGATGCCTTGTTCCAGATACCCGGCTCAGGGCAAATGAGTTGCACGGTCGAGCCGGTCGGCTGATTGCGCAACGGGACGTCCTGTCCCGATGCCTTGGTGCAACCTGTCAGCTGCCCGTGCGAATCTTGTTCCACACCCGCGTCCGAATCCGGTCGATGTTCAGCGGCATCGCTTCCAGCGCGAACAGTTTTCCCATCATTTCCGGGCTCGGATAAACCTTGGTGTCGTTCTTGATTGCCGGGTCGATCAGGCTGTCAGCCTGTTCGTTGCCATTGGCGTAGTGCACGTAGTTACTGATGCTGGCCATGACGGCCGGGCGCAACAGGTAGTCCATGAAGGCGTAGCCGGCTTTTTCGTCCGGGGCGTCGGCGGGCATGGCGACCATGTCGAACCAGATGGCCGCGCCTTCCTTGGGAATCGCATAGCCGATGTCTACGCCGTTCTTGGCTTCCCTGGCGCGGTTTTCGGCCTGCAGGATATCGCCGGAGAAACCGACCGCCACGCAGATGTCACCGTTGGCGAGATCGCTGGTGTACTTGGACGAGTGGAAATAGCTGACGTAAGGCCGGACTTTCATCAGCAGCGCTTCAGCCTTCTTGTAGTCTTCCGGGTTCTTGCTGTGATGCGGCAAGCCCAGGTAGTTCAGCGCGGCCGGCAGCAGTTCAGGCCCGTTGTCGAGGATGGCCACACCACACTTCTGCAGTTTTGCCATGTTTTCGGGTTTGAAGATCAGGTCCCAGGAATCCACCGGCGCGTTATCACCCAACACCGCTTTGACCTTGGCAATGTTGTAGCCGATGCCGGTGCTGCCCCACAGGTACGGGAAGCCGTGCTCATTGCCCGGGTCGTTGGTTTGCAGGGCTTTGAGCAGTACCGGATTGAGGTTCTTCCAGTTCGGCAACTGGCTCTTGTCGAGCTTCTTCAGCGCCCCGCCCTCGATCTGCCGCGCCATGAAGTGGTTGGACGGGAACACCACGTCGTAACCGGATTTGCCGGTCATCAACTTGCCGTCGAGGGTTTCGTTGCTGTCGTACACGTCATAGCTGAAGCCGATGCCGGTTTCTTTCTGAAAGTCTTTGGTGGTGTCCGGGGCGATGTAGTCCGACCAGTTGTAGATCTTCACGGTGTCGGCGGCGTGACTGAGGCTCACGAAGAGCGCCAGGGGAGCGAGTGCCAGGGTCTTTCGGATCATGAGTGGATTCCTGTGTGAGTTTTTGTTGGCAGGCAATCAGAGGATCAAAAAATCAAAACGTAGGTCTTGCGTACGGTTTCCTGGATGTCCCAGATACCGAGGCTGTTGGCTGGCAACATCAGTGCGTCGCCGGCTTCTATGTGAAGGGTTTCACCGTCATCCGGAGTGAAGGTGCAGCGCCCCTGGATGAAATGACAGAATTCCTGGGCCACGATCTGCCGACGCCAACGGCCGGGGGTGCATTCCCAGACGCCGGTTTCGACACCGTCGTCGCGTTCGACGCTGGTGGTGGACGCCACCGCCACGGGAGTTCCCAACGGCACGGCGACCGGGTTTGATTCGTCCAGCTTCAGGGTTGCGGTGTTCTTGAACTGCGTTATGCCCATGGGAGTACCTGTCTATGGAGAAAGCGCCGATTACTGCATGAAACCTTCCATGAACCCGGCGACCCCACTGGCCAGTTTGCGTCGCCAAGGCGCGGTAGCCGGGTTGGCCAGGGTCTGGTCTTCATGGACGAAGCTGCGGATGATCGCGTTGTAGCCGAGCCAGCGGCAGGGTTCCGGTTCCCAGGGCTTCAGTGCATCGAGACCGCCCTGAGGGATGACCCACGGCTGGCGAACCAGCTCGGTATCGCGTTGCAGGATCAAGTCAGCCAAGGTCCGTCCACCCAGGTTGCTGGCACCAACGCCCTCCCCGCCATAACCGCCGGAAATCGCAATGCCGCTCGCTTGATCGCACAACATGTGCGGCTTGAACCGCCGAGACATGCCAAGGTTGCCGCCCCAGCCATGGGTGATACGTACGTTCTTGAGTTGCGGGAAGAGTTCGCCGAACAGGTAACGCCGCAAGTCGACTTCACTGGCGGTCAGGTCGAAGTCATGACGCAGCTTGCCGGCAAACTGATAGCCGCCCCGCGCGCCGAACACCAGGCGGTTGTCCGCCGTACGCTGACCGTAAGTCACCTGGCGACTGCTTTCGCCGAACGCCTGCCCGTGGCTCAGGCCGATTTCGTCCCAAGTGGCGGCGGACAGTGGTTCGGTGGCGACGATCAGGCTTTGCACCGGCAACTGATAGCGCCCCAGCGGAGGCAGCGTGGTCGCATAGCCTTCTACCGCCGGAACGATCCAGCGGCTGCGCACCATGGCCTTCGCCGTGCGCAGGCTGCCCGATTGCCAGTGGGTGACCGGACTGTTTTCGTAAATCCTGACGCCCATGCGTTCGACCGTCCTGGCTAGACCTCGCACCAACTTTGCCGGGTGCAGGGTTGCCACGTGCGGTGCATAGATACCGCCATAAGGCTTGGCGATTCTGATCTGTTGCGCCAACTGCTCGGGGCTGAGCCAGCGGTAATGGCTTTCCGTCAGGCCCTGGCCATACAGTTTGTCCAGATACTGTCGAAGGCTGGCTTCCTGTTCCGGATACCGCGCCGCGCAATACAGCGCCCCGCCTTTACGGTAATCGCAGTCGATGCCTTCACGTTCGAGGACAACTTCAACTTCATCGGGAATGCTGTGCAGCAGGTCATACGACGCCCGCCGCCGCTCGGCCGGTAAATCGGCGAGCAAACGGTCTTCCCCCAGGAGGTTGCCCATCAACCAGCCGCCATTACGCCCGGAGGCGCCAAAACCGGCGGTTTGCGCTTCAACGATGGCAATGTTCAGGCCCGGTGCCAGGCGCTTGAGGTAGTACGCAGTCCAGAGCCCGGTGTACCCCGCGCCGATGATGGCGACGTCGACGTCAAGATCGTGTTCCAGCGCCGGACGCGCCAGCAACGGCTCGTCGAGTTGATCCATCCACAAACTGATAGTGCGCCACGCCGGCATGCAAGACTCCGCCACTCAAACTTCGATGGCGTTGATCCTAGTGCGTGGGCTCAGAGGCTGTCTTGCGCGCGTGCACGCAAAGAAATTTGTTTGACGTAGGCCTTGGGCGACAGACCGGTGTGCTGGCGGAAACAGCTGTAGAACGCCGAGAGCGAATTGAAGCCGGCGGCAAACGCCAGATCGTCGATACGCAGTGGCGGCGCGGCGTTTTCCAGTGCGGCGAGCACATGTTGCAAGCGCGCCTGGTTTACGTAGCGGTAGAAACTCTGGCCCAGCACCTGGTTCAGCAGATAGGACATCTGATTGCGGCTGTACCCGCACGCCTTCGCCACCCGTTGCAAATCGAGCTCCGGGTCCAGATAGGGTTGCTGGTGCTGGAAGTACTGTTGCAGGTCTTGCGCCATGAAACTCAATTGACGCGGCGACAACCCGAGCCGGCTGACGGCCGGGCGTGCACTGTTTGCGGTTTTGCTGACGGGCTGCTCATGCACCAGCGAGGCGTATTCGTTGACTCGCCAGATCAGACCGTCGCGGACGGTAATCGCCTCGCTGGCCCGAAATGACACCAACCCTTCACCACCGCGCAGAGTAATGCGGTACTGAATGAACGCGGTGTTGCCGTCCAGACGGATGCGGTCCGAGTGCTCCAGCGCTTCATCCGGATCGCGCGGCATGCTGCTGCGCACGTACTCGCGCAATTCGTCCAGCCCCATCACGCGGTTCTGGAAGAAGTCGCTGTACTGGATGTCCGGGTGATACAACGCCATGACACCGTCCAGGTCGCGGTGCTTCCAGCGCAGGTGATAGCGCATGACCGTCTCGCTCGTGGCCTGGGTTTGCAGCGGACCATCATCATCGGCATGCATAAAGGACTCGACGAGAAAAAGGCGAGCTTGCCGAAATTCCGCACCGGCTTCAATGAGCAAGCAGTACTGGCCTTTTGCTGAAAGGTCACAGCGCTGTGAGCCGAATCAAAAAAAAGCAACCAATTGCCAATCGGCCTGAAAAATCCACATTATTTTCACATGCGGATGCTACTTTTAAAGACAGTCAACGGTTGAGCCAATGAAGGCTCTTCCCTCCTAACATGAGCTAACGGAAGCGCTCGATGAACAAGGCGGGCAACATATGAATAAAGGGTTCAGTAAAGTCACCTTTCCAAACGCCTGCCAGCTGATGCGCTGGCATTTTCATCCCATGGGTTTTGAGGCGAGCATGGACGCACCGGGCAGCATGATTGCCCGTCTTTTTGACCGCGCCACGGGCGAGACCATGATCGCCATTGCCGGCATTCCGTGCGCCACTGTCATGAACGCAGCGGACGTAGAACGAATCATCGAAGCGGTGGAGGATGAGCTCAATTCTTTCATTCCTCCGGTGGCCCTCAGGAGTTATGCCTGAAGGTTGAAGCGCAATTGCCCTAATAAAAAGCCCACATCTTGTGGGCTTTTTTGTGAGTACGGGTTTACGCCGATGTCTTGCTCCGGTGATCGGCAAAAAACGCCTTGCCCTTGCCGATCCGGTCGGAGGCCTTGGGCATGTTCGCCGCCTGGGTGTCCTGGCCATCGACATACCAGTAGCAATGGCTGACCGCCCGGGTGATGCCGACATAGGCCAGCCGCAGAATCTCGTCTTTTTGCGCGTTATCGTAAGCTTCGTTGTCGCCAGCCTTGCCCAGACCCGCCATGCGGTAGACCTGATTCTTGTAGGGCGAACTGGTCAGGTGCTGGCAGTCTCCCAACAGAAACACCGCGTCGGCCTGAAGGCCTTTGGCGCTGTGATAGGTCAACTGCTTCAGTCGTCGTGATTCGTACGGCAAGCTAGAATCAACATTAACTACAGGCTGAATATGCTCTTCTATCAATGACTTATCGCTACTTTTTCGATAAAGCATCAAGATTGTATCGCCCTGCCTGTAGTGTTCCATCAACCGCTTGGCCAAGCCTTGATCATCCCGATCGAGCACATTGACTGGCAGCAGCGCTTTCGACTCGCCACTGGCCTTGGCCTTCTTGCCGGCGATGGCCGGTGCGGCGCGCACGATGTGTTCGGCGGCATCGATGATGTGTTGATGGCTGCGATAGTTGTCGCTGAGCATGACCCTGGTCGTGCTCGGCGAAGGAAACTCCTTGTTGAACTCCATGAAATACGTCGGCGAACTGCCGCGCCATCCATAAATGGACTGCCAGTCATCGCCCACGCACAGCAGCGACGAACGCTGAGCGCCGCGTCCCACGTGCATGGCCGGGCCACGACTGCGAATCTCGGCGAGGCTGGCACGAATCCAGGAAACAATCTGCGGCGATACGTCCTGAAACTCGTCGATCATCAGGTGCGACAGCGGTCGCAGCAGTTCATCGCTCAACAACTTCTGGTTTTCCGGGGAATGCTCGCTGAACAAGGCGAACATACGGTTGTAGGTCATTACCGGCGGCTTCTGATCCAGCAGATGATCTTCCAGGGCTCGCCAGAACAGGCTCAAGGCCTCGAAGAAAAACCGGTCCGGGTCGTCCTTGGCGAAGCTCATCTGGCCCACGGCATTCGGAACATCCAGGCCAAGGTTTTCGATAAACCCGGCCGCCGCGACAAAACAGTCCAGCAACGGCGCGGAACCGAGTTCGCCCTTGACCTTGTAATCGAACCCCGGCCCGGCGCTGGCATCGCCCGCAAGGGAGGCCAAAACACGCTTTGAAGCCTCATAACTATCCAGCCATATCAAAGGCTTACGACAGAAAGCTTGAAACAGGGTTCGCTTTACCGCCCATTCCGCGCGAACGCTGAGCTTGGCATTCGGGCGGCTGACCTGCGGGTTTTCCCGAGGATCGAAACCCAGCACGACCCACGCATCCAGACTCGGGATATAGCCATGGCAATGAAAGGTCGAGCCGTTGATATCAAACGACTGGCGATTGGGCTCGATGCCTTTGATGGGCCAGGCACCTGCGCGAAACCACAGATCTTCAATCAAGTCGCACAGCTCTTCATCACGCTTGGCGGCCAGCTCAGTCACGGCCATGCGTTTTTGCACGTCCGGGTGATCGCGCTCCAGCTCCTTGAGCTGCAAGGCATGGCGCGACAACGGCTTGATCAGTTCGCGAAAGCGCTCATCACGTGTGTGCAGGTTGTGATAGCAGGCGTTGAGCTGCTGACGCTGGGCGTCGTTGATGCGCAAATCGAAAGGATTGCTATCGGCCTCATCATCAGCGCCTTGCACACGGCTGCTGAGGTTTTCAAACGCTTGCAGCCGCTCGAAGCCCGGCAGGCTGCGCACCATGGGCAGGATTCGCGAATGGAAGGTGCGCACCAGGTCCCGCGCTTCCTTGAAACCGAGCGGCCGCCCCCAGAGCGCAAACATCTCGATCAGTTTGTTGATGAAGTCCTTGCGCGACTCCCGTGTAAAGGTCACGACGGTCATTGAGCTCAGCTCAAAGCCCAGATAGTGGGTCAGCAACAAAATGCGCAGCACAAGGGTGGTCGACTTGCCCGCCCCCGCGCCGGCGATGACCGACGTCGATGGCGTGTCGCTGAAGATCATTTTCCACTGCGCGGCGCTGGGTTGAGCGTGCGGCGCCAGCAAACGAGCGACATCAGCTTTCATGCGCTTCTTCAGCTCGGCGCTCAATGGCAGGCGCCAGTCGTCGAACAGGTTGTCATCGACGTTGGGGGGCCGGTGTTCGGTGGAGCGCGAGTCACGAATCAGCAACACCTGCCGACCTTCCTCCAACCCTTCGAGCTTGCCTTCCTTATAGCCGTAATCCACCCCGGCGCTGTGACCGCTGCGAAAACCGTCGGCCTGGCCATGCAGCCATGACGCCCGATGCTGTGCACGCAGACGCGTCAGCCCATGGCCAAAGAATCGGGCGGCCAGGCGCTTGAGCAGCGGCATCTCGGCCAAGGGACGAAGTTCAGGAGGAAGATCGGGGGTGTGTTGCGGCACGCGGGCTGACTCCAGGGTGTGAGGCTGTTGAGGGCTATGGTGTCTGCATTTGCCGTTCAGTTCTAGTGAAATGCTTACAGGTCATTGGCTTATGCGATGAAGTGAAGGCTGGATGAGAATGTTTCGAGGTGATTTGATATCAGTTTATTCGATTGTATTGAGGCATTTTTTACGCTTTTTATCGATCAGTGCCTGATAGATGATGCTCGCCATTCACCACCCCTTTCAGGAGACGATCATGCTCGAACTCAGACCCTTCAACTCCCTGGGCGGCGCCCACCATGGCTGGCTGGATGCTCATCACCACTTTTCGTTCGCCGAATACTACGACCCTAAACGCATGAACTGGGGCAACCTGCGGGTGTGGAACGACGACGTGATCGCCTCGGGTACCGGTTTCCCGAAACACCCGCACCGGGACATGGAAATCATCACGTATGTCCGTGAAGGTGCGATTACCCACGAGGACAACCTCGGAAACAAGGGCCGTACCGAAGCGGGCGATGTGCAGGTCATGAGCGCCGGCACCGGGATCGCTCACAGTGAGTACAACCTGGAAGCGACTGAAACCAGGATCTTCCAGATCTGGATCATCCCGAACGAAACAGGCCTGGCACCGTCCTGGGGCGCAAAACCGTTCCCTAAAGGCCAACGCGAAGGCTTCGTGACCCTGGCCAGCGGCAAGGCCGGCGACGATCAAAGCCTGCGGATCCGTGCGGATGCACGCCTGGTTGCGGCGAACCTGAAGGCTGGCGAGTCTGCGGAGTATCGTCTGGACAATGGCCGCCGCGCTTACCTGGTTCCGGCGACGGGCGCGATTGAAGTCAATGGCTTGCGAGCACAAGCTCGAGATGGTGTTGCGGTGGCTGATGAGCAGGTGTTGCGCGTGACGGCCATTGAAGACAGTGAGATTGTTTTGGTGGACTTGGCTTGATTGGGTAAATGCAGGGCAAAAAAGGGGCGACTATCATAGTTGCCCCTTTTTTTTGCCGATGGCTTTACTGACGCCTTCGCGGGCAAGCCTCGCTCCTACAAGAACCTGTAGGAGCGAGGCTTGCCCGCGAAGGGGCCCTTCACTTATTTCGCAGAAATAGCGCCATCCACCAATGTTTGAGCTTCGGCAACCAACTGCTTGAGGTGTTCGTCACTGACGAAACTCTCGGCGTAGATCTTGTAGATGTCTTCGGTACCCGACGGACGTGCCGCGAACCAGCCGTTTTCGGTCATGACTTTCAAACCGCCGATCGCCTGGTCATTACCCGGTGCGTGGCTGAGGATGCTCTGGATCGCTTCGCCCGCAAGCCGGGTCGACGTGACCTGCTCCGGCGACAGCTTGCTCAGCAAGGCCTTCTGCTCCGGATTGGCCTTGGCATCGACCCGCACCGAGAACGGTTCGCCCAGTTCATCGGTCAACGCCCGATAGGCCTGGCTCGGGTCGCGACCGGTGCGGGCGGTCATTTCCGCAGCCAGCAGGGCCGGGATCAAACCGTCCTTGTCAGTGCTCCACACGCCACCGTCCTTGCGCAGGAACGAGGCACCGGCGCTTTCTTCGCCGCCAAAACCCAGCGAGCCGTCGAACAGACCGTCCGCAAACCATTTGAAACCGACCGGCACTTCGTACAAACGACGACCCAAACGCTTGGCCACGCGATCGATCAAGCCACTGCTGACCACGGTTTTACCCACGGCTGCATCGGCGCGCCATTGCGGGCGGTTCTGGAACAGGTAGTCGATGGACACTGCCAGATAGCTATTCGGCGCGAGCAAACCGCCGGACGGCGTCACGATGCCATGGCGATCGTGATCCGGGTCGCAGGCGAACGCGACGTCAAAACGCTCTTTCAGGCCGATCAGGCCTTGCATGGCATGGCTGGACGAAGGGTCCATGCGGATCTGGCCATCCCAGTCGACCGTCATGAAGCGGAAGGTCGGATCGACCTGCGTGTTCACCACGTCCAGATCCAGCTTGTAATGCTCGGCAATCGCCGACCAGTAACGCACCCCTGCTCCGCCCAGCGGATCGACGCCCAGACGCAGTTTGGCGTTGCGAATGGCGTCAAAGTCGATCACGTTGATCAGGTCGGCGACATAGGTGTTGAGGTAATCGTGACGGTGCGTGGTGCTGGCCTTCAGCGCCTGCTCGTAGCTGATGCGCTTGACGCCGGCGAGCTTGTTGCCCAGCAGCTCGTTGGCCTTGGCTTCGATCCACTTGGTGATGTGGGTGTCGGCCGGACCACCGTTGGTGGGGTTGTATTTGTAGCCACCGCTTTGCGGCGGGTTATGGGACGGCGTGATGACGATGCCGTCTGCCAGGCCCGAGGTGCGGCCACGGTTGTAACAGAGAATCGCGTGGGAAATCGCTGGTGTCGGGGTGTACTCGTCACCCTCGGCAATCATCACCGTCACGCCGTTGGCGGCCAGCACTTCGAGGGCACTGGCGCCCGCCGGGGTGGACAGCGCGTGGGTGTCGATGCCGACGAACAGCGGACCATCGATGCCCTGGGCTTCGCGGTACAGGCAGATCGCCTGGCTGATCGCCAGAACGTGCCATTCGTTGAAACTCAAGTCGAACGAGCTACCTCGGTGCCCGGACGTGCCAAAAGCGACACGCTGGGTGGAGATCGCGGCATCGGGCTGGCCGGTGTAATAAGCCGTTACCAGTCGCGGGATGTCGACCAACAACTCTGCCGGTGCCGGTTTGCCCGCAAAAGGACTGAGTGTCATGCAAAACCTCTGAATAGAGTGGTTCAGGAATAGGGACGCAGTTTACTGGCAGTTTGACCGCAACGCGATGGGATCGATCCACGGACGCAAAGGATGTTTTGCGGACATGCTCAATCTACCGATTCCAGGCGCAAGGCATCGCCGAGCAGGCTCAGTGCAGCGGCCAGATCATGATCACCGCCAAAGCTATGACTGAGGCGCAAGTGTTGCGTGTGCAGGCCCTGCAAACTGAACAGCTCGCCCGGCGCAATCACCACCTGATGCTTGAGCAGGCGCTGAAACACCCGCCGCACATCGACCTGTCGCAGGGAGCGCACCCAAATCGTTGCCCCACCCTGAGGTTCGACAAAATGCAAGGCGTCGCCCAGGCGTTCCTGCAACAACTGCGTCATCTGCACCTTGCGGTCCTTGAGCAACCTGCGCAGCACATGAAGGTGCTGGTCGATCCGTCCGTTACCGTACAAACGAGCGATGGCTTTCTGGCGAATCGGCGACAGGCGAAAGGCACGCAGTAAAAAGTGCCGCTGCAATTCGGCGCTGAAATGCCGCGACAACAGAAAGCCGTAGGGCGCTTCCGGGCCGATGATTTTCTCGAACGTGGAAAACACGATCAGCCGGTCAGGGTCGAGCAGATCACGAAACCGCAAGCCGCCCGGTTCGAATTCGAGTTCGCCGTAGCAATCGTTTTCCAGCACCCAGCTGCCATGCCGTTCGAGGAGCTGCGCAATGGCTCGCCGGTTGTCGTCATCTGCGAGGCTGCCTTGCGGCATGTTCAAAGCGGATGACAGCACGACCAACCGCACCGGGTGGGTCTCCAGCAGCTCCTTGAGCTGTTCGACGTCTAGCCCGCCATCGGTTTGCAGCGGCAACTCGATCACCTGGACATCGGCGGCCTGGAGCAAGCGCAGAATCGCCCAGTCACACGGAGACTCAAGGACCACCGCAGCGTCTTTGAGGCTCAACACGGCGATCAGTATTTCCAGGACGCCGCGCAAGTCGGCGCCAATGTAAACGTCATCGGCATGCCAGCAGCGTACCGGCGTTGTGGTGTAACGCGCGGCCAGGGCGGTACGCAGTTCCAGTTCGCCGCAGGGTTGCGAAGGCGGTTGCGGCTGGCGCGGATACTGGCGCAGCAGTTCCCGTTCCAGCAGCAATAACGGACTGTCGAGGGGTTGCAACAATGCCGGTTCATCGGCGCTCAACACCAGCATGCCTGGGCACCTGGCACTGAAATAAACGCTTTCGAGCAGGTCATTGCCATTGCCGGGTGCATTGATGGCGGACACCGGCAACGCGTAATAGCCGGATTTGGCGACCGAATACACGCGCCCTTCTTTCTCCAGCAACGAATACGCGTACTGAATCGTCGAGATCGACACGCTCAAACGATCCGCCAACTGACGCAACGACGGCAGGCGCACGCGCGTGTCGCTGACCGGTTCATTGATCAGGTGCGTCAGGTATCGGTACACCGCCTGATAAGCAAAGTCGGTCTCGCGTGGTCCTTTCAATGTCCCGCTGACCCTTCACCCGCCACCGCGGCATCATCGCCAAAGTTGGCGCCTTCCGATGGCAGGTCCACGCCATCGGCATCCGGGTCAACCACCCTGCCCTCGGCCCCCGGCACCGGCCCCATCCGGTAAAGTGTGCCGAGCAGGCCGACGGGCAGCCCGCTGACGTCGACCATCCATTGCAGAATCTGCTCCGACACCGGATTGCCCTGCATTGCCCGGTGCAAATCAGGCATCGCCACCAGCATTCCGGGATGACACTGACGCAGAAAACGCTCAAGGACAGCACCGTTTTCGACAAAGGGTGCGAAGAGCAGGCACACCAGCTGAGCCTCGGTCAAACCGAGGCTTTTTTGCGCCTCGGCCGCGGCCAGCCCACGCTGTTCGGACAGCCTCGCCGGGTTACCGAAGACCGCCACTGCTTGCTCGCACAAACGCTCCGGGAGTCGCTTGCGGCGCATCATCACTAATGCCCGTTGCAAGTATTCGGCGACACCCGCCTCATAGCTGCGACCGTGCACAAAGCACGCTTGCAGCCCCCGCACGTGTGCGGATATCGAAAGGCTGACGAATTCGTTGTCGCTGATCTGAGCCGCCAGTTCGTCAGGTTGAAAACCGAGAAACTCAGTGAGCAGCGGCCAGCGCTCTTCAAGGTTGCTGACCAGCATGTCTTGAATGTCGATGAACGTGGTACGGCGACAGGCCTCGAAGCGCTCGGCCGGCCGCCATGCCGCCTGCCCCTGTTCGGCATAAAACGCGCGATAGCAGTCACTGCCGATCTCATCGAGCAAGGCGAACAGTTCATCAAAGCCTGTTTCAACCGGACTGGAGGTCTTGAGCCCGGCCTTTGCCGCCGCCCGCTTCAAGCCTTCGAGAAACTGCTTTTGCTGACGTGACGTGTCACTGCTGACCAAGGCATCGACGCCACCGTCCCAGCGCGCGATCTGCCCATAGAACTCGCCGGTCGCCAGATAGCCGTCGTCCCACAGATCGATTGGCCCGTACCAGGTTCGACGGTGGCCCACCATCAGCACATTGAGCCGATTGGCTTCTCGACCGGCATCGGAGATCGGTGCCGGGTGGCTGAAAGGCAACACTTCACGGTTATCCACCATCAGCACTTCGACCCGCGGATCGTCGTAGAGAAACAGCGAACTGTAGCTGCGATGGATGTTTTCCTGAGCCATTGCGCTCGCACCGTTCATTCGCAGGGAGGCCACACGCAACTGAAACGTGGCGGGCGCCCGGCCGGCAATGCTCAGTTGTGCGGCGCGCAGCAGCGCCAGGGTGTAACAACTGTCCCGCGAGCCGGACTGGATCGCCAGCACCTTGTAATCGCCAATGCGCTCCATGCCCCCCGCGGCGACCACCAGACGCTGGATCATCAGTTGCAATGCCGTGCGTTCGGCCCGAGAGAAAAAACTCAGCAAGCGTTGCAGCATTTGCTGATAGACATAGTTCATCGCCTGATCATGGATATGGGTCATCTTTATTTACCTGATGCTCGTAAGTTCAGTACTGCATAAACAGCGATATGCACTGCACAGCGGATTGTCTGACACGGATGAAGTGCTGGACATTATTGTCAAAGGCTAGCACTTATGCTTTTGGTAATTATTTGAAATAGTTGATCGCCGACGCTGCATACGCCGAAGCCGGATGGCGCAAAAGCCCCGTACCGCCTGCATCTGGCGACTTAACAGAACATCCTAGGAAATGTCCGACAACGTCCCACAGATAGGTAGCACAAGAAATAAAGATAGAAGCCGCATATATCTTTTTGAAAGCTGCGCAAAGAATTACTGCTGGTCGGATATCTATTAACAATGTGCGTTGAAAAGTATCAGCCTGACACCCAGACATGACTCATTCCTTGAGATGAAAGTAATCATTCAATTATCAAGGCTTAGATGCTGATTAGAAGATACAGATCGAGAGCAAAAACCAGTTCAGTTGCTGAACTGACCCATCGACAGATCGATGAGACGTCTCAATGTTTTGCGAGGGGCAATAAAAAAGTCCGTGCAGGCACGGACTTTTTCAGGGGCTGTTACGCAGGTTCGACCTGAAGGGCGACCCGCTCGCGGCATGGGCATTCGTCCATGTAGCGGTGTGCTTCGACAAACTCGGAAAACGGGAAGACCCGAGTCTTGAGCGGCAGCAGCACGCGATCGGCGGTCATCTGGTTGATGTCGCGCAAGGCCCGTTGCAGTGCGGCCTGGTCCTGGATGATGCCCAACTCCGGCTTGCCGGTGAAATTGCCGATGCAGTGTACAAAGAACTGAATGTTCTTCTGGAACGCTGCGCAGGCCGGGAATGGCGTCTGGTTACCCCCTTGCAGGCCATACAGCACCAGGCTGCCGCGAGGCGCGAGCACATCGCCGAGCAGCGACATCTGCGGGCCGCCCAGGCCATCGAACACCACATCGACACCGCGGTTATCGGTGATCTTGTTGATCCGCATGAGCAGATCTTCTTCCTCGGTGACGATGACTTTCTCGGCACCCAGCGACAGCAGGTATTCACGCTCTTCGGCCGTTTTCGTGGCGGCAATCACCCGTACACCCAAGGCTTTACCCAATTGGACGAATGAAGGCCCGGCGCAGTGGCTCGCGTCAGTCACCAGGGCAAATTGCCCAGGCTTGACCCGTGCCAGATCGGCATAACCAAAGTAAGCAATCAACAGCGGCGTGTAATGCACCGCCGCTTCAATCGGGCTCAGCACGTCCGGATAACGGGTCAGTGCCGAGCGCGGTAGAACGATTTGTTCGCCATAGACGGGATAGTCGTTCGGACTTTCAGCCGGGAAACTGGCGACCTTGTCGCCAACCGCCAGATCATCGACGCCATCACCAACCGCCGTCACGACGCCGGACATTTCATGGCCAAGGCCTGAAGGCAAGCGAGCATGGGAGGACGCCAGGTTCTGGCGCCAGAGTATGTCGTACCAGCTGATGCCAATCGCCTCGACGCGCACCTGCACTTCGCCCGGTGCAGGGAGAGCGGCCGCATGCTCTTCGCATTTGAGCACCTCGGCTGGACCAAACTTGTGAAAACGGATCGTGCGGGACATCGCAAACCTCGTCAAAGAAACCTCTAATGCCCTGAACTCTATCTGGGCTTTCTACCCAAGACTATCAGTGGCTATTAATAGTCGACATGCCTGTCATTGATTCCGCAGCGCCGGCGACATCTTCAAATGTCGTAAGAAACCGAAGCAGCCTTTGTAGGAAAACTGAATTACTCGGTGCAGAGTAGCAGCCTTTCCCCGTAATATTCATGCCGGCCATTGTTCTCATATGGCTGCTCCCGTCAAGCTTGATGACTCTGCCAGGACTCCAGATGAATCGTAATGACCTGCGTCGTGTCGACCTGAACCTGTTGATCGTTTTCGAAACACTGATGCACGAACGCAGTGTGACCCGCGCTGCGGAGAAATTGTTCCTCGGTCAGCCGGCGATCAGTGCGGCGCTCTCGCGCCTGCGCGGGCTGTTCGATGATCCATTGTTCGTGCGAACCGGGCGCAGCATGGAACCGTCCGCGCGGGCGGTGGAGATCTTCGCCCTGCTCTCCCCGGCCCTGGACTCGATTTCCACGGCCGTCAGCCGCGCAGCGGAATTCGACCCGGCGACCAGTACCGCTGTGTTCCGCATCGGCCTGTCGGACGATGTCGAGTTCGCTTTGTTGCCGATGCTGCTCAAGCGCCTGCGCGCCGAGTCGCCCGGGATTGTGCTGGTGGTGCGGCGGGCCAACTACATCCTGATGCCGAGCCTGCTGGCCTCGGGCGAGATTTCAATCGGCGTCAGCTACACCGCCGACCTGCCGGCCAACGCCAAGCGTAAAGTGCTGCGCCGCAGCATGCCCAAACTGTTGCGTGCCGATACGGTGCCGGGCCCGTTGAGCCTCGATGATTTCTGCGCCCGCCCCCATGCGCTGGTGTCGTTCGCCGGTGACCTGAGCGGCTTTATAGATGAAGAACTGGAAAAACTCGGGCGCAAACGTCACGTGGTACTCGCGGTGCCGCAATTCAACGGACTCAGCACGCTCCTCAGCGGGACGGATATCGTCGCGACGGTGCCGGATTACACGGCTGACGCGTTGACGGCAGCAGGTGGTGTGCGGGCGGAAGATCCGCCGTTGCCGGTGCGCAGCTTTGAATTGCACATGGCGTGGCGTGGGTCGCAGGACAATGATCCGGGTGAACGTTGGTTGAGGTCGCGGATTCAGATGTTTTTTGGGGATCCGGATAGTCTGGCCTGATCCTGATCTTCTGTTGGTGCCGATGGCCTCTTCGCGGGCAAGCCTCGCTCCTACAGAAGTATGCGATCAACTGTAGGAGCGAGGCTTGCCCGCGAAGGGAGCGACTCTCTCTCAAGCCAGTCCTTTGCATTCCCCGCAACACAGAATTGCCGTCAAACACATTGATCGCGCTCCAACCCGAGGTGCATGCTAGAGGGCTCGCACGGCGCTTATATCATTCCGAATGATAGTTACCTTCGCTTCATTCGATTCGTGCGATACCACCCCCGCCGAGCATCATCCGCCCATCTCAATACATTGGCGGATGCATCCATGGAACAGTCACTCAAACATTTGCGCTTCCCGTTGGCCCTGCTGGCCGTAGTGGTGATGAGCGCTTGCGGCAAGGCTCCGGAGTCTGCCGCGACCATGCCTGCGGCGAAAGTCAGTGTCGCCAAGGTGCTGGAACAACCGGTCAATGAGTGGGACGAATTCACCGGGCGCCTTGAAGCGCCGGAAACGGTAGAGATTCGTCCACGGGTCTCCGGTCAGATCGATGACGTTGCCTTCACCGAAGGCGCGCTGGTCAAGAAAGGCGACTTGCTGTTCCAGATTGACCCGCGTCCCTTCCAGGCCGAGGTCCGCCGTCTCGAAGCGCTGGTCGCTCAGTCGCGCGCCAATGCGACCCGTAGCGAAAACGAAGCCCAGCGCGGTGAGCGTCTGCGTACCAGCAACGCGATTTCCGCCGAGCTGGCCGATTCGCGCACGAGTGCCGCACAAGAAGCCCGCGCTGCGGTCGGAGCCCTTCAGGCACAACTGGACCTGGCGAAACTGAACCTGAGCTTCACCCGCGTCACCGCACCGATCAGCGGCCGTGTCAGCCGTGCCGAAATCACCGCCGGCAACCTGGTGACCGCCGATACCACCGCGCTGACCAGCGTCGTGTCGACCGACAAGGTCTACGCCTACTTCGACGCTGACGAGCGTGTGTTCCTCAAATACACCCAACTCGCTCGCCAGGGCAAACGTGGTGCAACCACTCCGGTTTACCTCGGCCTGTCCAACGAAGACGGCAACCCGCACCAGGGCGTGATGAACTTCGTCGACAACCAGGTCAACCCGAAAACCGGCACCATCCGTGGCCGCGCCGTGTTCGACAACAGCGACGGCGCTTACACCCCGGGCCTTTATGCGCGTCTGAAACTGGTCGGCAGCGGCACCTACTCCGCCGTGTTGATCAACGATGAAGCGGTCGGTACTGACCTCGGTAAAAAGTTCGTGCTGGTGATGGATGCGGACAACAAAACCGCCTACCGCGCAGTGGAACTGGGTCCGAAAATCGAAGGGCTGCGCATCGTGCGCAACGGCCTGAACAAGGACGACACGATCATCGTCAAGGGCCTGCAACGGGTACGTCCCGGTTCGCCAGTCACCCCTGAAGTGATCCCGATGGCCAGCGAACAAACCCTCGCGGCACTCGCACAACAACGACAAGCGCTGGAAGCCAGCAACCTGCCCCAAGTCGCACCTGCCAAGGTCGCGCCGGGTTCGGTTGTGAAACTGGCTGCTGCAACCCCACGCGGTTAAGGGATAACGACTCCGATGAATTTTTCCCAATTCTTCATTTCACGGCCGATCTTTGCAGCGGTGCTGTCGCTGCTGATCCTGATCGCCGGTGCCATCTCGCTGTTCCAGTTGCCGATCAGCGAATACCCGGAAGTCGTGCCACCGACCGTTGTGGTCCGTGCCAACTTCCCGGGCGCCAACCCAAAAGTCATCGGTGAAACCGTGGCCGCTCCTCTGGAGCAAGCCATCACCGGCGTCGAGAACATGTTGTACATGTCCTCGCAGTCCACCGCTGACGGCAAGATCACCCTGACCATCACCTTCGCGCTGGGCACCGACCTGGACAACGCCCAGGTGCAGGTGCAGAACCGCGTGACCCGGACAGAGCCGAAACTTCCAGAAGAAGTGACGCGCATCGGTATCACCGTGGACAAGGCATCGCCCGACCTGACCATGGTCGTGCACTTGACCTCGCCGGACAAACGCTACGACATGCTCTACCTGTCCAACTACGCCTTGCTCAACATCAAGGATGAGCTGGCGCGTCTGGGCGGTGTCGGTGACGTGCAGCTGTTTGGTATGGGCGACTACTCGCTGCGGGTATGGCTCGATCCGAACAAGACCGCTTCGCGCAATCTGACCGCGACCGATGTGGTAACCGCGATCCGCGAACAAAACCGTCAAGTCGCTGCCGGTGCCTTGGGTGCCCCGCCTGCGCCGAATGCCACCGCGTTCCAGCTGTCGGTCAACACTCAGGGTCGTCTGGTTTCCGAAGAAGAGTTCGAGAACATCATCATTCGCTCCGGCGACAACGGTGAAATCACCCGTCTGAAAGACATCGCGCGCGTCGAGCTGGGTTCCAGCCAATACGCCCTGCGTTCCTTGCTGAACAACCAGCCGGCTGTGGCGATCCCGATCTTCCAGCGTCCTGGTTCCAACGCGATCGAAATCTCCAACGAAGTGCGCGACAAGATGGCGGAGCTGAAGAAGAGCTTCCCGGAAGGCATGGATTTCAGCATCGTTTATGACCCTACGATCTTCGTGCGCGGCTCCATCGAAGCGGTGGTTCACACCCTCTTCGAAGCACTGATCCTCGTGGTTCTGGTCGTGATCCTGTTCCTGCAAACCTGGCGTGCCTCGATCATTCCGCTGGTGGCGGTTCCGGTTTCGTTGATCGGTACATTTGCAGTGATGCACTTGTTCGGCTTCTCGCTGAACGCCTTGTCGCTGTTCGGCCTGGTATTGGCCATCGGTATCGTGGTGGACGACGCCATCGTGGTGGTGGAAAACGTCGAGCGAAACATCGGACTCGGGCTGACGCCGGTCGAAGCGACCAAGCGCGCCATGCGTGAAGTAACGGGCCCGATCATCGCCACGGCGCTGGTGTTGTGTGCGGTGTTTATCCCGGCGGCGTTCATCTCCGGGTTGACCGGGCAGTTCTACAAACAGTTCGCCCTGACCATCGCGATCTCGACAGTGATCTCGGCCTTCAACTCGCTGACCCTGTCGCCGGCATTGGCCGCCGTGTTGCTCAAAAGCCATGACGCGCCGAAAGACCGTTTCTCCAAGGTCCTGGACAAGATCTTCGGTGGCTGGTTGTTCCGTCCGTTCAACCGCTTCTTCGACAAGGCCAGCCACAGTTATGTCGGCACCGTCGGCCGGGTTATCCGCAGCAGCGGCATTGCCCTGCTGTTGTATGCGGGCTTGATGGTACTGACGTTCTTCGGTTTCTCCAGCACCCCGACCGGTTTCGTACCCGGCCAGGACAAGCAATACCTGGTGGCTTTCGCGCAATTGCCGGACGCTTCCAGCCTGGACCGTACCGAAGACGTGATCAAACGCATGTCCGACCTGGCCCTGAAACAGCCTGGCGTGGAAAGTGCGGTAGCGTTCCCGGGCCTGTCCATCAATGGTTTCACCAACAGCCCTAACGCCGGCATCGTGTTCGTGACCCTGAAACCGTTCGACGAGCGTAAAGACCCGAGCATGTCCGCCGGTGCGATTGCCGGTGCATTGAACGGCCAGTTCGCCGGGATTCAGGAAGCCTACATGGCGATCTTCCCGCCGCCGCCGGTACAAGGCCTTGGCACCATCGGTGGTTTCCGCCTGCAGATCGAAGACCGGGGCAACCTGGGCTACGACGAGCTGTACAAAGAAACCATGAACATCATCACCAAGAGCCACGGTGTGCCGGAACTGGCAGGCCTGTTCACCAGCTACACGGTGAACGTGCCGCAAGTCGATGCCGCCATTGACCGGGAAAAAGCCAAGACTCACGGCGTGGCCGTCAGCGACATCTTCGACACCCTGCAGATCTACCTGGGTTCGCTGTATGCCAACGACTTCAACCGCTTCGGTCGTACCTATCAGGTCAACGTCCAGGCCGAGCAGCAGTTCCGCCTCGAACCGGACCAGATCGGTCAGCTGAAAGTACGTAACAACAAAGGCGAGATGATCCCGCTGGCGACCTTCATCAAGGTCAGCGACACCTCGGGCCCGGATCGCGTGATGCACTACAACGGCTTTATCACCGCTGAAATCAACGGTGCGGCAGCCCCAGGCTACAGCTCTGGCCAAGCCGAAAAAGCCATCGAGAAACTGCTCAAGGAAGAACTTCCGAACGGCATGACCTACGAATGGACCGACCTGACCTACCAGCAGATTCTGTCCGGCAACACCGCACTGTTCGTGTTCCCGCTCTGCGTATTGCTGGCATTCCTGGTACTCGCGGCGCAGTACGAAAGCTGGAGCCTGCCACTGGCGGTAATCCTGATCGTACCGATGACCCTGCTGTCGGCCATCACCGGTGTGATTGCTTCGGGAGGCGACAACAACATCTTCACCCAGATCGGCTTGATCGTACTGGTGGGACTTGCCTGTAAGAACGCGATTTTGATCGTCGAGTTCGCCAAGGATAAACAGGAAGAAGGCATGAACCCGCTGGCTGCGGTGCTTGAAGCTTGCCGCCTGCGTCTGCGGCCGATCCTGATGACCTCCTTCGCGTTCATCATGGGTGTGGTGCCACTGGTGTTCTCCAGCGGTGCCGGTGCCGAAATGCGTCACGCCATGGGTGTGGCGGTGTTCTCCGGGATGCTCGGGGTGACCTTCTTTGGCCTGTTGCTGACGCCGGTGTTCTACGTGTTGATCCGTAATTTCGTGGAACGCGGCGAGCAGCGCAAAGCGGCCAAAGCCCTGAAACTGGAGGCGCAACAATGAGCCTGAAAGCCTTCCTGCCGAGCCTGCTGGTACTGGCCCTGAGCGCCTGTGCCGTCGGCCCGGACTACAAGACCCCGGCCACTGAACCGGCCAACATCACCACCGCCACCGATGGCGCTGCCGGTCAGAAAAACTTCGACCGCTCGCGTTTCGAAGGCATCTGGTGGCAGCAGTTTGAAGACCCGACCCTCAACCAGTTGGTGACGCAATCGCTGCAAGGTAACCGAGATTTGCGCGTCGCCTTCGCTCGCTGGAAGTCGGCCCGGGCGATCCGCGATGACGTCAGCAATGACGCCATGCCGACCATCACCAGCCGCGTCAGCAGTGATCTGGGCAAAGGCCAGATTCCGGGCCAGACCACCAAACGGGTCAATAGCGAACGCTATGACCTGGGTCTGGACATGGCCTGGGAACTGGACCTGTTTGGTCGCATCCAGCGCAACCTGGAATCCAGCGACGCCGAACAGCAAGCGGCCGAAGCGGATCTGTACCAACTGCAAGTCACCATGATTGCCGAGTTGGTGGATGCCTACGGTCAACTGCGCGGTGCGCAACTGCGGGAAAAAATTGCCCTGGCCAACCTCAACAACCAGCAGGAGTCGCGCAAGATCACCGAAAGCCTGCGCGATGCCGGCGTCGGCGATCAGCTCGATGTGGTCCGCGCCGACGCACGCCTGGCGTCTGTCGAAGCCAGCGTGCCGCAATTGCAGGCCGAGCAGGTTCGGCAGAAAAACCGTATCGCCACCTTGTTGGGTGAGCGTCCGGACAAATTGACCGTGGACCTGAGCCCGAAAGACTTGCCGGCGATTGCCAAGGCACTGCCGATCGGTGATCCGGGCGAACTGCTGCAACGTCGTCCGGACGTTCTCAGCGCCGAGCGCAAACTGGCTTCGGCCACGGCACGTATCGGCGTGGCCAAGGCGGACCTGTTCCCGCGGGTCAGCCTCAGCGGCTTCCTCGGCTGGACCGCCGGACGTGGTTCGCAGATCGGTTCCTCGGCGGCCAACGCCTGGGCGCTGGGCCCAAGTATCACTTGGGCGGCGTTTGACCTGGGCAGTGTTCGAGCCCGTATCCGCGGTGCCGACGCGGATGCCGAAGGCGCCTTGGCGACCTACGAGCAACAAGTGCTGCTGGCCCTGGAAGAATCGGAAAACGCTTTCAGTGATTACGGCAAACGCCAGCAACGCCTGATTTCGCTGATTCGTCAGAGTGAATCAAGCCGCGCGGCAGCCGACCTGGCTGAAATTCGCTACCGCGAAGGTACGGCGGACTTCCTTGTCCTGCTCGATGCCCAACGCGAACGTCTGGCGGCGGAAGACACTCAGGCCCAGGCCGAAGTCGATCTGTATCGCGGCATCGTCGCGATCTACAAGGCCCTGGGTGGCGGTTGGCAACCAGAGACGGTCGCCAGCAAGTAACACGTTATAGAGCTCTTTTGGCTGGTCGCAACCAACCAGTTTTTTAGCCCTGCACCTCTTTCGGTCGCGGGGCTTTTTTTGTCTGCACGATTAGTGAAGTCACCACACTCCCTGTGGGAGCGGGCTTGCGCGATGGCATTTTCAGTGACGATATATTTTCCTGATGGATCGCACAGGCCGCGCTAACATCCCCCGCCAATAATAAAAGCTCACGGAAGACTCACCCATGTCCGCTTCAACCTTCGACCTGCGCCCGCTCATGGTCGCCAACATGGCCTGCACCATGGCAATGATGGCGTTCGTTTCTTTGATCGGGCCCATCGCCCGGGTCTTGGGCCTGGCTACCTGGCAGGCCGGTGCGGCGGTGACGGTGTCCGGGGTGATCTGGATGGTGCTGGCGCGTCCATGGGGTCAGGCCAGCGACCGCTTCGGACGACGACGCATTCTGTTGCTCGGCACTGCGGGATTCACCCTCGCCTATTGGGCCTTGTGCCTGTTCATCGACACGTCGTTGCGATTCCTGCCTTCAGCGGCGCTGGCGTTTATCGGGCTGATGCTCGGACGCGGGCTGATCGGCGTGTTTTATGCGGCGATCCCGGTCGGCTGCAATGCATTGATTGCCGACAACGTCGAACCGCAACACCGCGCCAAAGCCATGGCCGCATTGGGCGCTGCCAACGCCTGCGGGCTGGTGATCGGCCCGGCGATAGCGGCGTTGCTGTCCCGATACAGCCTGAGCCTGCCTTTCTACGCCATGGCGTTTCTACCGTTGTTGGCGTTCCTGGTGCTGCGTTACAAGCTCAAGGCTCAGGAATTGCACTTGCGTCAGGCGCCGCGCAAGGTGCACCTCAACGATCCACGGCTGCGCCGGCCCATGGCGGTCGCGTTCGTGGCGATGCTGTGCGTTTCTGTTGCGCAGATCACCGTTGGCTTCTTCGCCATCGATCGACTGGGCATGAGCCCGGCCGACGCCGCGCAAACGGCCGGTATCGCCCTGACCATGGTCGGCTTCGCGTTGATCTGTTCGCAGCTGGTTGTGCGTCGACTGGAATGGCCGCCGCTACGGCTGATCCGGGTCGGCGCGATGGTCGCTGCGCTGGGGTTTTCCGGCAGCATCATGGTCGATTCGGCGTGGGGGTTATGGCTGGGATTCTTTGTCTCGGCGAGCGGCATGGGCCTGATTTTCCCGTCCTTCGCCGCGCTTGCCGCCAATGCGGTCGAGGCCTCGGAGCAAGGCGCGACCGCAGGTTCCATCGGCGCCGCCCAAGGGTTCGGTGTGGTGATCGGGCCGTTGACCGCCACGCTGATCTACGGCATCGAACCGCGTTTGCCGTATCTGGTGGCGGCGGCGTTGTTGCTGCTGGTGGCCCTGTGGCCAGGGCCCCGGCAGCGTCAGGCTTTATAGGATGCGATAGAGCAAGCGTTCAATGCGCACACGACTGACACGCTTGAGGAACTTGGCCACGCCCGCCGGGTAATCCGGCAGGGTTTGCAAGTCCTGATAACGCTCGATACGCGTGGTGTGCTGGAAAATCTCCGCCAGCTCACTGCGACGCGGCTCCAGCAATTCACCTTTGGGGTCATCAATCAGCAGCGCGTTTTCCAGGTCGAGACGGAATGCGCGCGGATTGAGGTTGTTGCCGGTCAGCATGGTGTAACGCTGATCGACCCACATGCCTTTAAGGTGATAGGTGTTATCGCCGTCCTTCCACAGGTGCAGGTTCAACTGGCCGCTGTCGACGTTGCGTTGATGACGTTTGGCGAAACGCCGCAGGCTGATCTCGTAGAGGTACGGCAACGCCGAGATCACCTTGAACGGCTCGCTCGGCGGGATGTAGAAGTCGTTGGCGGTTTTGTCGCCGACCACGATGTCGATCTTCACACCCCGGGCCAATGCCCGGTTGATCTCCCGGGTCACCGCCAACGGCAGGTTGAAATACGGCGTGCAAATCGTCAGTTGGTGCCGGGCGCTGGCGATCAACTCGCAGATCACCCGGCTCAACGGGTTGTTCTTGCCGACACCAAGCAATGGGCTGACAGACAAAACGTCTTTAACCGTGCTGCCCGTCGTGGTGTCGTACGCCGCATGTTTCAGGCGGCTGCGCAGGTCGCCGATGTCGTGGCGCAAGCTGCGGGTGGTCGGCAGGTTCGGCAAATCGAGGCGATGCACCGCTTTCGAGGCGACCAGGCCGTGCTGAACCAGGTGCTGCATCGAATCGGCCAGGGCGCCGTTGTGCAGCAGGTGATAACGGTCGTAGCGGTATTTGTCGAATTTGTGCAGATAAACGTTGTTCAGGCTCGCACCGCTGTAGATCACGCAGTCATCAATCACGAATCCCTTCAAATGCAGCACGCCGAACAGCTCGCGGGTCTGCACCGGCACACCGTACACCGGGACCACGCTGGCGTGGGTTCGGGTGGTTTCCTGATACCACGCCGAATTGCCCGGCTGTTTGCCGGCACCGATCAAGCCACGCTGGGCGCGCAGCCAATCGACGACCACCACCACGTCCAGTTCCGGACGCGCCAGTTTGGCGGCGTGCAAGGCATCGAGAATTTCCTGGCCGGCTTCATCCTGCTGCAGGTACAGCGCGACGATATAGATGCGCCGGGTCGCCTGGGCAATTTTTTCCAACAGGCAGCGACGGAATTCGGCAGCGCCAGAGAGGATGGTGACGGCATCGGCGGTCAGCGGAAAACTGCGCAGTTTGGGCAGCAGAGAGCGTTTGAAAAGCGACGGCATAGGGCTCGCAATGGGTCGAATCCGGAGAGGTTGAGAGCTTACACCATGGAGGGGTTTGGGTCTTGTTACGGTCTGTAATGACCCCTTCGCGGGCAAGCCTCGCTCCTACACCTCTGTAGGAGCGAGGCTTGCCCGCGAAGGCGATTTCATGGTCAGCACAAAATAATATTTGACCAAGGAGAACGATCGTTCTACTGTACGCCGCATGAACGAAATCACTAGCAACGACACACGCGACATCATTCTGGATGTCACCGAAAAGTTGATCTACAAAAGTGGCATCGCTGCCACGGGCATGGATCTTCTGGTGAAAACCGCCGGCGTCTCCAGAAAAAGCATCTACCGCTACTTCGCCAACAAGGAGGAGTTGACCGTCGCCGCCCTGCAACGCCGCGACGTGCGCTGGATGCTCTGGTACAGAAGCGCCGTCGACCAGGCCGAAACCCCGGCCGACGGGCTGCTCAACCTGTTTACCGTGCTCAAGGCCTGGTTTGCCTCCGAAGGCTTCCGTGGCTGCGCTTTCATCAACACCAGCGGTGAAACCGGCGACCCGCAAGACCCGGTCCGGCTGGTCGCCAAAGAACACAAACAGAAGCTGCTCGACTACGTGCGCGAGCTCTGCACCGAACATGGCGCAACCGACCCGGAGACGCTGGCCAAACAGCTGCTGATCCTGATCGATGGCGCCATTACCGTGGCGCTTGTCATGGGTGATCACAGTGCCGCCGATAATGCGCAATGCATGGCGCGAAAGTTATTGGACCTGTAACACTTTAAACAAGCCCGACAACTTGCTTGAACTTTAATATTATTGGGAGACTTTAAATGTCTAACGCCGAAGTTCGTCCGCCATTGCCGCCGTTTACCCGTGAATCGGCCATCGAAAAAGTTCGCCTGGCCGAAGATGGCTGGAACTCCCGTGATGCAGAGCGTGTGTCTCTGGCCTACACACTGGACACCAAATGGCGCAACCGCGCCGAATTCGCCTACAACCGTGAAGAAGCCAAAGGTTTCCTGACGCGCAAATGGGCCAAGGAACTGGACTATCGACTGATCAAGGAACTCTGGGCGTTCACCGGCAACCGCATCGCCGTGCGCTACGCCTATGAATGGCACGACGACTCGGGCAACTGGTTCCGTTCCTACGGCAACGAAAACTGGCAGTTCGACGAGAACGGCCTGATGGCCAACCGGTTCGCCTGCATCAACGACATGCCGATCAAGAAAAGCGACCGCAAGTTCCACTGGCCGCTGGGGCGTCGCCCGGATGATCATCCGGGGCTGTCTGACCTAGGTCTGTAAACACACATCGCACCCTGTAGGAGCCGGCTTGCCGGCGATAGCGTCCTCACATTCAACGAAGATGTTGTCTGTGATACCGCCATCGCCGGCAAGGGTTTGTGGTGGTCAGGCGACTTCGGCTTGTTTCACGCTGGCCTCGGCTTCCAGCTCCCGCACCAACGGCAGCACCCGCTTGCCGAAATACTCCACCTCTTCCTGAAAGTGCAGAAACCCCGCCAGCACCAAATCCACGCCCACCGCTTTCAACGCCACAATCCGCTCGGCAATTTGCCGCGGCGTGCCGATCAGGTTGGTCTTGAAGCCGTCGTTGTACTGCACCAGATCCTCGAACGTTGATTTGGCCCAATTGCCCTCGCCTTCCGGTGATGCCCTGCCCGCCTGTTTCGCCGCATCGCCAAAGGCATTCACCGCTTCCGGATCAGCCTGATCGATGATCTGCGCCAGCACTGCGCGTGCCTCTTCTTCGGTGTCGCGGGCGATGACGAACGCGTTGACCCCGACCTTCACCGAGTGATTGTTCGCGGCAGCCTTGCTGCGGATATCGTCGACTTGCGCCTTGATGCCTTCCGGCGTGTTGCCGTTGGTGAAGTACCAGTCCGAAACTCGCGCCGCCATGTCCCGTGCTGCACGGGAGCTGCCGCCCTGAAAGATTTCCGGTTGGCCCAGCGGTTTCGGTTTGAGGCTGTAATTGTCGAAGCGGTAAAAGTCACCGCGAAAGGTGAAGTTGTCCTGGCTCCAGATGCCTTTGAGCGAGCGAATGAATTCTTCGGAGCGGCGATAGCGCTCGTCGTGCTCCAGCCAGTGTTCGCCGATGGCCTGGAATTCACCCTTGAACCAACCGCTGACGATGTTCACCGCAATGCGGCCGTTGGTCAGTTGATCGATGGTCGCCAGTTGCTTGGCCGCCAGCGCGGGTTGCCAGGGGCCGGGCAGGATCGCCGCGATGACTTTCAATGTGGTGGTGGCGGCGAGCAGCGCATGGCTGAAGGCGACCGACTCATGCTGGTACTCGGCGCCGTAACCGGCGGTGAAGCGAATCTGCGTCAGGGCGTATTCGAACCCCGCCGCTTCGGCCAGTTGCGCCAGTTTGCGGTTGTAGTCGATGCCCCAGTGGGTGCGTTGTTCGATCTTGCTGACCACCAGCCCGCCGCTGACGTTCGGCACCCAGTAGGCAAATTTGACGGCTTGCTGACTCATTGACGTGTCCTCGGGACGTTAGGAAGTCCTGGGGTGAGAGCAGCAACCGTGCCAGTGCTTTCCTGTAGCGACCGAAGCCCCCTGTGGGAGCGAGCCTGCTCGCTCCCACAGGGTTCTGGGTGTGACAGGGCAATTTGCTACGGCGCTGTTGCTGCAGCAACAGTTCAGGCCACATTGAGGCACGTACGCCCCGCAGATCATGGCTGTTCCTGGTCGGCATGGACCATGCAATCCCCCATGGCATCCACTGCCGATCCAAGGAGCTGTCCCATGACCGAACACCAGGTAATCAATCCGCTGTCCATTGGCATTGACTATGAAGCGCTGGCCGCGAGATTCCGCCCGATTTTCCAGCGCATCGCCGCCGGTGCCGTTGAGCGTGAACAGTCGCGCAGCCTGCCTTACGAGCCCATCCAGTGGCTGAAGGAAGCCGGTTTCGGCGCGGTGCGCGTGCCGGTGGAATATGGGGGTGGCGGCGCCACCCTGCCGCAGCTGTTTGAGTTGCTGATCGAACTGGCCGAAGCCGATTCCAACGTGCCCCAGGCACTGCGCGGGCATTTCGCGTTTGCCGAGGACCGCTTGAACACCACGCCAGGGCCGGCACGGGATCTGTGGTTTAAACGCTTTGTCGGCGGCGACATTGTCGGCTGCGCCTGGACTGAAATCGGCAATGTGGCGATTGGCGATGTGATCACCAAAGTCTCGCCCAACGGCGACGGCTGGCGGCTCAACGGTGAAAAGTTCTACAGCACCGGCAGCCTGTTTTCCGACTGGATCGACGTCTACGCACAGCGCAGTGACACCGGCGGCGATGTCATCGCAGCGGTGCGCACCCGGCAACCGGGGATCGTGCAAAGCGATGACTGGGACGGTTTCGGTCAGCGCACCACGGGCAGCGGCACGTCGCGGTTTATCGACGCCGAGGTGGACGCCGAAAACATCATCGACTTCGCCACCCGTTTCAAATACCAGACGGCGTTTTATCAGCTCGTGTTGTTGGCCACGCTGAGCGGGATCGGTCGCGCCGCGTTGCGTGACGTGGCGCATCAGGTATGTGAGCGCAAACGTATTTACAGCCATGGCAATGCCCAGCGCGTCAGCGAGGATTCACAAGTTCAACAAGTCGTCGGTGAAGTGGCGGCGCTGGTGTACGCCGCCGAAGCTAGCGCGTTGAAGGCTGCACAACCGGCGCAGCGGGCGTATCTGGCGCGGTTTTCGGGGGATGATGCGCTGGAGCGGGCGGCGAATGTTGCGGCGGAACTCGAATCGGCAAAAGCACAGGTTGTGGTGTCCGAGCTGATTCAGCGGGCGACCACCGAGCTGTTCAATGCGCTGGGGGCTTCGGATGTGCGTCAGGGGAAATCGCTGGACCGGCATTGGCGTAATGCGCGGACCGTGTCCTCGCATAATCCGGTGATCTACAAGGCGCGGATTGTCGGGGATTGGGAGATTAACGGGGCTGAACCGCCGTTTGTGTGGCAGATCGGGAATGGGCCGGCCGCCAAGTGATGTAGCGCCTGCAAGTCAGTCTTCGCGGGCAAGCCTCGCTCCTACGGTTAAGCGCATTCCCCTGTAGGAGCGAGGCTTGCCCGCGAAGAGGCCAGACCAGTCGCCGCAGAAGTTGGATATAGGTAAGATACCGGCCCTTCCCCGCAGCCCTTTGCTGCACCCCGCCGAATAAGCCCATTTCCATGCCTTTCGAACTCAGCGTTGACCTCACCACCCTCGCCATCCTGGCCGTCGTCGCCTTCATTGCCGGTTTCATCGACGCCATTGCCGGCGGCGGCGGTCTGTTGACCACGCCGGCGCTGTTGACCGCTGGCCTGCCGCCGCACCTGGTGCTGGGCACTAACAAACTCAGTTCGACCTTCGGCTCGGCCACCGCCAGTTTCACTTTCTATCGACGCAAACTGTTCCATCCCCGGCAGTGGGTGCACGCCATCGTCGGCACCTTGGTCGGCGCGCTGACCGGTGCCGTAGTCGCGCATTACCTGCCCGCCGAATGGCTGAACAAAATGCTGCCGGTGATCGTGTTCGCCTGCGGCCTCTACCTGTTGTTCGGTGGCACGCCGAAAGCGCCGCTGGACAGCGAGGCACCGATCAAGAAAAAGTGGCAATCGACCCAAGGCTTCAGCCTCGGTTTCTACGACGGCGTGGCCGGCCCCGGCACTGGCGCATTCTGGACCGTGAGCAGCCTGCTGATGTACCCCATCGACCTGGTGAAGGCCAGCGGCGTGGCGCGCAGCATGAACTTCGTCAGCAACATTGCGGCGCTGTCGGTGTTCATCTTTTCCGGGCAAGTGGACTGGATCATCGGCCTGAGCATGGGCCTGTCGGTGATGGTCGGTGCGTTCTTCGGTGCGCGCTCCGCCATCAGCGGCGGAGCCAAGTTCATTCGTCCGGTGTTCATCACCGTGGTGCTGGGCCTGACTGTGCGCCTAGCCTGGCAGCACTGGTTCAGCGTGGCCTAAGCGCCGCGCCACATAGACGTCGATCAGGTAACGGGCAATCGAGCGTGACGCCGGCAACGGCGGCAGCTCGTGCACGTTGAACCACTGGGCGTCTTCGATCTCGTCCTCCTGGCAGACAATCTCGCCGCCGGCGTACTCAGCGTGGAAGCCGAGCATCATCGAGTGCGGGAACGGCCAGCACTGGCTGCCCATGTACTGGATGTTCTTGACCTCGATCTGCACCTCTTCACGCACCTCGCGAATCAGGCAATCTTCAGCGGACTCACCCGGCTCGGCAAAACCCGCCAGCGTGCTGTAGACCCCGGTGACAAACCGTGGCGAGCGCGCCAGCAAGACTTCATCGCCACGGGTGATCAGCACGATCATGCTCGGCGAAATCCGCGGGTAATAGCGCAGATTGCACGGCTCGCAATACATCGCCCGCTCACGCGGCACCTGCAAGGTCGCCTGCCCGCAGTTACCGCAAAAACGGTGTTCACGGGCCCAGGTACCGATCTGCGCGGCATAACCCAGCACTTTGTAAACCGCGTGATCGCCATCGAGCATGAACGCCCGCAAGCCTTTCCAGTTGCAGCCCGGTACTTCGCTGTGACTGCGCAGCTCCAGCAGGTAGACCGGTTCGCCATCCAGATGACCAATGCCGTGTTCGGCCAGAACCGGCAGGTCCTGACGCTTGAGCCATTCACGCGGGAACAGCGCGCCATTGTCGTCGAACAGGAAGCCTTCGGGGCTGCGCGCAACGGCCCAGCCGCCCGGTTGATCGGTGTCCAGTACTGCAGTGGTCCAGCGTGAAGTCATTTTTCAATCAATCCAGAAATTCGGGTTTCTGTTTGCTCATATGGGCGGCCATGGCCACGCGCAAGTCAGTGGATTGCAGCATGGCGGCGTTCCAGGTAGCGACGTATTCAAGGCCGTCGTCAATGCGATGGTCGCGCATGTAGCTGATCATCTCCTTGGTGCCGGTGATCGCAATCGGCGACTTGCCGGCGATGTCCCGGGCAATGCCCATGACACCGTCCAGCAGGCTGGCGGTGTCGCTGTAGACGCGATTGACCAGGCCGATACTGCGCGCTTCCTCGGCGCCAAACGAGCGACCAGTGTAAGCCAGTTCACGCAGCATGCCGTCACCGATGATCCGCGGCAAGCGTTGCAAGGTGCCAACGTCAGCGGCCATGCCGATGTCGATTTCCTTGATCGAGAATTGCGCGTCTTCGGCGGCATAACGCATGTCGCAGGCGGCAATCAGGTCGATCGCGCCACCCAGGCAATAACCCTGGATTGCTGCCAGCACCGGCTTGCGGCAGTTGTCGACGGCATTGAAGGACGCTTGCAGCGCAAGGATCTTGCGGCGCAGCAGGCGCGCATTGCGGCCGACGTCCTTGCCCAGCTCATTGGCCACGCCGGCCAGCATCATCAGGTCGATACCGGAGGAAAAATGTTTGCCGGCGCCGCTGAGCACCACCACCCGGACTTCGTCGGTGTCATCGATCCACTGGAAGATCTCGATGATCTCGCTCCAGAACGCGGCGTTCATCGAGTTGATCTTTTCCGGACGATTGATCTGCACATGGGCAATTTTATCGGCCAGTTCGACGGTGAACGCAGTGTACTGAGACATGGCAGTGATCCTTTACCGGGCAAAAAATGAGGCCCGAACTATAACAAGGCAACCCGCGCCGCAGTAAGGCAGCGGTTCGGCCAAAAGCGGGACCTGCGAGCGCACCACAACAGTGCGCAGCCGTAATCGCCCTCGCACATTCATGTGACTGGCAGGTTACTTTTTGGGGCTGAATCGCGAAAAAACATGCCCTTCGTCGGGGCGTTTGGCTGCCTATCCGGTACGCCCGTACCGCTTTGAACCGATTGTCGAACAATTTTGCCAACTGGCCTTCACCGCTCTAAGTTCTGGCCTAGACTCCTTTTCGCGGGGCAAAACCGGTCGGTCACAAAGTGTCAAAAAAATCGAAACTTTTGCCATTTGTGGCCGGTCCTCTGAAAGGTAGGTGCGTTGCGACTGGTGCAATCCTTGCAACGGCCACTCCAGCCATTCTGCTTTAACGCATGGGCAGCGTTTGCTCACCGATGCGTAGCGCGTTTGCGCCCGGCCACAGGATTTGGCCACGAAACACCGTTTGCCAGACCTAGAACTAGATCAACAACACGGGAGATTCATATGATCAGTACGGCATTAGATATCCAGGGAGAACGTGCTCATCAGCAGGTCGGCGAAACGAGCGCCGTGAGTGCCCCAAGTGCCCAATCGATCAACGTCACGGGTACCAAGACGTTGACGCCGGTGGTCAGTCAGAATCCCAACAGAAAGAAAGTGTTGTTTGTGACCTCGGAAATCGCCGACCTGGTGAAGACCGGCGGTCTGGGTGACGTTTCCGCGGCGCTGCCCCGGGCCATGGCGAAATTGCACGATGTGCGTGTGCTGATCCCCGGTTACCCGCAAGTGCTGCACAGCGAAAACCCGATCCACATTATTGGTGAGCTCGGTGGTCATGCCGCGCTGCCTGCCTGCAAGATCGGGCGCATGGACATGCCTGACGGCCTGGTCATTTACGTGTTGATCTGCCCTGAACTCTACGAGCGCGAAGGTTCACCTTACGGCGCCAATAACGGCCGCGACTGGCCGGACAACCATATTCGTTTCGCCCGCCTGGGCCTGGCGGCTGCCGACATCGCCGCCAACCTCGCACAAATCCACTGGTGCCCGGACCTGGTGCATGCCCATGACTGGCCCGCCGGCCTGGCCCCCGCCTATATGCACTGGCGCGGTCAACGCACGCCGACGCTGTTCACCATTCACAACCTCGCTTATCAAGGCGTGACCAGCCTGGGGTCGTGCCCCGAGCTGGGCATTCCCGCGCATGCCCTGCAACAGGAAGGCATGGAGTTTTACGGCAAGATGTCGTTCCTCAAGGCCGGCATGGCTTATTCGAGCCACATCACCACCGTCAGCGCCACCTACGCCCAGGAAATCACCACGCCGGCCTTCGGCTGCGGCCTCGACGGCTTTCTCGCCGCCAAGACCCAGCAAGGCCTGCTCAGCGGGATTCCCAATGGCATCGATGAGAGCTGGGACGCCGCCACGGACACCCACCTGTTCCGTCCGTTCAGCATCGGTGACTGGGAAGGCAAAGCGGTCAACGCGGCGCACGTGCGCGAGCTGTTCGGGCTGGACGACTCCGAAGGTCCGCTGTTCGCCGTGGTCTCGCGCCTGGTCTATCAGAAAGGCCTGGACCTGACGGAAGCCGTGTCCGAGTACATCGTCAAATCCGGCGGCCAGATCGCGATCATCGGGCGCGGCGAGCCGGAAGAAGAACAGGCCATGCGTGAACTGGCCCTGCGCTTTCCAGGGCAGATCGGTGTGCGCATCGGCTTCAACGAAACCGACGCCCGCCGCATGTTCGCCGGCAGCGATTTCCTGCTGATGCCCTCGCGTTATGAACCGTGCGGCTTGAGCCAGATGTACGCCCAGCGTTTTGGTTCGTTGCCGGTGGCACGCAACACCGGCGGCCTGGCCGACACCATCGAAAATGGCGTGACCGGTTTCCTGTTCGACGAATCCACGGTCGAGAGCTATCAGGAAGCCCTGAGCCGTGCCTTCAAGGTGTTCGCCTTTCCTGGCTTGCTCAATGCCATGCGTTGCCGGGCCATGGCCGCACCGTTCAACTGGTGCAAAGCCGTCGAACCCTACGCCGAACTCTACGAACAGCTGGTGGCTAAAGCGCTGGGGAAATCGAACAAACAGTAAGAGGTTTTCAACGATGCCGTTACGGACCCTTGAGACCTGGCCCCACGGCGCAATCATGCTGGACGCAGAGCACACGCGTTTTGCCTTGTGGGCGCCGGATGCGTTTTTTGTCAGTGTCGAACTGGAAGATGGACAGTCCTTGCCGTTGCTGCCTCAGGCCGATGGCTGGTTCGTGATCAAGACGCGCTGTCCTGCGGGCACGCGTTACCGCTACAACATTGATGGCGAACTCGAGGTGCCCGACCCGGCCTCCCGCGCTCAGGCCGGTGACATTCATCGGCACAGCGTGGTGGTCGATCCCCTCGCCTACACCTGGCGACACCGCGACTGGCTTGGGCGGCCCTGGAACGAGGCGGTAATCTACGAGTTGCACGTTGGTGCGCTCGGCGGTTTCGTCGAGGTCGAGCAGCACCTGGCGCGGCTTGCCGGGCTGGGCGTTACCGCCATCGAATTGATGCCGCTGGCGCAGTTCCCCGGTGATCGCAATTGGGGCTACGACGGGGTTCTGCCCTACGCGCCCCAGGCGTCCTACGGCACGCCCGAGCAACTCAAGCACCTGATCGACAGCGCCCACGGCCATGGTCTGGCGGTGATGCTCGATGTGGTCTACAACCACTTCGGCCCGGACGGCAATTACCTGCATCGCTACGCCAAGGCGTTCTTCAATGAAGACAAGCACACGCCTTGGGGCGCGGCCATCGACTTCCGGCGACGGGAGGTGCGCGACTTCTTTATCGACAATGCATTGATGTGGTTGCTGGAATACCGCTTTGACGGTTTGCGCTTCGACGCGGTGCACGCGATCAAGAGCCCCGACTTTCTACAGGAACTGGCGCAACGCATCCGGCAGCAAATCGACCCGGCGCGCCACGTGTGGCTAACGGTCGAAAACGAACACAACCAGGCCAGCCTGCTGCAGGAAGGCTACGACGCGCAGTGGAACGACGACGGCCACAACGCCTTGCACGTGCTGCTGACCGGTGAAACCGAGGCCTATTACGCCGACTATGCCGACAACCCTACCGAGCAGTTGGCACGCTGCCTGAGCCAGGGCTTTGTGTTCCAGGGCCACACCAACCGCCACGGCGAAGCTCGCGGCGAGCCCAGCGGTCATTTGCCGCCCACAGCGTTCGTGCTGTTCTTGCAGAACCATGACCAGATCGGCAATCGCGCATTCGGCGAACGGCTGCACCAACTTGCCCACCCCGACGCCTTGAAAGCCGCGACGGCGTTGTTGCTGTTATCGCCGATGATCCCGCTGATGTTCATGGGCGACGAGTTTGCCGCCGAGCAACCGTTCCTGTTTTTCACCAGCCATCACGGCGAACTGGCGGAACTCGTTCGCGAAGGTCGGCGTAACGAATTTTGCGCGTTCGATGCATTTTCGGACCCGGCCAGGCGTGAACAGATTCCCGACCCGAACGCGCCGCAAACCTTCGAAGACTCACGGCCGAATCTGACGGCGAGCGGGCAATCGGCCATTTACGCGCTGTATCGCCAACTGCTGAAAATCCGCCACGAGCAGATCATCGCGCGCCTGCCCGGTTCACACCCGTTGGGTGCCGAGGCACTGGCGCCAGGCGCGGTGAGCGCACGCTGGCAACTGGGCGATGGCAGCCTGCTGCGCATAGACCTGAACCTCAGCGACAAGCCGGTGGTCCACTCCCCACAGGCCGGCACTTCGTTGTTGTTCGAACACCCGCCGAAGTCCGCCGACCTGCTGAATCAGGGCACCCTTGCCCCGTATTGCGCGCTAGTCAGCCTCACGACCGCAGCCCCTTTGCTACCCCCGGATGGAGAGCGCCCATGAGCGATGCGCAATTGGAAATACTGGCCAGCCGAGCTGGCCTGGCCGTCGACTGGATCGATGCCAACGGCCGCCCACAAAAAGTCGCGCCATCGGTGTTACGCAACGTCCTGACCGGGCTCGGCCATCCGGCCGGCAGCGCCCAGGAGATCGATGCCAGCCTGCAAGAATTGCAGCAAGTGCAGCAAACCCGGCATCTGCCGCCGCTGCTGACCGCGGACGTTGGCGTGGGCCTCAGCCTCGCGCATTATTTCGAGCCGCAGACCCCCTGCGAGATCCACCTTGAGGACGGATCGCGGCTCAACCTGAAACTGGATGCCCAGGCGATGTTGCCCGGCCTGATTCCTGTCGGTTATCAGCACGTCAGTATCGACGGCCAATCCTTTACGCTGGCCGTGGCGCCGGCACGCTGCTACAGCGTCAACGATGCGGTCGACAGCCCGATCCCTCGCGCCTGGGGGCTGAGCGTGCAGCTGTACTCGCTGCGCCGTCCCGGCGATGGCGGTTTTGGCGACACCCAGGCGCTGGAAGATCTGGCCCGCGTCGCCGGTGAGCGTGGCGCCGAAGCGCTGGCGATCAGTCCGCTGCACGCGATGTTCAGCAGCGACACCCAACGCTATAGCCCTTATTCGCCGTCCAGCCGCCTGTTCCTCAACAGTCTGTACGCGGCGCCCGGCGCGATCCTTGGCGAGCGAGCGATGCGCACGGCGATTGACGCCACCGGGCTCGCCGCCGAGCTCAAGCATCTGGAACAACAGCCGCTGGTTGACTGGCCTGTGGCGGCCGACGCCAAGCACCGTCTGTTGCAGGCGTTGTACGAAGGCTTTGTCCAGGGCGAACACCCGTTGCACGCCGACTTCAGCAGCTTCCGCCACGCGGCTGGCGAAGCACTGGAGAACCACTGCCGTTTCGAAGCCATTCAGGAGGCCCGTGCCGCCAAAGGTGAAAACCTCGACTGGCGCGAGTGGCCCGAGCAATGGCGCGACCCGCGCAGTGCTGCGCTGGCTGAGTTTGCCGAAGAGAACGCCGGGCGCATCGGCTTCTTCGCCTTCTGCCAGTGGTTGATTACCCGTTGCCTAGAGCGCGCACAAACCGCTGCGCGCAGTAGCGGCATGAGCATTGGCCTGATCGCTGACCTCGCGGTCGGTGCCGACGGCGGTGGCAGCCAGGCCTGGAGTCGCCAGGACGAATTGCTCGCCTCGCTGACAGTGGGTGCGCCGCCGGACATTCTCAATCGCACCGGGCAAGGCTGGGGGATTTCCGCGTTCTCGCCTGAAGGCCTGGTGCGTCACGGATTTCGTGCGTTCATCGAAATGCTCCGGGCCAACTTCGCCCATGCCGGTGGCCTGCGCATCGATCACGTCATGGGCCTGCAACGGCTGTGGGTGATCCCCAACGGCTCATCACCCGCCGATGGCGCTTATCTTTATTACCCGGTGGACGATCTGCTGCGCCTGCTGACCCTGGAATCCCATCGGCATCAAGCCATCGTCCTCGGCGAAGATCTCGGGACGGTGGAAGACGGCCTGCGGGAAAAACTCATCGCCCGTTCGATTCTCGGCATGCGCGTGTTGCTGTTCGAGCAGGACAACACACACTTCAAGCCGATCCTCGACTGGCCGGACAACGCACTGGCCACCACCAGCACCCATGATTTGCCGACACTCAACGGCTGGTGGCATGGCCACGATATCGACTGGAATGCCCGATTGGGCCTGGTCGACGCCACGGGTGAAATCGAGTGGCGCCGTCACCGCGAACGCGAGCGTGAAGGCCTGCGCCGGGCGTTGAGCCAGGACCCGCAGAACTTCCGCGAAGAGTCCCATGAGACCGATCAGATACTCGACGCAGCCATTCGCTTCCTCGGCCATACCCGCGCGCCGCTGGTGTTGCTGCCACTGGAGGATGCCCTGGGCATCGAACAACAGGCCAACCTGCCCGGCACCATCGACACCCATCCGAATTGGTCGCGCCGCTTGCCCGGTGCCAGCGAAGCCCTGCTCGATGACCTGGACGCGGCCCGACGTCTGGAATTGCTTGCCTGCGCGCGGCTTCAGGCGGCCGAGCGTGACCGATGAATCAACCACGCGCGACCCTGCGTTTGCAGTTTCATAAAGGCTTCACGCTGGACGACGCGGTGCCGCTGGTGCCCTATTTCGCCCGCCTCGGCATCAGTCATGTCTACGCCTCGCCGCTGCTGAGCGCACGCGCAGGTTCCATGCACGGCTATGACGTGGTGGACCCGGGCACGGTCAACCCGGAGTTGGGCGGCGAAGCAGCGTTGCGCCGTTTGGTCAGCGCGTTGCGTGAGCAGAACATGGGGCTGATCCTCGACATTGTCTCCAACCACATGGCCGTCGGTGGCGGCGATAATCCCTGGTGGCTGGACTTGCTGGAATGGGGCCGTTTGAGCCCGTACGGCGAATTTTTCGACATTCAATGGCATTCGCCCGATCCGTTGATGGAGGGTCAGCTCTTGCTGCCATTCCTCGGCAGCGACTATGGCGTGGCGTTGCAGGACGGCACCCTGCCCTTGCGCTTCGATGCGCAGCACGGGGCTTTTTACGTCGAACACTACGATCATCACTTCCCGATTTGCCCGATGGACTACGGCGAATTGCTCAAGGACGATCCCGAGCGATTCAAGTCACTGGCCGACCGTTTCAGCACCTTGAGTTACCAGACAGACGCCCACCGCCTGGCCAAACCGTTGAAAGACGAGCTGCGCAAACTGGCCAGCGACCCGGCCCTGCTTCACGTCATCAAGCAGAACCTGCAAGCCTACGATTCGCTCACGCCGGACGGTTTCCAGCGCCTGCACCGGTTGCTGGAACGTCAAAGCTATCGCCTCGCCAGTTGGCGTACGGCGGCGGATGACATCAATTGGCGGCGCTTTTTCGATGTCAACGAACTGGGCGGTCTGCGTGTGGAGCGCCCGGCGGTGTTCGAAGCCACTCACGCAAAAATCTTCGAGCTGGTCGCCGAGGGCCTGATCGACGGCCTGCGCATTGACCATATCGATGGCCTCGCCGACCCGCGCGCTTATTGCCGCAAACTGCGGCGCCGGGTCGACAGCCTGACGCCGGGCCGACACCTGCCGATCTACGTCGAGAAGATTCTTGGCGAAGGTGAAACCCTGCACCGTGACTGGTCGGTGGATGGCACCACCGGTTATGAATTCATGAACCAGGTGTCGTTGCTGCAACATGATCCCGCCGGTGAGAAAACCCTCGGCGAATTGTGGAACCGCTACAGCGAACGGCCTGCCGATTTCCGTCAGGAAGCACACCTGGCCCGTCAGCAAATTATCAACGGTTCGCTTGCCGGCGACTTCGAAAGTGTCGCTCAGGCGCTGCTGCAAGTGGCTCGGGATGATGTGATGACCCGCGACCTGACCCTCGGCGCGATTCGTCGGGCGTTGCAGGAACTGATCGTGCACTTCCCGGTGTATCGCACCTACATCAGCCCTTGTGGGCGTTCCGCTGAGGACGATGGTTTTTTTCAGCAAGCCATGGACGGCGCGCGGCAAAACCTCAGCGAAGCCGATTGGCCGGTACTCGATTGTCTGGCTCGATGGCTGGGCGGCGAACCCTGGCGCAAACGCCCGGCGGGCCGTCCGCGCAAGATGCTCAAGCATGCCTGCGTGCGTTTTCAGCAGTTGACTTCACCGGCGGCGGCGAAGGCAGTCGAGGACACCGCGTTTTATCGCTCGGCGGTTTTGCTGTCGCGTAATGACGTGGGGTTCAACACGGAACAATTCAGCGCGCCGGTGGCTGACTTTCATGCCGCGTGCCTCAATCGTCTCGAAGAATTCCCCGACAACCTGCTGGCCACCGCGACCCACGACCACAAACGCGGCGAAGACACCCGCGCCAGGCTGGCGGTGTTGAGCGAGCGCAGCGCATGGTTCGCCGAGCAGGTGCCGCTCTGGCAGACACTGGCCCGGCCGGTGCGCGACGACGATGCGATGCCGTCAGCGGGCGATGAATTGATTCTGTATCAGACGATTCTCGGCAGTTGGCCGCTGGAACTGCGCGACGACGATCGGCCGGCGCTCGAGGACTACGTCAAACGTCTCTGGCAGTGGCAGCAGAAAGCCTTGCGTGAAGCCAAGCTGCAAAGCAGCTGGAGCGCGCCGAACGATGCGTATGAACGTGCGACCCAGGCGTTCATCGAACGTCTGCTGCTAAGCCCCGAAGCCGAGCTGCTGCGCGCAGCCCTGAGCAAAGCCGTGACGTCCATCGCCGCCCCCGGCGCACTCAACGGATTGGCGCAAACCTTGCTGCGCATGACCGTGCCGGGCATTGCGGACCTTTACCAAGGCAACGAGTACTGGGACTTCTCGCTGGTCGATCCGGACAACCGTCGCCCGGTGGATTACGCGAGTCGCCAACACACCATGCAACGTTCGCCAGAACTGCCGGAACTGCTGGCCAACTGGCGTGACGGACGCATCAAACAAACCCTGATCGCGCGCACATTAGGCCTGCGCGCCCAACAGGCCGAGCTGTTTCAACGCGGGACGTATCAAGCGCTGGAAGTGGTCGGCCGCGAGTCACACCGGGTGCTGGCATTTGCGCGCTCGTACAACCAGAAGCAGGCCATCGTGATCGTCCCGATACGCTGTGCAGACCTGCTGAAAAACAGTGCCATACCCCATGTCGGCGCGCCGCAGTGGGGCGATACGCGAGTCAAATTACCGTTTACCACCCCTGCCGAAAATCTGAAGGGACTTTTTTCCAGCGTCGCAGTCACAGAACACAAGGAGCTGATAATTGGCGCCGCGCTGGGGGATTTCCCGGTCAATCTCTTTATCCAAAACTTTGAGTTCAGTTCAGGAGCATAGCGATGAGTACCGACGATAAACGCATCCGCGAATTTGCCTATCAGATCTGGGAATCGGAAGGAAAACCCGAGGGCCATGAAGCCCGGCACTGGGAGATGGCTCGAAAACTGGCAGAAGCCGAAGCCCTGGCCCCCAGCAAATCGCCCAAGGCGGCCAGCAGCAAAGCGGCAGGCTCCAAGCCTGCCGTCAGCAAAACCGCCAACGGCAAGGCTGGCGAGCCGAAAACCAAAGCCAAGGCGAAACCGGCCGCTGCGGCAAAGGTGATCCCGCCCGGGGAAAAATCCACCGAGAAGAAACCTCGCGCAGCGCGTAAACCGCCTGCGGTCTGACGCTTCCCGGCATTGTCCTGACTGACCTTGTGGCGAGCGACCTCTCGCCACCGTGGGCACGTTCGCCCCCGATAAACCACTGAACACTGTGGGAGCGAGCCTGCTCGCGATGAACGTTAACGATTACGCGCATTGTCTGGAAAAACGCGTCGTTCTGGAGTCCATCGCGAGCAGGCTCGCTCCTACAGTGAATCGGTGTGTGAGCCCCCTTTTTTGCAGGAGCATCTATGACCAGTCCAAAAAAAGCCGCGCCAGAACCTCAGGCCGAGGCTTCGCGAATCCGGGAAGGCCTGCCCTTTCCGCTGGGCGCCACCTGGGATGGTCTGGGGGTCAACTTCGCCTTGTTCTCCGCCAACGCGACCAGGGTCGAACTGTGCATCTTCGATGACGCCGGCGAGGTCGAACTGGAGCGCATCGAGCTGCCGGAATACACCGACGAGATCTACCACGGCTACCTCCCCGACGCTCATCCGGGGCTGATCTACGGCTACCGTGTTTATGGCCCGTATGACCCGGCCAACGGGCATCGCTTCAATCACAACAAACTGTTGATCGACCCCTACGCCAAACAACTGGTCGGCCAGTTGAAATGGTCCGAGGCGCTGTTCGGCTACACCATCGGCCACCCCGACGCCGACCTCAGTTTTGACGAACGCGACAGCGCGCCGTTCGTACCGAAATGCAAGGTGATCGACCCGGCGCACACCTGGGGCCACGACCATCGCGTCAGCGTGCCGTGGGACAAAACGATCATTTACGAAACTCACGTGCGCGGCTTCAGCATGCGTCACCCGTCCGTCCCCGAGAACGTGCGTGGCACCTTCGCCGGGTTGATGGTCGATGACATGCTGGAACACATCCGCAAGCTCGGCGTGTCGACCGTGGAATTGCTGCCGATTCACGCGTTCGTGAATGACCAGCACTTGTTGCACAAAGGCATGACCAATTACTGGGGCTACAACAGCATCGCGTTTTTCGCCCCGGACCCGCGCTACCTGGCCAGCGGCAAGATCGCCGAGTTCAAGGAAATGGTCGCGCACCTGCACGAAGCCAATCTGGAGGTGATTCTCGACGTGGTGTACAACCACACCGCCGAGGGCAACGAACAGGGCCCGACCCTGTCGATGCGCGGCATCGACAACGCCTCGTATTACCGCTTGATGCCCGACGACAAGCGCTTCTACATCAACGATTCCGGCACCGGCAACACCCTGGACCTGAGTCACCCGTGCGTGCTGCAAATGGTCACCGACTCCCTGCGTTACTGGGCGTCGGAAATGCACGTGGACGGGTTCCGTTTCGACCTGGCGACCATTCTCGGGCGCTACCACGACGGTTTCGATGAACGTCACAGCTTCCTCGTTGCCTGCCGCCAGGACCCTGTATTGCGCCAGGTGAAAATGATTGCTGAGCCGTGGGACATTGGTCCCGGTGGTTATCAGGTCGGTCGCTTTCCACCGGGCTGGGTCGAATGGAACGACAAATTCCGCGACACCGTGCGCGCCTTCTGGAAAGGCGACGATGGCCAACTCGCTGACTTCGCCAGCCGGATGACTGCCTCCGGTGAAATGTTCAATCAGCGTGGTCGGCGGCCCTACGCGTCAGTGAACTTCGTCACCGCTCACGATGGCTTCACCCTCAACGACCTGGTGTCGTACAACGAAAAACACAACGAAGCCAACGACGAGAACAACCAGGACGGCAGCAACAACAACCTGTCCTGGAACCACGGCGTCGAAGGCCCGACTGACGACCCGGAAATCAATGCGCTCCGCCAGCGGCAGATGCGCAACTTCTTCGCCACACTGCTGCTATCCCAGGGCACGCCGATGCTGGTGGCCGGTGACGAGTTCGCCCGCACCCAGGACGGCAACAACAATGCCTATTGCCAGGACAGTGAAATCGGCTGGGTCAATTGGGACCTGAGCGAAGATGGCAAGGCGTTGCTGAAGTTCGTCAAACGCCTGATCAAGTTACGCCTGGCCTACCCGATCCTGCGACGCGGGCGCTTCCTGGTGGGCAATTACAACGAGGACATCGGCGTCAAGGACGTCACCTGGCTGGCACCGGATGGCAGCGAGATGAGCACAGAACAATGGGAGGAATCCCACGGCAAATGCCTCGGCATGTTGCTCGATGGCCGAGCCCAGGAAACCGGGATTCGCCGCAAGGGCGGTGATGCCACCTTGCTATTGGTGGTCAACGCGCACCACGACATCGTCAATTTCACCTTGCCGCAAGTGCCGGATGGCAGGTTCTGGACCTGCATGGTCGACACCAATCAGCCATCGATCCGTGGTCAGGAGCGCTTCGAGTTCGGCCACGAATATTCGGTCACCGGCCGTTCGCTGCTGCTGTTCGAATTGCAGCGTGAGGAAGAAGAGTGAAATGAAACTACGGGGGTTTCTACATGGCCAGGCAGCGGCCAGACACTGGAGCGACTCCAGCGAAAATTGCGCGACCTGGCACAGCCCGGAGAAAAATATGCACCGGTGGGAACATCGACGCGACGAATAGCGTGACTTGAGCAATACTCTGCTCGCGGCAATCCAGGGTTCGGAGAGCGGCACATTGCTATCAATTAGAACAAGGACGTAGCCCGATGAAATCCGTTTCCATCAGCGACAGCAGCCTTACTGCACAGATCTGGAACAACGCGCCTCAGCTCGACAACATTCCCGTCATCAACACCCAGACCCTGGTCCCGCCCGGCGCCCGCGCCGTGGTGATCGCGCCGCATCCCGGCGATGAAGTCGTGACCTGCGGCGGACTGCTGCAATTACTCAGCGCTCTGGGCCATCCCCTGCAATTGATCTCGATCACCGACGGCAGCGCCAGCCATCCGGGGTCACAGCAATGGTCGGAGAAACGCCTCAGCGTGTTTCGCCCCCAGGAAAGCGTCGAAGCCTTGCGCCGCCTCGGTTTGCCGATGCACAGCCTGAAGTGGATTCGCGGTGGGTTCACCGACAACGCCCTGGCCGAGCGCGAGCTTCAGTTGACTCAATTCATCGCGCGGTACTTGCGGCCTGGTGATGTGGTGTTCAGCACCTGGAGCGAGGACGGCAATGTCGACCACGACGTCGTCGGCCGCGCCAGTGCCAAAGCTGCCGCCTCGGTCGGTGCAGCGTTCAACGAAGTACCCGTCTGGGCGTGGCATTGGCCCTCGCGTGATCGCGGATTGATCCCGTGGCACCGCGCCCGCAAGGTTCGCCTCGACACCTGGACCGTCGCGCGCAAAAGCCACGCCACCCACGCCTACGCCAGCCAGCTCGACGGCGAACCCGCCATCGGCATCGCCCCGCTGCTGCCCCGGGTACTGCTGGAGCGCATGCGGTTGCCCTATGAAATCGTCTTCGTCTAAACCAATGCCCCCTGCAGGAGCCAGCTTGCTGGCGATGAGGCCCTTGAACCTTGCGCTATTCTTGCGGACGCCATCGCCGGCAAGCCAGCTCCTACAAGGTTGTGTCGATCACCCGCTCGAAATTACACCCGCCCCTGTAGGAGCCAGCTTGCTGGCGATGAGGCCCTCGAACCTTGCGCTAATCTTGAAGACGCCATCACCGGCAAGCCAGCTCCTACAAGGTTGTGTCGATCACAGGTTTGAAATTGCCCCCACCCCTGTAGGAGCCGGCTTGCTGGCGATGAGGCCCTCGAACCTTGCGCTATTCTTGCGGACGCCATCACTGGCAAGTCGGCCCCCTGCAAATGCTCAAACTGAACTGCCCGCCCCCGCATCAGTCGCATACATAAGCCAGCCTGATTCAGAGGAGTCAAAGTGACCAGTGATTCCAAGCGCCAGACCGTCGAAGCAAAGCCATTGAACACGCCGCCGGCGATTCATCGACTCAGGGTGTTGACGGTCAACACCCACAAGGGCTTCACCGCGCTAAACCGACGCTTCATCCTCCCGGAACTGCGTGAAGCGGTACGCAGTACGTCCGCCGACCTGGTGTTCCTGCAGGAAGTCGTCGGTGAACACGAACGCCATTCTTCCCGCCTCAACAACTGGCCACAGACCTCGCAATACGAATTCCTGGCCGACAGCATGTGGAGCGATTTCGCCTACGGCCGCAATGCGGTCTACCCCAACGGTCACCACGGTAACGCGCTGCTGTCAAAATACCCGATCCGCGAATACCGCAACCTCGACGTCTCGATCACCGGCCCCGAGCGCCGCGGTCTGCTGCATTGCCTGCTCGACGTACCGGGCCACGCCGAAGTCCACGCGATTTGCGTACACCTGAGCCTGCTGGAAAGTCATCGTCAGTTGCAGCTCCAGTTACTCTGCCAACTGCTCGAGTCTTTACCCGACGATGCACCGGTGATCATCGCCGGCGACTTCAACGACTGGCAGCTACAAGGCAACGCCGCCCTAGCCCGCCACGACTACCTGCACGAAGCATTCGAGCGCCACCATGGTCGCCCGGCAAAAACCTATCCAGCACGGTTTCCGCTACTGCGACTGGACCGGATTTATCTGCGCAATGCCAGCAGCCATGACCCGCGGATATTGGGCAGCAAGCCGTGGACGCATCTGTCGGACCATTTGCCGTTGGCAGTGGAAGTGCGTCTTTAGTGTTTCAGGCATGATCCGTCAGGCATCATTGATATTGACAGTAATGTTCTAAGGGATGCGCCAGTGAATCTCGCCGTTCACATCGACTTTCTTACCGACCGTCGGCTGCTCAAACGCCTCTGGAACAATACTTTCACGATGATTTTTCGTACAAACAAGAACTTAGATAAGCGCCAAAAAACAATCAGTTGCAACGGCCAAAATAGACATACCGCTTATCGTTCATTTTCTTGACGCGACGCCATCGGTCTTCTTGACTTGACGTTACTACCCCCGGAAGTACCACCCGGAGCAACCCCCAGACACCCGTCAAAACGGGCCGCCAGCGGCTTGCCCCAGTCCATTCGGTCGCCCCTCAATCAGGGGTAGGAGAGACGCCAGAGCGAGATACCACATGCGACTGCAAGGTAGACCTCCATGAAAACTTCATTCACCCCACAAGAGATCAAAGTTACTTTTTGCACGGTGTCGAGTTCACTCTTGCTGTGCTCATCCATGGAAGTGCAGGCCTCGCCTGCCGAGGAAGAAACAACCCCCTGGTATGATCAGGAGGTCCCGGTGCTCACCTTGCCCGCGCTCGCTAACACCTACCCTGGCCGCTTCAGCGCCAACCCTGATTTGCGAAGTTCACACCTGACCATCGAAGACGCTGCGCCCTCGGCCTGGGATCAGCTCTATGGACAGGCGTCGCGTCAGGCACAAACCGATTATCTGTCCCAGGGATTCAGCATTCCTGGTGCCAACGAATTCAAAGGCCCGGCGATCCTCACCCTTCAAAGCGGTAGTGGCCATACCCAGCAGGTCGGGCTGATCGGCGGGATGAGCCAGTTTCAAGGCAACAGCAACGGCCTGCTGACCAGTCGCGCCCTTGCCGACCCCAACACCGACACCCTCAACCTGCAAGGCCAGAGCCTCGGCGCCTACTGGAGCCTGACCGGCCCACAGGGCTGGCACGTCGACTTGACGGCCAGTGGCGGTCGGGTCAACGGTTTCAGTCGTAATGAACAAGGGGCGCGACAAGCCGCCGAAGGCAGCGCAGTCACCTTCTCGGTGGAAGGCGGCTTTCCGATTGGTCTGGGCGACAACTGGGTCGTCGAACCCCAGGCGCAGTTGATCAATCAGCGCATCACCCTGGACACCCCGTACGCCGGTTCCGGCAACGCTTCGTCCAGCGACCTGACATCCTGGAGCGGCCGGGTCGGTGCACGGTTGAAAGGTAGCTACGACATCAACGGCCTCGGGGTCGAACCGTATGTGCGGACCAACTTGTGGCACACGGTGTACACCGGCAATACCGTGACCCTGGATCAGGTCGACAAGATAAGCACCAGCCGCTATTCATCGACGGTCGAAGTGGGTTTGGGCCTGGTGGCCAGAGTGACTCCCGCCGTGAGCCTGTATGTCAGTGCCGATTACAGCAGCAGTGTGGATGAAAATGATTTGAATGGGCTGATTGGCAGCCTTGGCGTGCGGATGCGCTGGTGAGCGTCGGTTTTCATGAAATGCGTTGTCCCGGCTGACACCATCGCGGACAAGCCGGGTCGTCGCACCGCTGCTCCCACAGGTACAGCGTGACCCCTGTGGGAGCGAGACCGGCTTGCTGGCGAATGGCAGCGACGCGTTTTTAGATCAACCCTCCGGCCGCAACATCAACACCGCCAACGGCGGCAAATTCAGCACCAAGGAAAGCGCCTGCCCATGGCTGGCCTCTTCCTCGGTAGACGCCCCGCCGCTGTTCCCGTAATTCGAACCGGCATACGTCGCCGCATCACTGTTGATCACCTCAGTCCAGCGCCCCGCAAACGGCACGCCAATGCGATAAGCCTGGCGCGGTACCGGCGTAAAGTTGGCCACCACCAGCACCGGCCGCCCATCCTTGCTCCAGCGCAGGAACGCGTAAACGCTGTTGATCGCGTCATCGCCAATCAACCACTGGAACCCTTGCGGCACGTCGTCCTGCTCATGCAACGCCGGTTCTTCGCGGTACAACCGGTTGAGGTCGCCAACGAGTTTCTGCACGCCTTGGTGTTCCGGGTACTGCAGCAAGTACCAATCCAGCTGCTGATCATGATCCCACTCGCGCCACTGGCCAAACTCGCAGCCCATGAACAACAGCTTCTTGCCCGGATGCGCCCACATGAAGCTCAGGTACGCGCGCAGGTTGGCGAATTTCTGCCAGCGGTCGCCGGGCATTTTGTCGATCAGCGAGTGTTTGCCGTGGACCACTTCGTCGTGGGAGATCGGCAGAATGAAGCGCTCGGACCAGGCGTATACCAGGCCGAAACTCAGTTCGTTGTGATGATGCGCGCGGTACACCGGATCCTGCTGGATGTAATGCAGCGAATCGTGCATCCAGCCCATGTTCCATTTGTAATCAAAACCCAGGCCGCCCTGTTGGGTGCTCTGGCTCACGCCTGGCCACGCGGTGGATTCTTCGGCGATCACCAGTGCGCCAGGGGCTTCGAGGTTGACCACGTCGTTGAGGTGACGCAGGAAGTCGATCGCTTCAAGGTTCTCCCGCCCACCGTGACGGTTCGGCACCCATTCGCCGGCCTTGCGCGAGTAATCGCGATACAGCATCGACGCCACCGCATCGACGCGCAGGCCATCGACATGGAAATGCTTGAGCCAGTGCAGCCCCGACGCCAGCATGTAGCCGTGCACCTCGGTGCGTCCGAGGTTGTAGATCAGCGTGTCCCAATCCTGGTGGAAACCTTCCAGCGGGTTGCCGTATTCGTACAGCGCGGTGCCGTCGAATTGCGCCAGGCCGTGGACATCGGTCGGGAAATGCGCCGGCACCCAATCGAGGATGACGCCGATGTCGGCCAGGTGACAGGCGTTGACGAACGCGGCGAAGTCATCCGGTGAACCGTAACGCGCACTCGGGGCGAATTGCGAGAGCAGTTGATAGCCCCACGAACCGCCGAACGGGTGCTCCATGATCGGCATCAGCTCAATGTGGGTGAAGCCCAGATCCTTCACGTACGGGATCAACCGTTCACCCAGTTCGTGCCAGGTGTACTGACGCGCGACTTCGCCCAGATCGTCCAGTTCGCACTGCCAGGAGCCAGCGTGCAATTCGTAGATCGACAGCGGCGCGCTCGGTTGTGAACGCTCGACGCGTGCCTGCATCCACGCGTGATCCTGCCATTCGACGCTCAGGGGTGAGGCGACTTTCGACGCAGTGTCCGGCGGCAGCGCGGTGGCCAGGGCCATTGGATCAGCCTTGAGCGGCAGAATGCCGTGGGCACCGAGGATCTCGTACTTGTAAGCCTCGCCTGCCTGCATGCGCGGGATGAACACTTCCCAGACGCCGGTCGGGTGACGCGAGCGCATCGGGTGGCGACGCCCATCCCAGTTATTGAAATCGCCGACCACCGACACCCGCCTGGCGTTGGGTGCCCACACGGCGAAACGCACGCCGTCGACGCCGTCGACGTTTTTCAGCTGCGCACCGAGGCAACTGCTCAAGTCGCGGTGATTGCCCTCGGCGAACAGGTACAAGTCCATTTCACCGAGCAACGGGCCAAAGCTGTAAGGGTCCTCGGACACCTGTTCGCCACCGGCCCAACGGGTACGCAGCACATACGGCTGCGCGTGCTCGAAATGCCCGACAAACAACCCCGGCGTCTGGGTGGCTTCAAGGCTGCCGAGTTCTTCGCCGGAGTCCTTGGCCAGCACCTGCACGCTCAGCGCGTCAGGTAGATAAGCCCGAATAAATTGCCCGCCAGCACCATCGCCATGGGGGCCGAGGATTGCAAAGGGGTCGTGATGTTCAGCGCGTACCAGCGCATCAATGTCCCGGGACCTGGGCAGTAACGCCTCTCTAGCGTGACCCTGTTCCTTGTTCGAGAAACTCATGACTACTCTCCACCAAGATCGGAAAAGGGTTTAAGCCCACTCAATAATCCATATAAACCGTGCAACGGCACGGGCAACCAGGTGGGCCGATTCTCTGCCTCATAGGCCACCTCATACGCCGCTTTTTCCAGACCGAACAACGCCAGCGCGGCGTCCTCGCCTTCCGGATCTTGCCACGCATGAGCAAGACTAGCTGCCGCCAGCCGATAAGCGTCGACAAATGCCTGTCGCGCTTCACTTAAATAGCGATCGGCAACGCGCTGGCGAGCCGCCTGCACATCGGAGGTCTGATCGGCGTTGTGTACGTTGATCGTCATCGCCGCAGCGTAGTCGAAGGAACGCAACACGCCGCTGACATCTTTATAGGGGCTGTGTTTGCCGCGACGTTCGGCCAGTGGCCGTGCCGGTTCGCCTTCGAAGTCGATCAGGTACGCATCCCCCTTGATCACCAGCACCTGCCCGAGGTGCAAGTCGCCGTGGACGCGAATCCGCAGACCACCGACTGCTTTTTTACCCAGTTCCTGGACATGGCCGAGGATGGCTTTTTTGTTGTCCAGTAAACGGCTGACCAGGGTTTTGTCTGCCGGGTTCAGTTCGCTTTGATGCTGCTTGAGCAACTTCAGCGCGTGCTCCAGTTGCGCCGCGACATCCTTGGCCGAGGCCAGGGCGTCTTTTTGCGTGGTGACGTGCGGGGCGAAGTCCGGGTCGTCGGTAGACGCCGCCAGCACCAGGTGCATTTCACCCAGGCGCTGACCAAGCATTGCGGCGAAGTCTTTCAACTCGCCGAGAGCGTTGTAATGCTGCTCCTGCTCGGACATCGCGTCGGCCAGTTCATCGCGTAGCGCCCGTTCGAGGTTGTTCTGCGTCCATTCCCACGCATCGCCCTGATTGCTCAAATAGCCTTGGGCGATCATCAGCAGATTGTCTTCGCCCTTGGCGTCGCGGCGAACCACCGAACCCAGCAGCGGCGAGATATTGGCAAAGCCTGCGTTGGTCAGGTACGCGCTCATTTCCAGTTCCGGGTGCACGCCCGAGGCGATCTTGCGGATCAGCTTCAGCACCATGGTTTTGCCCACCACCACCGAACTGTTGGACTGCTCGGCGGACAGGTAACGCACTTCCGATTCCGCCGTCAGCCCCAGGCCGGCCAGTGCGGCAGTCGGCTCGAAGCGGATTTCGCCGCCATCGGAAGGCAACACCGTGTTGTCCTGCATGGCTGACAGCACGGCGCGGATGAAGTGTTCGAGGCTGAAGGCATCGGTGATCAAACCCACCTGTGGTCCGCGTCGCACCCGCGACAACGCCAGTTGCTGCGGCAATGCCGGCCCGACCTGATCGTCCGCAATGAAGCCGAACGGCAATTGGTAACGACTGGTCTGGCCGCCGCTGGTGACTTCGATTTCACTCAACAGCACCGGATGCTGCGCATCACCGAAACGCACGCCGTAGGCCAGGTTGACCTTGTCGATGGCAGCGTCCTTGCCGGCGAACCAACGCCGGTTCTGCAACCAGCTTGGCAAGATGCTCTGCTCCAGCGTGCCACGGGACGGCGTTTCGAGCAGTTCCTCCATGCGTTTCTTCAGCACCAGCGTGGTGAAGTCCGGCAGGCTTTGCGCCGGCTCGACGTGCCAGCTCGGCATCTGGTTTTCTGCTGCCAGTACAAACCAATAGAAGCCATACGGTGCCAGGGTCAGGAGAAAATTCAATTGCCCAATCGGCGGGAACGCATTCCCGCCGAGCATCTCCACCGGCACCATGCCGACGTAGGCCGACAGGTCGAGCTCTGCCGCTTGCGCGCTGCGGGACACGTTGGCCACGCACAGGATGATTTCGTGCTTGCCGTCGGTCCCGGTGAATTCACGGGTGTAGGCCAGAATCCGGCGGTTGCTCGGCGACAGCATTTTCAGGGTGCCACGGCCAAAGGCCTTGGACTGTTTGCGCACCGCGAGCATGCGGCGGGTCCAGTTCAGCAGCGAATGCGGGTCGCCGGCCTGGGTTTCGACGTTGACCGACAGGTAGCCGTATTGCGGGTCCATGATCGGCGGCAGCACCAGGCTCGCCGGGTCGGCGCGGGAAAACCCGCCATTACGGTCGATCGACCATTGCATCGGCGTGCGCACGCCATCGCGGTCGCCGAGGTAGATGTTGTCGCCCATGCCGATTTCATCGCCGTAATACAGCGTCGGTGTGCCGGGCATCGACAGCAACAGGCTATTGAGCAATTCCACGCGACGACGATCACGCTCCATCAGCGGCGCGAGACGACGGCGAATCCCCAGGTTGATCCGCGCGCGACGGTCGGCGGCGTAGTAATTCCACAGGTAATCGCGCTCCTTGTCGGTGACCATTTCCAGAGTCAGCTCATCGTGGTTGCGCAGGAAAATCGCCCACTGACAGTTGGCCGGGATTTCCGGGGTCTGACGCAGAATGTCGGTGATCGGGAAACGGTCTTCCTGGGCCAGCGCCATGTACATCCGCGGCATCAGCGGGAAGTGAAAGGCCATGTGGCATTCGTCGCCGTTCAGGCCTTTTGTATCGGTGTCGCCGAAGTACAACTGGGTATCTTCCGGCCACTGGTTGGCCTCGGCCAGCAGCATGCGATCGGGATAATTGGCGTCGATTTCGGCACGGATCTGCTTGAGGACATCGTGGGTCTCGGGCAGGTTTTCGTTGTTGGTGCCGTCGCGCTCGATGAGGTACGGAATCGCATCCAGACGCAAGCCGTCGATGCCCATGTCCAGCCAATAGCGCATCACCGAGAGCACGGCTTTCATGACCTGCGGGTTATCGAAGTTCAAGTCCGGCTGGTGGGAATAGAAGCGGTGCCAGAAGTACTGGCCGGCGACCGGGTCCCAGGTCCAGTTGGATTTCTCGGTGTCGAGAAAAATGATGCGGGTGCCGTCGTATTTTTGATCGTCATCGGACCAGACGTAAAAGTCCCGCGCGGCCGAGCCGGGTTTGGCTTTGCGCGCGCGCTGGAACCACGCGTGCTGGTCCGAGGTGTGATTGATGACCAGTTCGGTAATCACCCGCAAGCCACGTTTGTGCGCTTCAGAGATAAAGCGTTTGGCGTCGGCCATGGTGCCGTAATCGGGGTGCACGCCACGGTATTCGGCGATGTCGTAACCGTCATCGCGTCGTGGCGAGGGATAAAACGGCAACAGCCAGATGGTGTTGACGCCGAGGTCGGCAATGTAATCGAGTTTGGCGATAAGGCCGGGAAAGTCGCCGATCCCGTCGTTGTTTGAGTCGAAAAAAGACTTAACGTGAACCTGGTAGATCACCGCATCCTTGTACCAGAGCGGGTCCTTGATAAACGTGGCTGCCTTGGGTTTCTTCGCCATTTGAAACTCCTGTTGAGTTCGAGAAGGTCGCTGGGCCGTTCACAGTCCTCCGACGCAATGATTTCCCTTGTAGGAGCCGGCTTGCTGGCGATGGCGGCGGGCCAGTCAACGAAACTGTTGAATGCAATTGCGCTATCGCCAGCAAGCCGGCTCCTACAGATCCTGCGTTTAGACGGTAATGCGCCAGATCCCGAACGGCTGATGCGCCGGGTCGATCCGCATGAACTGGTACTTGCCGTGCCAGGTCCAGCGATGCCCGTTCATCAAATCCTCGCCCTGGGTGCTGGCGTCGTCGGACAAACCCATTTCCCACAGCGGCAATTCGAAGTTCGCTTCCTGAACGTTGTGCGGATCGAGGCTGACGGCCATCAGAATGAAATTGCTGCCATCGGCGCTGCGCTTTCCGAAATACAGAATGTTGTCATTCCAGGCGTTGTAGACCCTTAGCCCCAAATGCGTGTGCAGCGCCGGGTTTTGCCGACGAATGCGATTGAGCTGAGCGATCTCGGCGATGATGTTGCCGGGCGCATTGAAGTCTCTTGGGCGAATCTCGTACTTCTCGGAATCGAGGTATTCCTCCTTCCCCGGCACGGGCGCGGCTTCGCAGAGTTCGAACCCGGAATACATGCCCCACAACCCGGAGCCCATAGTCGCCAGCGCCGCACGGATCAGAAAACCGGCGCGCCCCGACTCATGCAGAAACGCCGGGTTGATGTCTGGCGTATTGACGAAGAAATTCGGCCGGTAGCATTCGCGCCACGGCGATTCGTTGAGTTCGGTGAAGTACGTCGACAGTTCATGCTTGGTGTTGCGCCAGGTGAAGTAGGTGTAGCTCTGCGAATACCCCACCTTGCCCAGGCGCGCCATCATCGCCGGCGTGGTGAAGGCTTCGGCGAGAAAAATCACCTCCGGGTACAGCGCCCGCACATCGGCGATCAGCCACTGCCAGAACGGCAACGGTTTGGTGTGCGGGTTGTCGACGCGAAAGAGCTTCACGCCCTCCTCGACCCAGCCGACCACGATGTCGCGCAACTCGACCCACAGGCTGGGAATCGCTTCGACGGCATAGAAGTCGACGTTGACGATATCCTGGTATTTCTTCGGCGGGTTCTCGGCGTATTTGATCGTGCCGTCCGGGCGCCAGTTGAACCAGCCGGGGTGCTGTTTGAGCCACGGATGGTCCTGGGAACACTGGATGGCAAAGTCGAGCGCGATTTCCAGGCCATGGTCAGCCGCTGCAGCCACCAGCCGACGGAAGTCTTCGCGGGTGCCCAGCTCCTTATGAATCGCCTCATGCCCGCCCTCTTCACTGCCAATGGCATAGGGGCTGCCCGGATCGTCGGGGCCAGCGGTGAGCGAGTTGTTCGGGCCTTTGCGGTAGCTGCGTCCGATCGGGTGGATCGGCGGAAAGTACAGCACGTCGAACCCCATGTCGTGGATCATCGGCAGCCGCGAATGCACGTCGTTGAAGGTGCCGTGACGGGCCGGGTCATCGGTGATCGAACGCGGGAACAACTCATACCAACTGGCAAACTGCGCGAGCTCGCGTTCGACATCCAGCGGATACTCGGCGCTCAGGCTCAAAAAAGCGTGGTGATCGGCCTCGGCCATCAGGTCAGCGCTACGCTGGTGCAAAAACAGTGCGACCTGCTCGTTTTCGAGCAACCCGGACAATTCATGGTGCAGCGCGGCCAGCGCTTCGCTGAGTGGCCCTTCAGTGCGTTCGGCCGCCTGCTGGACCTGATTGCGCCCCTCCTGCAACTCAAGACTGACCGGCACGCGGGCCGTGTACTTTTTTTCCAGCTCATAACAGAAGCTGGCGAACTGATCGACCCAGGCTTCGATGCAGAACACATAACGGCCTTGGCGGTCGACGCGGAACTGGCCTTGATAACCGTTGTTGCCCAACTCGCCCATGACTTCGCTCTGCCAGACCTCATCGTCGGCGGCACGCCAGCGGACCCGGACGGCCAGTTTGTCATGACCGTCGGCGAAGACTTTGCTGGTGACGACCACGTCTTGCCCCACCACCGCTTTAACGGCGAATTGCCCGCCATCGAGGGTCGGCATGGTGTTTTCGATGGCGATGCGCGGTAGCAGTAACGCCTGCGACAGCGGCATATGAGGGTTGTAGTTGAGCTCTGTGGGTTTTTCAGCAGTCATCGAGCATCTCTCCTTCACGCCCCATGGACGCTCTTGTACCTGGTCGTCATTCGCGCAAGGCCAGCGGCCCCGGAATGAACTCACTTAAGTTCCGAGCGACGGGCGCCGGTAAAGTTCACGGGGATTTGCCTGGGTATCCGGTGGAATCAATTCCTGCGCGAAGTGGTCAACACACTTAAGCACGACTTGCGCCATGTGCCACTGGAGGCTTCCACGATGAGTATTCCAATCCCGGCAGAAACGCCCGATCCGAACATCGACCAACCGACGATTCCACCGACTGAACCGCAACCTGTACCCGAGCAGGATCCGCCGGGTACTACCCCTCCACCGCGTGAAGATCCGCCAGAAACCATCCCGCCGGTAATCGTCAGTCCCGAATGATGCCGCGCCCCCTGTAGGAGCCAGCTTGCTGGCGATGGCGTCCGTACATTAAACATGGCGTTATCTGGACGACCGCTATCGCCAGCAAGCCGGCTCCTACAGGTCCGTGTCAGTCTTTGTTTTCGAGTAGTTTCACGATCCTCGGCATCACACTGAAAATCCCCAACGCCAGCAACGTACTGAACACCGCCGTCGCCTCACGCCCCAACCCGGCGGAAACACCAATCGCCGCAGTCATCCACAACCCGGCGGCGGTGGTCAGGCCTTTCACGTGGCCTTCATCACCGTCCTGGTTTTTCAGGATGGTCCCGGCACCGAGAAAGCCGATCCCGGCGATCACGCCTTGCACCACGCGGCTCATGGCATCCGCCTGAGAACCGGACATTTGCGGCACCAGCACAAACAATGCCGCGCCAAGGGCGACCAACATGTGCGTTCGCACTCCGGCCGCCTTGCCCTTGTGTTCACGCTCGAACCCCAGAATCCCGCCCAAAATCGCCGCTATCAGCAATCTGACGGTAATTCGTGTCAGTTGTGAGGCGTCGCCGATGTCGGCGAACTCCGCTTGCAGCGTCACCCAAACCTCATGCCACCAGGCGTTCATGGTGCAATCCTTGTAGATGCTCGATAGAGGATGGACCGCGCCGACCATTAATCGGTTGCACAGAACGATGGCGGCCGCGGATGCCCTAACAGTCATGAACCCGCAGAAAAAGGACCTCTCCATGACTGTGCGCATCGAAAACCAGACCTGCTTCTTCATCACGCAGAACGGCGAAGAAATCCGTCTGTGCCCCGACGTCACCATCATCACCGACGGCGCCAAGGCCATGTCGGCGGTAGACATCGACGGCCAGCGCATTTACATCACCGAAGCAGAAGCCGATGCATTGACCGTAGCAGGCGCAGTGGACGGTCGACGGCATCTGAAGGCCACCAACAGTGATTCGGTGATTTGACTGACCCGGATCAACATCACGCGCGGGCGCCTGATATAGACGCCCGCGCCCCGTTTTGACGGGTGCATCAACTTGTCGCAGGACGAGGCTCAACGCTCATCTGATCCGCTTTTTATTGCGATACCTGAGTCTGTTATGCAAACAGATCGCCGCTCATAGTGCTCATGCCTGATGGAGGCTGATGAGCGAAAGACCATGAGCGAAAGAATCCCCGTCCGAACCGTAGAAACATTTGAGCCTTCGCGTCCAAAGATGAAGGCCAAGTCCAGCGACAACCTGATCCACACCCGCAGCTTCACCGGCCTGTTCCGAACCCTGCGCCTGAGCGGTGCGGGATTTCTGTTTCTGCTGTTTTTCGGCACCGTGTGGTTGAACTGGGGTGGCCGTCAGGCTGTGCTCTGGGACCTTTCCGAAAGCAAATTCCACATCTTCGGTGCGACCTTCTGGCCGCAGGATTTCATCCTGTTGTCGGCACTGTTGATCATTGCCGCGTTCGGTCTGTTTGCGATCACCGTGTTTGCCGGCCGGGTCTGGTGCGGCTACACCTGCCCGCAGAGTTCCTGGACCTGGATTTTCATGTGGTGCGAGAAGATCACCGAAGGCGAGCGTAACCAGCGAATCAAGCTGCAAGCCGCGCCCTGGGGCGTGAATAAACTGATGCGTCGCTCGGCCAAGCACACGCTGTGGCTGGCGATCAGTTTGATGACGGGCCTGACGTTTGTCGGTTACTTCACGCCGATCCGGCCGCTGGCCGAAGAGTTGCTGACCTTGCAGATGGGCGGTGTCAGCCTGTTTTGGGTGCTGTTTTTCACCGGCGCGACTTACATCAACGCCGGTTGGCTGCGCGAAGCGGTGTGCATGCACATGTGCCCGTATGCACGGTTCCAGAGCGTGATGTTCGACAAAGACACGCTGACCATTTCCTACGATGTCGCCCGTGGCGAAAACCGTGGCCCACGCAAACGTGAGGTGAAACCTGCCGACGTCGGCCTTGGTGATTGCATCGATTGCCAACTGTGCGTGCAGGTCTGCCCGACCGGCATCGACATCCGCGATGGCTTGCAGATGGAGTGCATCGGGTGCGCCGCGTGTATCGACGCTTGCGATTCGATCATGGACAAAATGGGCTATGCCCGTGGCCTGATCAGCTACACCTCGGAGCACGAGTTGCAAGGTGGCAAGACGCATCTGCTGCGGCCAAGGCTGATCGGCTACACCGCGGTGTTGCTGGTGATGATCGGCGCCCTCGCCCTCGCACTGGTGGAACGGCCGATGGTGTCGCTGGACGTCAGCAAGGACCGTGGTCTGTTCCGCGAGAACAGCCAGGGGCAGATCGAAAACATCTACAGCCTTAAGGTCATCAACAAGACCCAGCAACGTCAGGACTACCGCTTGACCCTGGTCGATGGCGACGGCTTCCAGCTGCAAGGCAAGACCGAACTGAGCCTGGCACCGGGTGAAATTGTCGACGTGCCGGTGTCCGTGGCGATGACCACCGAACGGCCGAGCAGCAGCTCGCAGAGCATCAGTTTCAAGATCGTCGACAGCGATGAACCTGAGATTTATAGCGTGGCCAAAAGCCGGTTTGTTGCGCCGATGAACCGTTGATCCCTTAGACTGCGGTGCTGCCATTCGCGGGCAAGCCTCGCTCCTACGGTACGATGGTGTCTGTAGGAGCGAGGCTCGCCCGCGAAGATGTCACCTCGATTTTCCTGAATGACACCGAACCGGGCTTTAAATGAAACGCTACGAAAAATTCGCCGACGACATCGCTGAACTGATCCGCTCCGGCGTCCTCGGCCCCGGCCAGCGCGTGCCCTCGGTGCGCTATGCCAGCCAGACCTACGGCGTCAGCCCGTCCACTGTGTTCCAGGCCTATTACCTGCTGGAGCGCCGTGGCCTGATCCGCGCCCGCCCGCGTTCCGGCTACTTCGTCAACACCCATGCGCCGAGCCCGTTTTCAGAGCCGGTGATCAGCAGTCAGGTCAATGAGTCCACCGAAGTCGACGTCAGCGAACTGGTGTTCTCGGTCCTCGACTCGATCAAAGACCCCAACACCGTACCCTTCGGCTCGGCGTTCCCCAGCCCGACCCTGTTTCCCCTGCAACGCCTGTCCCGCTCCCTGGCCAGCGCCGCCCGGGACATGGATCCGCGCATGGTCGTTACCGACATGTCGCCAGGCAACCCGCAACTGCGCCGACAAATCGCCCTGCGCTATATGGTCGGCGGTCTGATGCTGCCCATGGAAGAACTGCTGATCACCAACGGCGCCCTCGAAGCGTTGAACCTGTGCCTGCAAGCCGTCACCGAACCCGGCGACCTGGTGGCCATCGAAGCCCCTGCGTTCTACGCCTGCCTGCAAATCCTCGAACGGCTGAAACTCAAAGCCGTGGAAATCCCCGTGCACCCACGCGACGGCATCGACCTCGGCGTGCTCGCGCAAACCCTGGAACGCCACCCGATCAAGGCCTGCTGGTGCATGACCAGCTTCCAGAACCCCATGGGCGCCACCATGCCCGAGCCCAAGAAACAGGAACTGGTGGAGCTGTTGCGAATCCATCAGGTACCGCTGATCGAAGATGATGTCTACGCAGAACTCTATTACGGGCAGCAGGCGCCGAAACCGGCGAAAGCGTTCGATACCGAAGGGTTGGTGATGCATTGCGGCTCGTTCGCCAAGAGCCTCGCCCCTGGTTATCGCATTGGCTGGGTGGCTGCCGGGCGCTATGCGCAGAAGATTGAGCGGTTGAAGTTGATGACCTCGCTGTGCGCATCGATGCCGGCGCAGGCGGCCATTGCCGATTATCTGCAACATGGCGGCTATGACCGGCATCTGCGCAAACTGCGTTATGCGTTGGAAGAACAGCAGAGTGCGATGCTGGCGGCGATTGCTCGCTATTTCCCGGCGCAGACTCGCGTCAGCCAACCGGCCGGCGGGTATTTTTTATGGCTGGAATTGCCGCCGCAGATGGACTCGTTGAAGTTGTTTCAGATGGCATTGGCGCAAGGGATCAGCATTGCGCCGGGGCCGATATTTTCACCGGCGCAGCGGTTCAGGAATTGTATTCGACTGAATTATGGCAGCCCCTGGAATGAGGCTTCGGAGAAGGCGATGGAGACGTTGGGGCGGATTGTGCGGTCGTTTTGAAGGTTTGATAGTGTTTGGTCTATCGCCTTCGCGAGCAGGCTCGCTCCTACAGTTGACCGTGTTCCACTGTGGGAGCGAGCCTGCTCGCGATGAGACCAGAACAGGCACCACAACATTTGAGGGCTAGCGTCCGCCACCAAGATCAACAAACGTCCCCGTCGCATACGACGCCTTATCCGACAACAACCACACAATCGCTTCCGCCACTTCATCCGGCCGGCCACCGCGTGCCATCGGTATTGCCGATTCCAGTTTGCTGACCCGGTCCGGATCGCCGCTCAGTGCGTGGAAATCGGTGTAGATATAGCCAGGTCGCACGGCGTTGACGCGGATACCTTCGCCGGCCACTTCCTTGGACAGGCCGACGGTGAAGGTGTCGAGCGCGCCTTTGGAGGACGCGTAGTCGACGTATTCGTTGGGGGCGCCCAAGCGTGCGGCTACCGAGGAGACGTTGACGATGCTGCCACCCTGGCCGCCATGTTTGGGCGACATGCGCAGGATCGCGTGTTTGGCGCAGAGGATTGGCGCCAGGACGTTGGTTTTGAGAATTTTGAGGATGCGGAATTCGGACATTTCGTCGACCCGGGATTTGTGCCCCACGGTGCCGGCGTTGTTGACCAGTGCGGTGACCCGGCCCAGTTCGGTGTCGACCCGGTGAAACAAGGTGATCACTTCGTCTTCGATGCTGACGTCGGCACGGACCGCGATGGCTTGGGCACCGAGGGCGCGGACTTGCTCGAGCACACGGTGCGCAGCTTCTTCGTCGGATTGATAGTTGATGCAGATCCGATAGCCCTGTTCGGCGGCCAACAAGGCTGTGGCGGCACCGATGCCGCGGCTGCCGCCGGTGATGACGATGACTTTGTCCATGCGAGCTTTCCCCGTTCAAGCGTAAGCAGTCGGGGGCAAGAATAACCGCCATCGGCGTTTTTTGCATGGGGTGTTGTGGTGTCCAGGCGGACGCCATCGCCGGCAAGCCGGCTCCTACAAGGTTTTGTGGCGGGCCTGAACGATCTGAACAACACGGTCCTCTGTAGGAGCCGGCTTGCTGGCGATAGCGTCCTCGAAATCGACGTAAATCTCACGGGCCCCATCGCCGGCAAGCCGGCTCCTACAGGGTGAGTGACTCGGCGGTAAGCGGTAACGCGGCCGCACGCTCCGCTCGAAGGATGTCGACCATGAAGCGCTCCGCCGGCAGCGGGTGCCCCAGCAGGTAACCCTGCAACGAATCACAGCCCAGTTGAGTGAGGAAATCCTGCTGCACGTCGGTTTCCACCCCTTCGGCGACAATCCGCAAACCCAGTGCCTGGCCCAGCGCGACGATGGCGGAAACGATCGCGGCGTCGTCGCTGTCGCGTTCCAGGTCGCGAACAAAACCACGGTCAATCTTCAATTCATTGGCCGGCAAGCGCTTGAGGTACATCAAACTCGAATAGCCAGTGCCAAAGTCATCGATGGACAGGTCGACGCCCATCTCCGAGAGCTCGTTAAGCACCGTCATGCTCGCATCGGCGTCACTCATGGCGGTGGTTTCGGTGATTTCCAGAGTCAGGCTGTTGGCGGGCAAATGGTGCGTGGCCAGGGCTTTGGCGACACTCTGAACCAGGCCAGCATGGCAGAACTGCAGGGCCGAGAGGTTCACCGCGATGCGCCAGTCGGTGTAGCCGAGCACGTACCACTCGCGCATCTGGCGGCAGGCTTCGTTAAGCACCCAGTCGCCAATCGGGATGATCAGCCCGGTCTTCTCCGCCAGCTCGATGAATTTATCCGGCAGCAGCATGCCCTGAGTCGGGTGCACCCAACGCAACAGCGCTTCGGCGCCGACCGGCCGGCCATTGCTGGCGTCGAATTTGGGCTGGTAATAGAGGCTGAATTGTTGCTGGTCCACGGCATTACGCAGGTCTTGCAGCAATTGCAGTTGTTTACGCGCGTTGCTGTTCATCGAGGCGTCGAAGAAGCTGTATCCATTTTTGCCCGCGCCCTTGGCGTGATACATCGCCGCATCGGCATTCATCAGCAGCTCTTCGGCCGTCTGGCCGTTGCCCGGATAGAGGGCGATGCCGACACTGGCTGAAATCTGCAAATCATGTTCGGCGACGCGGAACGAGCGCGCGATCATTCCGACCTGACGGGCCGCCAGGTTCAGGGCGTCATGCTGGTCGCGCAGTTGCACCAGCAAGACAAATTCGTCACCGCCGATCCGCGCCAGGGTGTCCTGGCTGCGCAGATCCTCGCGCAGGCGCAAGCCGACTTCCCGCAGCAGCAGGTCGCCCATGTGATGGCCGAAGGCATCATTGACTGGTTTGAAACCGTCCAGATCGATGAACATCAATGCAAAACAACCGCCCTGCTCCTGCACCTTCGACATGGCCTGGCCGATGCGGTCGGCCAGCAATACCCGATTCGGCAAACCGGTCAGGGTGTCGTGCAGCGCCAGTTGGGTGAGTTCACGATTGGCTTCGGTCAGCGAGCGGGCCAGGTCGGCGGTGCGCGCCTCCAGACGCGCATCCAGAATCGAGGTGAGCAAGGCGATGCTCAACACCGCCAGCGTGGTGATCAAGACCAGGCTGTCCAGGCCCTTGCCGCTTAAACCGTTGACGGCCGCGCCACAAAAACTGCCGTCCGGAAACTGCGCCGCAGCCATGGCGGTGTAGTGCATGCCGACGATGGCGATGCCCATGATCACCGCCGCGCCGCCGCGAATCAGCCGGACGTAAGGTGTGTGCTTGCGCAGGCGGAAGGCGATCCATAACGCCGCGCCCGAGGCGCCGACGGCTATCAGCAGCGATAAGCTGAATAGCGTCGGGTCGTAATCGATGCCCGGCTGCATGCTCATGGCGGCCATGCCGGTGTAATGCATGGCGCTGATGCCGGCCCCCATCACCAGTGCGCCGAACGCTAGTTGCCAGGCCGGTAATTGTGGCTGGCTGACCAGCCACAGGGCGAAGCCGCTGGACAGGAACGCGGTCAGCAGCGACAGCGATGTCAGCGTGACATCGTAGCCAAGGTCAATCGGCAATTTGAACGCGAGCATGCCGATGAAATGCATCGACCACACACCAATGCCCATCGCAAAAGCCCCGCCCGCCGTCCACAAATGCACAGCCCGACCTTTGGCGGTGGCAATGCGCCCGGTCATGTCGAGTGCGGTATAGGAGGCGAGAATCGCTACGAAGAGCGAAATGATAACCAGCGTGGGTGAATAGCTACCGATGAGCATTGGATTTCTCGCGACTACCCCGCCGTACTGCTTCCGTTCTCGGGGGGCAAATCGGGCGATTGTACTGATTGCACAAAAGAACGCACTGAGAAAATTAGCAAAGGGCCATCAAGCCGATGAAACGCTTGTTTGATCGCCCGCAATACCTCTGAAACGTTACTCCCGAACCGCACCCCACACCTCTGTAGGAGCTGTCGAGTGAAACGAGGCGGCGATTCTTTCAGGCAATGAAGATCTGGAGCAAGATCAAAAATCGCCGCCTCGTTTCACTCGACAGCTCCTACAGGGATACGGGGGAATGCGGGAATTCGGGGATCAGTTGTTGAGTTCTAGCTGGCCGTCCCATCCGCCGCCCAGCGCCGCAATCAATTGCACGCTGGCGATCAGCCGGCTCTGCAACAAGTCCAGCATGTTGCGTTCATTGTTCAGCGCCGTGGCTTGCACCACGACCACATCCAGGTAAGCAATCAACCCGGCCTTGTACTGGTTCTGGGTCAGGCGCAGCGACTCACGCGCCGCGTCCAGTGCCTGTTGGCGCACGGCGGATTCGTCTTCCAGGACCTTGAGCTGAACCAGGTAGTTTTCCACTTCACGGAAACCGTCGAGCACGGTCTGACGGTATTTGGCCACGGTTTCGTCATAGGCCGCTTCGCTGCGGTCCACTTCCGCCGAGCGCTGACCGCCGTCGAACAAGGTCATTGCCAGTTGCGGGCCGACCGACCAGAAGCGGTTAGGCACACTGATCCAGTTCGAAGAGGTGCTGCTGCTGTAACCGCCGTTCAAACTCAACGTCAGGTCCGGGTAATAAGCCGCCTTGGCCACGCCGATGTTGGCGTTGGCCGCCATCACCGAGCGCTCGGCAGAGGCGATGTCCGGGCGACGTTCGAGCAATTGCGAAGGCAGGTTCAGCGGCACGTCGGGCAGCAGCGGGATGTCCGTGGTTTCTGCGAGGCTGAACTCAGCGGGCGGCAGCCCGATCAGTACGGCGATAGCGTTCTCGAACTGGGCGCGCTGCCAGATCAGATCGACCAACTCGGCCTCGGTGCTCTTGAGCTGAGTGGTGGCCTGTGCCACCGCGTCCTTGCCGGAAACGCCGGCGCGATACTGGTTTTCGGTCATTTTCAGCGAGCGCTGATACGCCTCGACCGTCGCTTGCAGCAGGCGCCTTTGCTCATCGATCACACGCAATTGCAGGTAGTTCTGCACCAACTCCGACTGCTGGCTCAACCGCATCGCCGCCAGATCGGCAAAACTTGCCTCGGCGTTGGCGGTGTCGGCCTCAAGGCCCCGGCGCAGTTTGCCCCAGACGTCGGCCTCCCAACTGACCCCGGCCTGGGCCGTGTAGGTGTTGCGGATGCCGCTGGAGGAACTGCTCAGGCTCGAACTGCTGCTGCCGGTGCCCTGGCTGGAACGGTTTTTCCCGACGGTCAGGTCCACCGTCGGGAAGAAAGCACCGCGGGCACTGCGCACCAGGGCCTGGGCCTGACGGTACTGGGCTTCGGACTGGGCGACGGTCTGGTTGGCGCTGTTGAGTTTGTCGATCAGGCCGTTGAGCTGTTGATCGCCATACAGCTCCCACCAGGCACCGCGGGCCAGGGAATCGCTCGGGTTGGCCTGACGCCAACCGGCCGCCTCCTTGTACTGCACCGGCGCGGCGGCCGTCGGGCGCTGGTAATCCGGGCCGATGGCGCAGGCACTGAGCAGCGCCACGCACAGCGACAGGCTCAACAAACGCGAGCCTCTGGCCGTGATCAGCGGTGCAGACAGGTTGATAAGCGAACGGTCAGTCATAGCGGAGTTTCCAGAGCAGCATCAGTACGCACCCCACGCCATTTATTGAAACGATGGCGCAGTTTGTCGAGATAGAGGTAAACCACCGGGGTGGTGTAAAGGGTCAGCACCTGACTGAAGATCAGCCCGCCGATAATGGTCAGGCCCAGCGGCTGGCGCATTTCCGCACCTTCGGCACGGCTCAGCAGCAGCGGCAACGCCCCGAGGATCGCGGCCAGCGTGGTCATCAGGATCGGACGCAGACGTTGCAGGCACGCGCTGCGAATCGACTCCAGCGGTTCCAGGCCCTTTTGCCGCTCCAGTTGCAGCGCGAGGTCGATCATCAGAATGGCGTTTTTCTTCACCACCCCGATCAGCAAAAACAGCCCGAGCAACGAGATCAGGCTGAACTCGCCGCCCAATGCATAGATCGACAACAACGCGCCAACCCCCGCCGACGGCAAGGTCGAGAGAATGGTCAGCGGATGAATGTAGCTTTCATACAGCACGCCCAGTACCAGATACACCGCCACCAGCGCGCCAAGAATCATCCACGGCTGGCTCTTTTGCGTGGCGGCAAAGGCATCGGCTGTACCGGCCATTTTCACGATGACGTCTTCCGGCATACCGAGCTTGGCAATCGCCCGTTCGATGGCCGCAGTGCCCTGCTCCACGGTCACGCCTTCGGCCATGTCGAAGGAAATGCTTTCGGAGGCGAACTGGCCTTCATGGCTGACGCGATCATCTTCCAGGCTGTTTTCGTAATGGGCGATGGTCGACAGCGGAATCCGCGCGCCGTCGGCGGTGATCACCTGGACCTGCTTGAGGGTGATCGGGTCTTGAGCGTATTTCGGGTTGACCTCCATCACCACCTGATACTGGTTGAGGCTGTCGTAGATCGTCGAAATCTGCCGCTGGCTGTAGGCGTTGTTCAACACGGCGGTGACCATGTCCATATCGACGCCCAGGCGCTTGGCCTGATCGCGATCGACGATCAAGGTCACTTGCTGCGCCCCGCGTCCTTCACGGGCGTCAATCGCGGTCAGCTCCGGCAACGCCTTGAGCGCGGTGACGACCTTCGGGTACCACTGGCGCAATTCGCCAAGGTCGGCGCTTTGCAGGATGTAGGAATACTGCGAGCTGGTCTGTTCACGACCACCGCCAAACTGCAGGTCCTGATCCGCCATCAGCATCAACTGTGCGCCGGGAACCTTGGGCATTTCCTTGCGCAGGCGTTCGATGACTTTTTGCGCGGACAAGGCCCGTTCCTTGATCGGCTTCAGACGCACCAGCATGAAGGCGTTGTTGGTGCCGTTGGTGCCGCCGATGAATCCGGCGACGCTTTCCACTGCCTCATCTTTCAACACGGCACGGCGGAAGATTTCCATTTTCGGTTGCATAACGCTGAACGAAAGACCATCGTCGCCGCGCACGAAACCGATCAGCTGGCCGGTGTCCTGTTGAGGCAAAAACGTTTTAGGAACAACAATATACAGCGCAATGTTCACGCCAACTGTCACAATCAAACTGAGCAATGTCAGACGACGGTGGCGCAGCACCCAATCGAGACTGGTGGCGTATTTGCCGACCATCCACTCGTTGGCGCGCTGACTCCAGCGCTGCAAACGGTTTTCCTGACCCGGCGTATGTGGCTTGAGCCAACGGGCGCACAGCATCGGTGTCAGCGTCAGCGAGACCACCAGCGACACCACGATGGACGCCGCCAGCGTGATGGAAAACTCACGGAACAGGCTTTCGATGATCCCGCCCATAAACAGGATCGAGAGGAACACCGCCACCAGCGAGACGTTCATCGACAGCAGCGTAAAGCCGACTTCCTGCGCCCCGAGGTAAGCGGCCTTCATCGGCGGCACGCCTTCGTCGATGTGCCGGGAAATGTTCTCCAGCACCACGATGGCGTCGTCCACCACCAGCCCGGTGGCCAAAATCAATGCCATCAGCGACAGGTTGTTCAGCGAGAACCCGTAGAGGTACATCACCGCGAAGGTGCCGACCAGCGACACCGGCACCGCGAGGGTCGGAATCAGCGAAGCGCGGAAGTTACCGAGGAACAGGAACACCACCAGAATCACCAGCGCCACGGCAATCAGCAGGGTCATTTCCGCTTCATGCAGGGTCGCCTTGATCACCGGCGAGCGGTCCATGGCCAGGTTCAGTTTGACGCTGGCCGGCAGCACCGCTTGCAGTGCCGGGAGCTGGGCCTTGATCTCGTTGACGGTCTCAATGATGTTGGCGCCGGCCTGGCGGTTGATCACCAGCAGCACTGCCGCGTCGTCGTTGAAGAAACCGCTGTTGTAGCGGTCTTCGACGCCGTCGCTGACCTTGGCCACATCCTTCAGGCGCAGTGCCGCACCGCCGTTGTAGTGGATGATCAGCGACTCGTAGTCCTTGGCCTTTTCCAGTTGATCGTTGGCCTGAACCTGCCACAAACGCTGACCGTCTTCGACCGAGCCCTTGGGCCGGCGCACGTTGGCGTTGGCGATGGTGTTACGCACATCGTCCAGCGCCACGCCGTACTGGTTGAGCGCTTGCGGTTCGAGCTCGATACGCACCGCCGGCAAAGAGCTGCCGCCGATCTGTACTTCGCCCACGCCCTGCACCTGGGACAGGCTCTGGGACAGGATCGTCGAGGCCAAATCGTAGAGTTGGCCCTTTTCCAAAACGTCCGAGGTCAGCGACAGCACCATGATCGGCGCCTGGGACGGGTTTACCTTCTTGTAGGTTGGCATGCTGCGCATCCCGCTCGGCAGCAGGTTGCGAGAGGCGTTGATCGCCGCTTGCACTTCCCGCGCCGCGCCGTTGATGTCGCGGTCGAGGTCAAACTGCAAAATGACCCGGGTCGAGCCCTGGCTGGATCGACTGCTCATGGTGTTGACCCCGGCAATGGCGCCGAAGGAACGTTCGAGCGGCGTGGCCACGGTCGAGGCCATTACCTCCGGGCTCGCGCCGGGCAGGCTGGCCTGAACCACGATCACCGGGAAATCCATTTGCGGCAGCGGCGACACCGGCAGCAAGCCGAAGCTCACCCCGCCCAGCAGCATGATCGCCAGGCTCAGCAACATGGTCGCGACCGGGCGCTTGATGAAAGGTCCGGAGAGGTTCATGGCTGCTCGACCACTTCCACGGACTCGGACTTGCGGCCCCAACGACGACCGAGGCGGTCGAAGTACAGGTAGATAACAGGCGTGGTGAACAGTGTCAGTACCTGACTCACCAACAAGCCACCGACCATCACCAGACCCAACGGCTGACGCAACTCAGCGCCAGAACCGGTGGCGAGCATCAACGGCACCGCGCCGAACAACGCCGCCAGCGTGGTCATCAGAATCGGCCGGAACCGCAGCAGCGCGGCTTGATAGATCGCCGTTTCCGGGTCCATGCCCTGATTGCGCTCAGCATCGAGGGCGAAGTCGATCATCATGATCGCGTTCTTCTTCACGATACCGATCAGCAGGATGATGCCGATGATCGCGATCATCCCCAGGTCATTGCCACTCAACAGCAACGCCAGCAAGGCGCCGACCGCCGCCGAGGGCAAGGTCGAGAGGATGGTGATCGGGTGGATGTAGCTCTCGTAGAGCACGCCGAGCACGATGTACATGGTCACCACCGCCGCCAGAATCAGCAGCAAGGTGCTCGACAGCGAAGCCTGGAACGCCTCGGCCGCGCCCTGGAACTGGGTCTGCACGCCAATCGGCATGCCGATGTCCTTTTGCACTTGCTCGATGATTTGCACTGCATGCCCCAGCGCCACGCCGGGCGCGAGGTTGAAGGACATCATCACCGCCGGGAACTGGCCGATGTGGGTGATCGCCAGTTGCGCCTGACGCTCTTCGATGTGCGCCAGGCTGGACAGGCGCACTTGCCCGCCATCGGTGGTCTTGACGTGAATCTGGTTCAGCGCGTCCGGGCCGATTTTCTCGCCGGACTGCGATTGCAGGACCACACGGTACTGGCTGGCCTGGGTGTAAATGGTCGAAATCTGCCGTTGGCCGAAGGCGTCGTACAGCGCGTCGGTGATGTTCGACACCGATACGCCGACCCGCGACGCGGCATCGCGGTCGATCACCAGGTAAACCTGCAAGCCTTTGTCCTGAAGGTCGCTGGCGACGTCGGTCAGTTCCGGCCGCTGGGCCAAAGCCTCAACCAATCGACTGCTCCACAGGCTGAGCAGCTCGGAATCCGGCGACGACATGCTGAACTGGTACTGGGTGCGGCTGACCCGGTCCTCGATGGTCAGGTCTTGCACCGGCTGCATGAACAGACGGATACCGACCAGTTTGTCGAGTTCCGGTTGCAGGCGGGCAATCACCTCCGTGGCGCTCAGGTCACGGTTGCCATGGGATTTGAGGTTGATCAGCAGGCGACCGCTGTTCAACGTCGAGTTATCGCCATCGACACCGATGTAGGACGACAGGCTTTCGACGGCAGGATCCGCGAGGATCACTTTCGCCAGTTCCTGCTGCCGCTCGCTCATCGCCGCAAAGGAAATTGACTGCGGCGCCTCGGAAATCCCCTGAATCACCCCGGTGTCCTGCACCGGGAAGAAGCCCTTCGGCACGACCATGTAAAGGAACACCGTCAGCGCCAAAGTGCCGATGGCCACCAGCAACGTCAGCGGTTGATGCTTGAGAACCCACTTTAACTTGCGCCCGTAAGCCGCGATCATCCAATCAATTGCTTCGCCGCTGGCCCGGTAGAAGCGGCCTTGCTCTTCTTCCTTGGGTTCACGCTTGAGCAGCCGCGCGCACATCATCGGTGTCAGGGTCAACGACACGACCAGGGAAATCAGGATCGCCACCGCCAGGGTGATGGCAAATTCGCGAAACAAGCGCCCTACCACGTCGGCCATGAACAGCAGCGGAATCAGTACCGCGATCAGCGACAGCGTCAGGGAAATCAGGGTAAAGCCAATCTGCTTGGCGCCCTTGAGCGCCGCGTTCAACGGGCTGTCGCCCTCTTCGATGAACCGGGAAATGTTCTCCAGCATGACGATCGCATCGTCCACCACGAAACCGGTGGCGATGGTCAGCGCCATCAGGGTCAGGTTGTTCACCGAGAAACCGGCGAGGTACATCACGCCGAAGGTGCCGATCAGCGACAGCGGCACGGCCACCGATGGAATGATCGTGGCGCTGGCCCGACGCAGGAACAGGAACGTGACCATCACCACCAGCGCGATGGCGATCAGCAGTTCGTGTTGCACGTCGGTGACCGATGCGCGGATGGTTTGGGTGCGGTCGGTCAGTACGGTGACCTCGAGACCGGCCGGCAGGTTGTCGGTGATGCTCGGCAGCAAGGCCTTGATCCGGTCGACCACCTCGATGACGTTGGCGCCCGGCTGGCGCTGAATGTTCAGCAACACCGCCTGATTCTCATTGGCCCAGGCTGCGAGGCGTTCGTTCTCCGCCCCATCGACGATTTCCGCCACGTCCTTGAGCCGCAACGGCGCGCCGTTGGTGTAGGCCAGAATCAGGTTGGCGTAATCCTTGGGCGAGGTCAGTTGATCGTTTGCATCGAGCATCGAGACCCGGGTCGGGCCGTCGAAGTTGCCCTTGGGCTGGTTGACGTTGGAGGCGCCGATCAGGGTGCGCACGTCCGACAGGTTCAGGCCGTTGGCCGCCAGGGCTTCAGGGTTGACCTTGATCCGCACCGCCTGACGCTGGCCGCCGGCAATGCTGACCATGCCGACGCCGCTGATCTGGGCGATTTTCTGCGCCATGCGCGTATCGACCAGATCATTGAGCTTGGGCAACAGCATGGTTTTGGAGGTAATCGCCAGGGTCAGCACCGGGGTGTCCGCCGGGTTGACCTTGTTGTACACCGGCGGCGCCGGCAGGTCCTTGGGCAGCAGATTGGTCGCGGCGTTGATCGCGGCTTGCACCTGCTGCTCGGCGACGTCCATGTTGATGTCGAGGCTGAACCGCAGGGTCAGCACCGAAGCGCCGCCGGAGCTGGTCGAGGCCATTTGGGTGAGACCCGGCATCTGACCGAACTGGCGTTCGAGCGGCGCGGTGACGGCGCTGGTCATGACGTCCGGGCTGGCGCCGGGATAGAGGGTCATCACGCGAATGGTCGGGTAATCGACCTGTGGTAACGCCGATACCGGCAACAGCCGATAGGCGATCACGCCGGCCAGAATAATGGCCAGCATGCTCAGGGTCGTGGCGACCGGGCGAAGGATGAACAGCCGCGAGATGTTCATGCGCCGCCCTTTTTCGCCTTGTCGGTGGTCGCCGGCTCAGTCGCGTCGGCCGCCGATTTGCCTTGCAGGTGCCCGGTCGGGGTGGTCGGCACATCCTTGGTGTCGTTGACCACTTCTACTTCGCTGCCTTCCTTCAGGCGGTCGGTGCCTTCCAGGACGACACGATCGCCGGCGGCCAGTCCTTCGGTGATTACGGTGTTGTCTCCATCGCTGGCGCCGACTTTCAACTGGCGGATCGTGACTTTCTTGTCGCCATCCATCGCATAGACGAAGGTGCCGTTGGTGCCGAATTGAATCGCTGCAGACGGCGCGAGTACCACGCCTTTGAGGGTGTCGGCCAACAGGTGGACGTTGACGAACTGATTGGGGAACAGCGCCTGATCACGGTTTTCGTAGCGCGCCTTGAATTTCAGGGTGCCGGTGGTGACGTCGATCTGGTTGTCGAGGCTCTGCAATACACCGGTGGCCTGTATTTGGGTGTCGCCACGGTTCCACGCTTCGGCGGGCAACTTGGCGCCGCTGCGATAGCGGGTCAGCACCACGTCGAGGCTGTTTTCCGGCAAGGTGAACGCCACGCTGATCGGCTGGGTCTGGGTGATGATCGCCAGCGCCGTTGTGTCGTTGGCCGCCACCAGGTTGCCGACGTCGAGCTGACGCAGGCCCACACGGCCGGCTATCGGCGCACGGATTTTGGTGAATTCGAGATTGAGCTTGGCGTCGTTGACCGCCGCCTGATTGGTCTTGACCGTGCCTTGATACTGGCCGACCAGCGCTTCGGCGGTGTCCAGGGTTTGCTTGGCGATGCTGTCTTCGCGGTACAGGTTGCGATAACGCTCGACATCGACCTGCGCGTTTTTCAGTTGCGCCTGATTCTGCAACAAGGTGCCTTCGGCTTGCAGCAAAGCGTTCTGGTAAGGGCGTGGATCAATTTCCGCCAGCAAGTCACCGGCCTTGACCATCTGCCCTTCTTCGAACGATACCTTGATCAGTTCGCCGCCCACCCGGCTGCGCACATTAATGGTGTTCAGCGCCGTCACGGTGCCCAACGCCTTGTAATACAGCGGGAAGTCACCCTTGACCGCCGGCGCCACACGCACCGGAACCGGCCCGGTCGCCCCGCCGAATCCAGGACGCATCCCCCCGGCCCTGCCGGTGTGCCCGGCCACGGCTTTTTGTCCGTTGCCTTCTTTTGGCGCAGCACTGCCAGGCCAGAATTTCCAGCACAGGCCGGCGATGACCAACAGGACAAGCAGGCCGAACAGCCAGCGACGAGGACTACGGGGAGCAGAGGATTGCATTGAATGATCAACCATTGGGCGCGTGGGCTTTTTCTACGGGAGGCTGAACGATAAGCACTGGCGGGGATTTAGCAAAGCGCCTTTACCGGCAATTTACCTTCGGCTTACGTAACAGGAGATTTATCTAAGACACTGAAGCACAAATGAAAACGGCCTGGACAGGGCCAGGCCGTTAACAATTGTAAAGGTATGCTTATTTCAGAACAGCGAGCGCCGCTTCGTAGTTCGGCTCTTCAGCGATTTCCTTGACCAGCTCGCTGTGCAGCACGTTGTCGTTCTCGTCCAGTACCACAACGGCACGGGCGGTCAGGCCTTTGAGCGGACCATCGGCAATGGCCACGCCGTAGTTCTCGATGAACTCGGCACCGCGCAGGGTCGACAGGTTCTGTACGTTTTCCAGGCCTTCGGCGCCGCAGAAACGGGCCTGGGCGAACGGTAGGTCAGCGGAGATGCACAGCACCACGGTGTTGGCGACATCGTTGGCCTGGGCGTTAAACTTGCGCACCGACGTGGCGCAAGTTGGCGTGTCGACGCTTGGGAAGATGTTCAGCACTTTGCGCTTGCCGGCGAAGCTCGCCAGGGTCACATCGGACAGATTGCCGGCAACCAGGGAAAAGGCTGGCGCCTTGGAACCGGCTTGTGGCAGTTGGCCGTTGACTTGAACCGGGTTGCCTTTAAGAGTGACTTGAGCCATGAACGGAGTCCTTCTGAACGTTGATGTGGAGAATTCGACGAGGCAGAAGTTAACCATGAAATGGTCCGGTGACCTACCCCGGATACAAATCGTGATAACTCACCACAGAACATGAATACCCGCAGTGATGCAGTTTTCGCAACACTGCAACCCTGTAGGAGCGAGCCTGCTCGCGAAGGCGTTAGATCAGTCGGTGAATGTAAGGGCCTCTTCGCCGGCAAGCCGGTCTCGCCCCCACAGGTCCGTGTACAGCCAAAAATTTGTGCGTTGTGCTGTCGATTCAGGTCATGGCCATTCGACCATGCTGTGAATCACTCAAATCCAGTGGAGAAAAGCCATGCGATTCATGATCATTGTCAAAGCCAGCACGGACTCCGAAGCCGGCGTCATGCCCAGCGAAGAACTGCTGACCGCGATGGGCAATTACAACGAGGAACTGGTCAAGGCCGGGATCATGCTGGCGGGAGAAGGTCTGCACCCAAGCAGTAAAGGCGCTCGCGTGCGTTTTTCGGGCGACAAACGCTCAGTGATCGACGGCCCGTTTGCCGAAACCAAGGAACTGATTGCCGGATTTTGGTTATGGCAGGTGAAGTCGAAAGAAGAAGCCATCGAATGGGTCAAGCGCTGCCCCAACCCAATGCCCGGCACCGAAGCCGAAATCGAGATTCGCCAGGTGTTCGAGGCGGAGGATTTTGGGGCCGAGTTTACGCCGGAGCTGCGGGAACAGGAGGAGCGGCAGCGTGAGCAGATGAACAAGCGCTGAGTACTTGCTTTTCGTTTCTGCCATACGCAACACCAACGAATTAATCCCTTCGACTGGATAACCCGCGCGCAACTGCTAACGTCATCAGACATGTCCTACAGGCTTGATAGGAAAGAGATTACGCAGTAACGGCCGCCAAGTGCCGAGTAGACCAATGAGCCACCAAGGAACCGGGGAATCATGTCGAACACTCCAGGTGCGAGCGCCCTTTTGTTGGCGGTTTCAATAACGTCCGCCGTTTGTGCTCAGGCCGACAACGCCGAAACGGCCAACAAAAGCAACAACCCGTTGAACCTCGCACCGGGGATGAACCTGCAGGACTACTACACCCCGAAGTACTACGACTCGAATATCCACACCAACGACCTGCTGGTGCGCGGCACCCTGCCGATTGCACCCAATGATTTCATCGGCGTCCCGCAATTGCTGCGCGCCACCGCGCCGATCAGTACGCGTCCCGATCCGCACGGTGGCTACAGCACCGGCGAAGGCGATCTGAACCTGTTCGATATCTTCCTGCTCAAGACCGAAGGCGTGCAGTTGGGCATTGGCCCGATGATCACCGCGCCCTACGCCGATCGGGACGAGCTCGGCACCGGCAAGTGGCAAGCGGGGCTGGCGGCCATTGCGATTGATTCATCGCCCCGTGGCTTGCTCGGTGCGTTGGTGCAATACCAGAGCTCTTTTGCCGGCGACAGCGACCGCCCGCATGTCGAATCGGCCACCCTGCAACCGTTTGTCATTCACAACCTCGATAGAGGCTGGTACCTGCGCTCCACCGCCACCTGGACCTTCGACCTGAAGAACGACACCCATTACATCCCCCTCGGCCTGGGTGCCGGCAAGGTCTGGAAATCCGGGTCCAATATTCTCAACGCCTTCATCGAGCCGCAGTGGACCGTCGAGCGCAAGGGCGATGGCTTGCCGCAGTTCACATTGTTCGCGGGGATCAACGTCACCTTCGGCAAATAAGGACCTTATTTATGCACGGTGCAATTCGCGCGGCCGGTTACAGCCTGATGAGCATGTTTGTCAGTTGCGGCGTTGGCGCTCAAGACGTCAGCGTCAGTCAAAAGACCGGATTCACCGCCAGCCCGGAAGAAGCACGGGCCATCGCCAAGGAAGCTTATTTGTACGGCTACCCGGTGGTGGAAATGTACAAGACCCTCTACACCCAGGCGGTCGACAAGAAGAGCCCGAACTTCAAGGCACCGCTCAATCAGATCGGCAACACCGCACAGGCATTCACCGCCAAGGACACGGCCTTCGTCACGCCTAACGCCGACACGCCCTACTCGTTTATCTGGATGGACCTGCGCGCCGAACCAGTGGTGCTGACCCTGCCGCCCATTGAAGAACACCGTTACTACTCGGTGCAACTGATCGACGCCTATACGCAGAATTTTGCGTATCTGGGCACCCGCAGCACGGGCAACGCCGGCGGGCATTTCATGATCGCCGGGCCGAACTGGCAAGGTCAGCAACCGGTTGAAATCGACCGTCTGCTGCGCAGTGAAACCAACATCGCCTACGCGCTGTATCGCACGCAGTTGTTCGACGAAAAAGACCTGGGCAAGGTCAAGGGCATCCAGAAGGGATACAAGATCGAGCCGCTGAGCCACTACGTTAAACAAAAGGCCCCGCCTGCCGCGCCGAAGGTCGACTGGCCCAAGCCCACGCCAACCATGAGCGAAACCCCGGAACTGTTCGGCTACCTGAATTTCATGCTGTCGTTTGCCCCGCCCCAGGACGCGGAGAAAGACTTGCTGGCGCGTTTCGCCAAAATCGGCATCGAAGCCGGCAAGCCGTTCAAACCCAACGAGCTGCCTGCCAGTCAGCGCAAAGCCCTGGAAGACGGCATCGCCGACGCCAAGGCCGAATTCGCACAGTTTAAAAAGGACAAGGTCGACAGCCACCAGGTCAGCAGCGGCGATTTGTTCGGCACCCGCGACCACCTCAATGGTAACTACCTTTACCGCTACGCCGGCGCCAACATGGGGATCTTCGGCAACTCCGCCGAAGAGGCGAATTACATCGGCTATTTCGTCGATAAGGACGGCCAGCCGGTCGATGCCTCGAAACACGACTACACGCTGCATTTCGACAAGGGCGCCCTGCCCCCGGCCGACGCGTTCTGGTCGCTGACGATGTACGACGGCAAGAACAAATTGCTGGTCGCCAACCCGCTGAATCGCTACCTGATCAACTCGAGAATGCTGCCGGATCTCAAGCTGGATGCCGACGGTGGCCTGACCCTTTACGTGCAGCACAAAGCCCCGGCCAAGGACCTGCAAAGTAATTGGCTGCCAGCGCCGAACGGGCCTTTCTACGGTGTCCTGCGCCTGTACCTGCCAAGACCGGAAGTCTCCAGCGGCGAGTGGAAAATGCCCTTGTTGACGCCAGTCATCCCACAAAATCAATAAGCGGAGCCAGCCATGGCCAGGTCTTTTGTGGTACGTCCTTTGTTGGCCCTCTGCGTGGCCGGCAGCAGCCCTCTGGTACTGGCGGCAGAAGGTGGCGGTGGCCGGCCGATGACCGGCTTGCAGGTGTTTTCCAATGCCGGGATCGTGCCACCGGAACCTGGTTGGGTGATGTCGTTGAGCAGTTTCTGGTACGACGGCGAGCTCAAGGGCAACGTGCAAGTGCCTATCGTTGGCGCATTGAGTGCCGGGCTTGAGCTGCAAGTGTCTTACACCATGGCCAACTTCACTCATGTCTGGGATACCGGCAAGGGTCGCTGGAATTACGCGTCGGCGATTGGCGTGCCGGTGCAGTACACCGACATTACCGCGAGCGTCACCGGGCCTCGTGGCCGGACGCTGGGAACGGAAGATAGCGGCACCCAGTTCGCCGACCTGCTGGTGACGCCCATCGCTGCCGGCTACCACTTCGACGAGGTCAACCACCTCTCGTTGTCCTTGCCGATCTACCTGCCGACCGGCGCTTACAACGATGATCGCCTGGCCAACGCCGGGCAGAACAATTACACCTTCATGCCCACCGTGGCCTTCACTCACCTCGACGGCAAGGGCGGCGAGTTCACCTTGTCCGGGGGACTGGAGTTCTACACCGAAAACGACGCCACGGACTACAAGAACGGCAACCTCTTCACCCTCGATGCGCTATGGACCCACGGCTTCGGCAACGGTTGGAACGCCGGCATGGCCGCGGGCTACATCCAGCAGCTCACCGATGACTCCGGGTCAGGCGCCAACAGCGGCTTTCGCGGACGCTCGGTGGGCGCCGGACCGACGGTGGGCTGGGCGGGCAAGTTCGCCGACGCCCAGGCCAGCGTCAACGCTCGCTGGATCCCGGAGTTCGACACCAAGAACCGGCCTGAAGGCAACGGATTCAGCGTCAACCTGACCTTGGCGTTCTTCTAGAAGTGAACAGGGATCGCCAGTTTTATTGATCAACCTGCCAACGCCTTTGGCGACTTGAATAAAGGCCCCTCAATGACCGCACTCAACGACCTCAATGCCCTGCAAGCCAGCATCGCCGAAGCGGTGCTGGGCCAGGATCAAGTGATCCGGCAGATTCTGCTGGGCCTCCTCGCTAACGGCCATTTGCTCCTGGAAAGCTTGCCCGGGCTGGCCAAGACCCGCACGGTGAAAGCGCTGGCCAAACACCTGGACGCGAAGATGAGCCGCATCCAGTTCACCCCTGATCTCCTGCCGTCGGACATCACCGGGGCCGAAGTGCTGCACCAGATCGATGGCAAGAACGAAATCCGGTTCCAGCCCGGTCCACTGTTCGGCAACCTGATTCTGGCCGACGAAATCAACCGCGCACCGGCCAAGGTCCAGGCGGCCCTGCTGGAAGCGATGGAAGAACGGCAAATCACCGTGGCCGGCAACAGCCATGGGCTGCCGGAATTGTTCATCGTGGTCGCCACCCAAAACCCCATCGAACAGGAGGGCACTTACCCGCTGCCGGAAGCGCAGATGGACCGTTTTCTGATGAAGGTATTGCTCGATTACCCGAGCGCGGAAAACGAGAGCCAAGTGCTTCGGCTGCTACGTGAAGAGGAGTTTGCGACAGGCGCCAAGACCGCGCCGGTGCAGGGTTTCGCGCTGTCGCAGGAAGTGATTTTCGCTGCACGCCGGGAAGTCAACGCCATCCATGTGTCCCCGGCTATCGATCGTTACCTGATCGACCTGATCAACGCCACCCGCCATCCGACGGATTACGACGCGGACCTGGGCCGCTGGATCGCCATCGGCGCCAGCCCGCGCGGCGGCATCGGCCTGGACCGTTGCGCCCGCGCCGATGCCTGGTTGCAGGGGCAGGATTTTGTCTCGCCGGACAACGTGCGCGCCGTGGTGCATCCGGTGCTGCGGCATCGTTTGCAGCTGAGTTATGACGCGGTCGCTGATGGCGTCACGGCCGATCAGGTGCTGGATCGCCTGCTCGATAACGTTGCGATTCCTGCCTGATGTTGAAAATAAAAAGTGTCGACGGTCTGGTCTATGTCTCTCTGGCGCAATTGATGGCGCTGGAATTCAAGGCCCGTGACCTGAGTTTCCTCGCACGCCAGCCGCAAGGCAGCATCCTCGCCGGCAACCACGCCTCGCGGCTGCGGGGCCGCGGGCTGAATTTCGATGAGTTGCGCCGCTATCAACCGGGGGACGACTTGCGCCACCTCGATTGGCGCGCCTCACTGCGCACCGGCAAACCGGTGGTGCGCACGTTCACCGAAGAGCGCGATCGCCCGGCGTTGATCCTCGTGGACCAGCGCATGTCGATGTTTTTTGGCTCGCAACGCAGTTTCAAATCCGCGGTTGCCGCCGAACTCGGCGCACTGGCGGCGTGGATGGTGTTCAACGCGGGCGACCGGGTTGGAGGGTTGGTATTCAACGACTCACGGATCGACGCGATTGCCCCGTTGCGCAGCCGCAAACGGATCGAGGCGCTGTGCAGTCGCATCGTCCAGCAGAATCAGGCATTGAGCGCGGCCAACCCGGACGCCGAGGGCGAGGATCAGCTCGATAAAGTCCTGCAACAGTGCCTGGCAGTGGCCGGTCACGATCACCTGATCTGCATCGTCAGCGACTTTGCCGGCGCGGGTGAACGCACCTTGCAACTGATGCGGCAACTGGCGGCGCACAACGATGTGATCGCCATGCAGGTGTACGACCCGTTGGCGTTGAACCTGCCGAAAAACGGCCGTTTGCTGATTACTCAAGGTCAGTTGCAAGTCGAACTGGCGGTCGAACAACGCAGTGTTCATCAGCCGCTGGGGGATTTTCTCAGCGGTCGGCTCAAGGATGTCGCCACGCTGCTGCGCCGCAGTCAGGTGCCGTTGATGATGTTCAGTACGGCGACCGAGGCGCAAGCACAACTGCGCGCGGAACTGGGCAAACTCGGCGGGGGGCGGCGATGAACCCGAACGTGCCGAGCATTGAGCAACTCAAGGAAATGGCCCTGCCGGCGCCCATCAGTTACGCGCCGCAGACGTGGGGCTGGTGGGGGTTGCTGGCGGTGTTGATGGCTGCTGTGTTGCTGGTAGGCGCGCGGCGGTATTGGCAGTGGCGGCGGGATCGGTATCGGCGCGAGGCATTGGTGCGGCTGGCTGAACTGCAAAGCAGCGATGATCAAATCAGCGCCCTGCGCGAACTCCCCGAACTGCTCAAACGCGTAGCCCTGTCGATGCCTATGAGTTGGAATACAACCTCTGTAGGAGCCGGCTTGCCGGCGATGGGGCCCTTGAGATTTGCACAGCCCTCGCGGACGCCATCGCCGGCAAGCCGGCTCCTACAAGGTCCTGCGGCGTTAGGTAATGAGCGTTGGCAGGCATTTCTGGCGCAGCACAGTGCGCAGCCGTTGCCGGCGGATTTCAGCCGGCAATTGGCGTTGCTGGCCTATGCGCCGGATGCAACATTGCTGGCGTTGCCCAATGATCAGCGTCAGCAGCTGTTCGACACCTGCAAACACTGGGTGGAGTCGCACCATGTGGCAGCTTGATTACCCCTGGCTGTTACTGCTCCTGCCGCTGCCCTGGTTGGGTTACCGCTACCTGCCCGATTACCGCGAAGCCCGCAGCGCCGTGCGGGTGCCGTTTTTCGGCGCCATGAGCCGCGCGGTCGGTCAGGCGCCAAGCGCCGCCGGTACACGCAACAATCGCTGGCAATTGCTCCTGAACCTGCTGGTCTGGGCGCTATTGCTGCTTGCGGCCGCACGCCCGGTGTTCGTGGAAAAACCCATCGAACGCCAGCAACCGGTGCGCGATCTGATGCTGGCCATCGACATCTCCCAGTCAATGGAAACCACTGATTTCACCGATGCCAACGGGCAGAAAATCAATCGTCTGGCGGCGGTCAAGGACGTGGTCCACGGTTTTATCGACAAGCGTAAAGAAGATCGCCTGGGCCTGATCGTGTTCGGCAGCGGCGCGTATCCGCAGGCGCCGCTGACACTGGATCACGCCAGCCTGTCGCTGTTGCTGGACGACACTGGCATCGGCATGGCCGGGCCCAACACCGCCATCGGCGATGCGATTGGCCTGAGCCTGAAGTTGCTGGATCAGGCCCATGAACAGGAAAAAATCCTGATCCTGCTCACCGACGGCAACGACACCAGCAGCGCCATCACCCCGGATCACGCGGCGTCGATGGCCGCCGCCAAAGGTGTGGTGATTCACACCATCGGCATTGGCGACCCGAGCGCCGAAGGCGAAGCCAAGGTCAACCTGCAAGGCTTGAAGCAGATCGCCGACGCCACGGGTGGCAAGTTCTTCCGCGCCGAAGACCGCACCGCGCTGGATCAGGTCTACAGCACCCTCGACACGCTGACCCCGCACCAGGTGAAAACCCTCAGCCACCAACCGAAAAGGGATCTGTTCTGGTGGCCGCTCGGCGCCGCTATCGGTTTGCTCGCGCTCTACCATCTCGGCGCCCTGCTGCGTCCGCACCTGAGCCTCGCGCGTCAGCGGCAGGAGGCTTGAGATGGAGATCAACCTCAGCGACTTGCACTTCCTCCGTCCGCTGTGGCTCTTGCTCGTGCCGTTGGGTGCCTTGCTGCCGTGGCTCTGGAGGCGCAGCCGGGATGTGCAGCGGCGTTTGCGCAGCAACATTGCCGAACACTTGCTGCCGCACTTGCTGATAACCCCGCAGGACCAACAGCGCTTGCGGCCGGTGCATCTGGTATGCGCGCTGTTGATGTTGGGCGCCCTCGCCGCTGCCGGTCCGACCTGGGAGCAGGACCGGCCGGACTTTCTGGAAAATCGTGCGCCGCTGATCATTGCCATTGACCTGTCGCCCTCGATGGACGCCAGCGACGTGCCGCCCAGTCGCCTGGAAGCGGTCAAACACAAACTGCACGACCTGATCCAGCGCCGCGCCGGTGCCCGCAACGCGCTGATCGCCTACGCCGGCAGCGCGCATCTGGTGCTGCCGCCAACCGACGATCCAGCGTTGCTCGATACGTTTATCCAGGCATTGAGCAGCGACCTGATCGGCAAACCGGGGAAAGATGTCGGCGCGGTGATCGACGAGGCCAAACGCCTGTTGGCGGCGGAGAAAACGCCGGGCACGTTGTTGTTGATCACCGACGGCGCCGACACCTCGCAACTCGCCGGCCTGGGCAAGCAACTGAACGACAGCACGCTGCAAGTGTTGATCCTCGCGGTCGGGCGCGAGGATGGCGGGATCATTCGTGACGCCAATGGCCAGCCGCGCACCGACAGCAACGGCCGCCCGGCCCTCGGCAGTTTCGATCAGGCCGCGCTCAAGCAGTTGGCATCAGCCATGGCGGCGCCACTGGGCAGCCTGACGCTCAATGACAACGATCTGGACTGGATCGAACTGCACGCCCGGCAACATTTCCAGGCGGCCAGTGACGAGCAGCGTGAGTTGCATTGGAAAGACGCCGGATACTGGCTGTGCTGGCCGCTGCTGCTGATCGCGTTTTTCTGCGTGCGCAAAGGCTGGAGCCTGAACTGGACGGCCGGTTTGCTGCTGGCGCTGGGTGTCGGTTTTCAGCCGACGAATGCCCAGGCCAACGCTTTGACCGATGCATTTTTCACCCCTGACCAGCAAGGTCGCTGGGCCTTCGAACATGAGCATTTCCCGCAGGCCGCTGCGCTTTTTGTCGATCCGTACTGGAAAGGCATCGCAGCCTATAACGCGGCGGATTTTGACCTCGCGCTGGCGAGTTTTGCACGACTGGAAACACCCCAGGCGTATTTCTACCTGGGCAATATTTACGTGCGTCGTTTCAAGTTTGATCAGGCCATCGCGGCCTACACCCAGGCGTTGAAGCTGCAACCACAGTTCCCGGAGGCCTCGGCCAATCTGGCATTGGCCATCGCCCTGGAGAAAGACACCGAGAGCGCCGAACAGAACGCGCCTGAGGTCAAACCCGACGAAATCAAGATGGACAAGGCGCCGGGCAAGGGACAAAGCAAAGCCGTGGAGACCGAGCAGGCGACGTCGGACGCGTTGTGGTTGCAGAACCTGACGACATCGCCAGCGAAATTCCTCAAGCAGAAATTCAGCTTGCAGGATCAGGCGGGGGGCAAGCCATGAATCGGGTGATGGCCATCGCCGGCAAGCCGGCTCCTACAGAGGATTTGTGGCGATCACAAAAATTTGATTTCAATCCAATCAACTGTGGGAGCGAGCCTGCTCGCGATGGCGTCGGTTCACTCACCGCAAATCTCTGCGCCTTGCTCTGCTGCCTGATCATCACATCCGCCCTCGCCGCCGAACCCGAACTGCGCATCCAGACGCGCCTGCAACCCGCTGACCCGGTCATGGTCGGCGGTCTCCTGGAACTGCAACTCGACGTCCTCACCGACAGTTGGTTCACCGACGCCCCCGCCCTGCCCGACCTGAAACTGCCCGGCGCGCTGGTGCTGCCGCCCGACGGCCACGCCGAGCACATCAACCAGACGCTGGACGGCAAGGCGTTCAACGGCATGCGCTACAGCTACCGGATCAGCCCGAATCTGGCCCGGGGTTTTGACATTCCGGCGCTGACCGTGCAGGCCACGCCGGGTCAGGCCAGCGCCCGGTTGAGTGCGCAAAGTCAGCCGATGCATTTCACCGCCACACAACCGCCGGGGTTCAAGCCTGGCGAGCCGGTACTGGTAGCGCAAGGGCTGCGTTTCACGCAAAAAGTCATCGACTCGGCAACGCCTCTGAAGGTCGGGGACAGCCTGACCCGGCAACTGACCTTGCAGGCCGACAACGCCATGGCCATGTCGCTGCCCGCGCCGTCATTGGGCGAGGTCAGCGGCCTGAGCCGTTACCCGAAGAACCCGCAAATCAGCAGCCTGGACGACGGCCGGGGCAACTTCACCGGCGGCCAACGCATCGACACCGTGACTTACCGTATCGACAGCGAAGGCCATCACAGCCTGCCCGCGATCGAGCTGAAATGGTGGGATGCCAGCAGCCAGCAAACCCGCACCGCGCAAGTACCGGCAGTGAGCTTCGAGGCCATCGCCAACAGCGCTTACACGCCAGTGTTCTCGATTGCCGAAGACCTGAAACAAATGGGCGAGCACAGTCGCGTGCATTTTTCCAGGCACTGGCTGGTTGTCTTGCTGCTGCCGGCAGTGCTGATACTGGGCTGGTTCGCAAGGCCTTTCATGCATCGCGCTTGCCTGGCCGTGCGCGACCGTCGCCGTGCCCGACACGCCGCGTGGCTGCAATCCGCCGACTACGCCTGGCGGCAGATTCCACCGCAAATCAACGCCCGACCGGCGCAACTCAGCGCCCTGTACCTGTGGCTCAAACGTAGCCGCGGAGGCCTGAAATTGAGCGTCCTCGGCCCGCGCCTGCAGGACCTGTTACGCGCCTGTTACAGCCGTCAATCGACCGAAGATCAGGCGCTGCGCCAACTCGGGCAATCCTTGTCTACGCTGCATAGTCAGGCGCGAGGCAGCAACGTCCGGACCGTTCCCGCACTGCGGCCGCTCAACCCCGTCCACGAGAAGGAATTCCCATGACGAACGCGACATCAAGCCACCATCGTTTCGGGCTGACGCTGCTCTTCGCGCTGATCCTGCCGCTGTTGGCCCACGCCAACGAGCCATTGCCGTCGTGGAATGACGGCCCGGCGAAAAAGCACATCATCGAGTTCGTCCAGACGGTCACCGACCAATCCAGCAGGGACTTCGTCAAACCCGCTGACCGCATCGCCGTGTTCGACAACGACGGCACCTTGTGGAGCGAGCAGCCGATGTACTTCGAGCTGCTGTTTGCCCTGGAAGAGGTCAAGCGCACCGCGCCGCAGCACCCGGAATGGAAAACCACCCAGCCCTTCAAGGCCGTTCTGGAAAACGATCACCAGGCACTCGCCGCCGCCGGCATGGACGGCATCATGAAGATTTTCGGCGCGACCCACACCGGCATGACCACCGAAGCCTTCGACGACTACGCCAAGACCTGGCTGAGCCAGGCCCGGCATCCGAAGACCGGCAAGCCGTACACCGAGATGATCTTCCAGCCGATGCTGGAAATGCTCGACTACCTGCGCGGTCAGGACTTCAAGACCTACATCGTCTCCGGTGGCGACACCGGGTTCATGCGCGCCTTCGCCGAGAAGGTCTATGGCATCCCGCCCGAGCAAGTGATCGGCACCACCTTCGTCACGGCGTTCCAGTTCAAGGACGGCAAAGCTTCGATCGTGCGCACGCCCAAACTGGCCCACAACGACGACGGCCCCGGCAAACCGGAAAGCATCGACGCGGTGATCGGCAAGCGGCCAATCCTGGCGTTCGGCAATTCCGACGGCGACCTGCAAATGTTGCAGTGGACTGCCGCCGGCCCCGGCAAACGATTCATGGGGTTGGTGCACCACACCGACGCCAAACGCGAATGGGCCTATGACCGCAAGTCCGATATCGGGCGCCTGGACAAAGCCCTGGACGAAGCAAAAACCCGTGGCTGGACTATCGTCGACATGGCGTCCGAATGGCGCCGGATCTATCCGTTCGAGGCGGCCGCCACTCCCGAGCAAGTGCAATAAAAAGCGTGACGCAGGACTGCAATAAACGTTTGTCGCACCACGCGACACTAGCGCAAAAGGAGCAAGTCAGATGACTCGCATACGCAAGTGGCTACCGAAACTCGCCCTGGTGGCGGCCTCGGTGATGGCGATTTCGGCGACTGCCGGGGCCGCCGAAAAACCCAACATTCTCGTGATCTTCGGCGATGACATCGGCCAGACCAACATCAGCGCCTACTCCATGGGCGTGGTCGGGTACAAGACTCCGAACATCGACCGGATTGCCAAGGAAGGCATGCTGTTCACCGACTATTACGCGGAGAACAGCTGCACGGCCGGACGGTCCACCTTCATTACCGGGCAGGCGCCTTTGCGAACCGGTCTGTCGAAAGTAGGCATTCCCGGTGCACCCGTAGGTCTCCAAAAACGTGATATCACCATTGCCCAGGCGCTCAAGTCCCAAGGCTATGCAACCGGACAATTCGGCAAGAATCACCTGGGCGACAAGGACGAGTACCTGCCGACGAACCACGGTTTCGACGAGTTCTTCGGCAACCTCTATCACCTCAACGCCGAAGAAGAGCCAGAGCGTCCGTACTGGCCCAAGGATGATCCCGAGTACGTAAAGGCCAACTCTCCGCGCGGCGTGATTCATAGCTACGCCGATGGCAAGATCGAAGACACCGGCGCGTTGAACAAAAAACGCATGGAAACCATCGACGACGAAACCACAGCGGCGGCCCAAGCGTTCATCGAGAAACAGGCCAAGGCGGACAAACCGTTTTTCGTCTGGATGAACACCACCCGCATGCACGCCTTCACTCATGTCCGTGAGTCGATGGCCGGCCAGAGCGGTATGCCCGGCAACGATTACGCCGACGGCATGCTTGAGCACGACGGTGACGTCGGCAAACTGCTGAAAACCCTCGATGACCTGAAAATCACCGACAACACCATCGTCGTCTACACCACCGACAACGGCCCGAATCAGTGGTCCTGGCCGGACGCCGCCACCACGCCGTTCCGTAACGAGAAGAACTCCAACTGGGAAGGTGCCTACCGCGTACCGGCGATGGTGCGCTGGCCGGGCAAAATCAAGCCGGGGGAAGTCTCCAATGAAATGTTTTCGGGACTGGACTGGTTCCCCACCTTGCTGGCAGCTGCTGGCGACACCGGGGTCAAGGACAAACTCCTGAAGGGCTGGGCACCGACGTCGGGAGGCACCAACTTCAAGGTGCACCTGGACGGTTACAACCAACTGCCATACCTGACCGGCCAGGCACCGAAGGGCGAACGTAAGGAGTTTTACTACTTCAACGACGACGGTGTGCTGGTCGCCATGCGTTTTGATAACTGGAAAGCGGTTTTCTGCGAACAACGCAAACCAGGCGGGTTCGAGGTATGGAGCGAGCCGTTTGTCTGCCTGCGGGTACCGAAAGTCTTCAATCTGCGCATGGACCCCTTTGAGCGGGCCGACGTGGTTTCCGACCAGTATTACGACTGGACAGCCAAAAACGTCTACCTGACCGGACTGGCAACCATGAAAGCGGCGAAGTTCCTGGAGACCTTCATCGAATACCCACCAAGCCAGAAACCGGCCAGCTTCAGCATCGACCAGGTCCGTGCTGCTGTGGATGCCAAAATCGCTGAAAAAATGAAGAATCAACCTGCACAGTAAGACCGTTTGACCGCCGCTCGCCCGTTACGGCGAGCGGCCCTATTCCTAGATGCAAACGCAACCCTTGTAGGAGCCGGCAAGCCGGCTCCTACAATGGTTTTGTGTTTAATTCGAAATTTGTACAAGGCAATAGCCCTATGTCCTCACGTGTCGCCAGCAAGTCGTCGGCCATTCCTGTTCCTCATGCCGCCTCCCCCGCGCTGCTGATCCCGGCCCTGTTGCTGTTCGTCTCCGGTGCTGCGGCGCTGGTGTATCAGGTGCTGTGGATCAAGCAACTGTCGCTGGTGGTCGGCGTCGAGGTCTATGCAATCACCACCGGTATCAGCGCTTTTTTTGCCGGGCTGGCCTTGGGTGGATGGCTGTTCGGACGCTGGGCGGATCGCTTGCAGCAGCCCGTTCTGCTGTATGCAGGGCTGGAAGTGGTGGTGGCCGTGTTGGGTGTCGGCGCGACCTTTGCCATGAGCCTCGCGGCCAGCCCGTTTGCCTGGCTGGAACAACACATCGGTCTGGCCGCTTGGCTGTTGCCCTTCGCATTAGTCGGCATCCCGGCGCTGTTGATGGGCGGCACCTTGCCGGTGCTGGTGCGCTCGTTGGCCACCGACCCACAGCATCTGGGCAAGGCTGGCGGCCAGCTTTACGCGGCGAACACCGCCGGGGCCATCGCCGGCACCCTGCTGGCCGCGTTCGTGCTGATTGCCACCCTCGGCGTGCGCGGCAGTGCCCTGGCGGCCGCGATGCTGAACCTGCTGGCCGCCGCCGGCGCCTTGTGGTTTCAGCGTCACCGTTCACTACCGGCCGTTGCGCCGGCGAAACACACGTCGAGCAAAGCGCCTGACCGACTGGCCTTATGGCTGTACTCGATTGCCGGCGGCGTGGCCCTCGGTTATGAGGTGGTCTGGTCGCAATCGATCGTGCAGTTCATGAGCACCCGCACCTACGCCTTTGCCGTGGTGCTGGCGACGTACCTCACCGGGCTGTTTCTCGGCAGTGTGCTGCTGGCCCGTCGGGTGGAGCGCATTCGTGATCCCTGGGGAGTATTCGGTTTGCTGATCGCCGGCGCCGGGCTGGTCGCGTTGCTGGAAATCGCCCTGCTCGGTCGCTGGTTGGTGGTCGCGCAAAGCCTCGCCGAAGCCTGGGTGTTGTCGCTGGGTGCGAGTGAGTTGCCGGGCATGAGCGCGCGGTTTGCGGTGGCGGCGTTAAGCATCGTGTTTGTGCCGACGCTGTTGTTGGGCGCGGCGTTCCCCCTCGCCCTGCGCCTGAGCGTTGGCCGCGAGCGGGTCGGCCAGGATGTCGGCGCTGTCGTGGCGTTCAATACGCTGGGCGGGATTGTCGGGGTGATGCTCTGCGGGTTTGTGTTGATCCCGTGGCTGGGCCTGGTACGCACATTGGGGCTGTTGGCCATTGTCGCCGCCGGGATCGGGTACTTCGCGGTGCGCAAGGGTCACGGGGTCAAGAAAGGCCGGCGGCAAGCGGTGGTGGCTATCGGCTTGTTGTCGGTGGCGGTCGCGGTTTTTACCCCGGTGAACAAACTCGCCAGCCTGCTCCCCGGTGCTCGCAACGCCACGCTGGCCTTCTATGAAGAAGGACGCGGCGGGACCGTGGCGGTGGTCACCCAGGGCAAGGGGCAGAAAGCCTTCCAGCGCTTGTACATTCAAGGCGTGTCCAACACCGGCGACGCCATGCCGTCCTTGCGTTACATGCGCATTCAGGCGCTGCTGCCGCTGCTGATCCACAACGGCGAACCGCGCTCGGCGCTGGTGATCGGTTTTGGCACCGGCATCACCGCAGGCGCATTGACCCGTTATCCGGGGCTCGAACACCGGGTGGTGGCCGAGTTGCTCCCTTCGGTGGTCAAGGCTGCGCCGCTGTTCAAAGGCAACTTCGATGCCGCCGCCGATCCTGGCGTTGACGTACGCCTGCGCGACGGGCGCCAGGAGCTGCTGCGCAACCCGCAGCGCTATGACTTGATCACCCTTGAACCGCCACCGCCCTCCGCGGCCGGCGTGGTCAATCTTTACTCCCGGGACTTCTACCAACTGGCCGCCAGTCGCCTGGAGAAACAAGGGCTAGTCGCGCAGTGGCTGCCGCTGCCCACGCAGAACATCGACGATTCGCGCTCCCTGGTGCGCAGCTTTCTCGATGTTTTCCCGTACGCCAATGTGTGGACCAGCGAGTTCCACGAAATGCTGCTGGTGGGCTCGATGGAACCGATTGCGCTGGATGCGGCGAAAATCAGCGAGCGCTTCCAGCAGGACAGCGTGCGCGGCACGTTGCAGGACGTGGGCATCGGTTCCGCCAACGCCTTGCTCGCCACGTGGGTCACCGATCGCACGGGGCTGGAGCGTTTCGCCGCCGATGCCCCGCCGGTGACCGACGACCAGCCGCGTATCGAATATGCGCCGTGGGTGCGGGCCAAAGAGATCAGTCGGGTGCTCCCCGCCCTGCTGGACTTGCACGTCGCGCCACCGTTAGTGAATGCCGATGCGGGATTCATCGAACGGATGAATGCGCACCAGCAGCGCTTGATGCAGTTTTATCGGGCGAGCCTGCATGCCTATGACGGCGACCGTGATGCATGGGCCAGGGATATTCGCGAGGTGATGCGCGGGGATGGGGGGAATCCGTATTATCGGTGGTTTGTCGGGGAGTGATTCTGCGCCTGGTAGACCGCTATCGCGAGCAGGCTCACTCCCACATTTGATCTCTGTCGCACACATTTTTTGTGTTCACTGGAGATCCAATGTGGGAGTGAGCCTGCTCGCGATGAGGCCCTCAGCCCCAACAAATTATTTGGATTTTAGTTTCAGATACGACTGATGCATATCCGCAGCCCAGCCATCGATCACGCCTTTCACGTCATCGGCCTTCATCACCTGCGATTCGTTTTCCAGCGGTTTGCCGGTGCCCTTGCGCACGACCTGGGCCACGACTTTATTGCTGCCGCCGTCCAGGAACACCGCTTCGGTGGCCAGGTCGGTCTGCTGATCACGAATACCGCTGGCAGTACTCACCGCCGCTGCCACCAGAGCAATCGGGATCACTTCATAAGGCTTCAGCCCTTCGGTCTTGCTGCTCACGGCAGTGATCGCGGCGCGCACCACAATCACACCCGGGCCAGGGCCTGAGGCCAGAGGCAGGGACTTGCCGATTTCGCGTTTGAGCGCCTGATCGTAATAACTGGTGATTCCGTTCAGGGTGGTCTGAGGGATTTTTGCCGTCGGCTGAGGCTTGGGATACAGCTGGGTCGGCTCGATGTACACGCTTTGGAATTTCTTGATGTCAACTTTCGGATCGATCCAGCGCATCACTACGGCACCCGAAGGTGACTTGGCTTCCTGGAGCTGGCTGTAATTTTTGAGGAAGCCTGAATACTCGTCTGGCTCGACCTTTTTGCTGGCGCAGCCAACTACGCCGATCGAGGCAATACACAATGTACTCATCATCAATGCAAGCTTCATGCGGTAACTCCTGTAGGGCGGTCGACTACGGTTTGGAAACGGTTTAACAGGTATAGCTAATGCAGCGCGTTTTGTTGTGCAGAATCACAACATTCATCTATCGCCGCGCAGAGGATCACAGCTGTCATTTGACAGACGCCCGGCATCCGTCAAAGCTGCATCGAGCTAGAACGCGCGCCTGACGGCAAACGCACCCGGACTATGGAAGTCGCAATGCCGAAACATAAAAATAAAGCAGCCGCCCCAAACCCTGATTCGTCACCGACTTCGTTTTCTCGTTATCTGTTTCCCGTTCTCATTAGCGTGTTGCTCCTGGCGATCGCGGGCATTGGCTGGTTTCTGTTCAGCAGCCAACCGGCCCCGGTGACCTATGCGCCGCCGCTCAGTACACCAGTCATTGCTCCTGAAAAACCCGTGGTCGCCGCGCCGGCGAAGATGGTCGATGAGCAACAGTGCCAGGGTTGCCACAGTGAACAAGTGAAGGACTGGCAAGGCTCGCATCACCAATTGGCGATGCAGGAAGCCAGCGCCGGGACGATGCTTGGCGACTTCAACAACGTCACCTTCAAGGCCGAAAACGAGACGACCCGGTTTTCGCGCAAGGACGACGGATTCTGGGTCAACACGCCGGGTATTGATGGCAAGAACGCTGACTTCAAGGTCGCCTACACCTTTGGCATCGCGCCGTTGCAGCAGTATTTGATTGAGGTCGGTGACGGTCGGTTGCAGGCGTTGGGCATCGCCTGGGATACCGAGAAACACCGCTGGTTTCACCTTTATCCAGGCCAGGGTGTGAACTTCAAGAACCCGTTGCACTGGAGCAAGCCGAGCCAGAACGCCAATTTCATGTGCGTCGAGTGCCATACCACCGGCTATAAACGCAACTTCGACGCGGCTAAAAACACCTTTGACAGTCAGTGGAACAGCCTTGGCGTGGGTTGTCAGGCGTGCCACGGCCCGGCATCCAGCCACCTGGAATGGACCGCGAAAAAGACTGATCTGATCCACGCCGGTTTCGCCGTCGACCTCAAGGACAAGGACGCGACCGTCGAGATCGAAACCTGCGCCCGCTGCCACTCCCGGCGCGCGCCGCTGGGCGATGGCTTCACCGTCGGCAAGCGCCTGATGGATGACTATCTGCCCAGCCCACTGACCCGCGAGTTGTATGCGCTGGATGGCAAAATCAAGGACGAAGTGTTCGAACACGGCTCCTTCGCCCAGAGCAAAATGTTCGACAAGGGCGTGCGCTGCAGCAACTGCCACAACCCCCACAGCAACGAACTCAAGGCACCGGGCAACGGCGTCTGCCTGCAATGCCACAACAGCGCCGGCAAAACCTCGGTGGCCGGTGTCGAGGGCAAGGACTTGCAGGCGAAAAACTACGATTCTGTCGAGCACACCCGCCACGCCATGGGGCAACCGGGTTCGCAGTGCGTGGATTGCCACATGCCCGGCAAGTTCTACATGGGCAATGACTTTCGGCATGACCACAGCTTCAGTATTCCCAACCCTGAACGGGCGAAAAAACTCGGCACGCCGGACGCCTGCCTGACCTGCCATCAGGGTAAGGCCGGTGACAAAGTCACTGAACAATTCAAGCTCTGGAACACCGCAGCCACCGCCGCCCAGGCGCCGCGTTACGACGAAAGCCTGTGGCTGATTCGCAACGGTCAGCCCGGCGCGGCGCAAGCCTTGTACGAACAGCTGCAACGCAGCAACCTGCCGGCGATACAGCGCGCAACGCTGCTGGCCGAGTTGCCGCTGTACCCCAGCGAACTGGCGTTGAAACTGGCGACTCAGGACTTGCGCAACCCGGCACCGCAAGTGCGTGAAAGCGCCGTTCGGGCGATCAGCGCGTTCCTCCCGCCGCCGGAGCGCGCACCACTGCTGACACCGTTACTGGGTGACCCGGTCAAAGCGGTACGCATCGCTGCCGCCCGTGATCTGCTCAGCGTCGCCCGCAATGGTTTGGGCAGCGCTCAGGCGAACTGGAACGCCGCCATCGCCGAGTATGAGGATGTGCAAAAGAGCCTGGCCGAACGCGCGGAAGCCAACCTCAACCTCGCCATGCTGTATCAGGCCAGCGGTCGCAGTGCTGAAGTTGAAGCGCTGCTGCGCACGGCGCTTCAGCGCGATCCGGACTTTTACCCGGCGCTGGTGACGCTGGTGCAGTGGCTGGAAGCCAGTGGGCGCGGTCAGGAAGCACAGGCCCTGCTGGAACAGGGCATCAAGGAGCATCCGGACGCCGCTTTGCTGTTGCATACCCAAGGGTTGTCGCTGATACGAGCGGGCAAAACGGCCCAGGCCATGCCGGTGCTGCGTAAAGCCGCCGGGCTGGAACCCCAGAGCGCGCAGTTCGGCTACGTGCTGGCGGTGGCGCTGCATGACAGCGGCAAGGTCGATGAGGCCTGCGAGGAACTGGAACGGTTGTTGAAGGTGCAACCGGCGAACCGCAATGCGCGGTTATCGTTGATCCAGTACTACCTGGAAAACGGACAAGAGCCCAAGGCCCAGGTGCTGTTGCAAGGCTGGAAGAAGATGAACATGGGGGATCCGGCGTTGAAGTGATCCGGGGGCCCCATCGCCGGCAAGCCGGCTCCTACAGAGATCGCATACCCCTGTAGGAGCCAGCTTGCTGGCGATAGCGTCGCCTCGGTATCACCAGGAAGAACCACTCTTCAACGCCAACTCCCGCCGACTGTTCGCCCGCATCGCCTTGATCAACGACACCGTACCCACCAGCAGAATCGCGGCGCCGAACAGGAAGTCGATGTTGTACAACTGGAAGTCCTCCAGCGGTCCCACCAACAGCACGCGGATCGCGCCGATACTCACCAGTGTCGCGAGAAAATCGATGCCCGGTTCGTCACGGTAAAACACGTGCATCAGCGGCAGGCAGATCACCAGCAACAACAGCAGCACGATCACCTTGAACGAGCCTTTGCGCTCAACACTGAAGGCGCACTCATTGGCCGCGTAGGGCTTGTAATCGTCCTCGCGAACCAATGAATTTTTCTCGTTGATGTACTCGACCCAGTTGTACTTTTGAATCGGCGTGAAGGTATTGGACATCTCCATGAGGGTGGTGATGCGCTTGAACTTCAGGTCGATCCGCTCATTGCCCTTGAGGATGTACAGCACCGGTTTGTAGCCGTAGCGCCAGGTGTCGAACGGAAACGCCGCTGCCCGCCCCTGCACGCCGATGGGCCGGGATTCAAGCTCGGAGTAGGCGCTTTTGTCGAGCGAAGAGAGGTTGCGACTCAGCGGTTTGATCCTGACCTGCTCAAGGAAGATCGGCGTGACGCCGTAGGACCATTGAAGAGGTTCCAGGCGCAGGCGCAACTCATTGCGGCCCAGGTCATACCGATCGAAAGTGCGCTCGGAGACGATGACCGCACCCGAGAGCATGAAATCGCCCCGTACGTTGTTGGTGATGCGCAGGGTCAGGTGATCCTTGCCCAGCGCCGCCGCATCGCTGGCTGGTGGCGTGCCGCACCAGGCGGAACTGTCGGCTGACGCCCCGAGTTGCCCGTCACGGTTCTCCTGGAACAGGTACACATAACTGCCCCACAGGGCCGCCATCAGCAACACTGCGACCAGCCCTAAAACTTTCTTGCCCGCGCTCAAACCAGACTCCTTTCTTTGACCCGCTTCCTTATGAGGCGCGGACTCTATCAAAACGGGGTCCCCGGCCAAAGCAAAAAGTCGTCCGAACGCGGCCAGAACCTTCAACCGCCTTCGCGAGCAGGCTCGCTCCCACAGTAGATCTTCATCGGACGCAAAATCGGTGTCCTGCACAGGTCAAAATGTGGGAGCGAGCCTGCTCGCGAAGGCTATTGAAGGCGATGATCCTTTGAACTTTGGCATTTTCTAACGGCGCCGAAACAACGGTCGTGGCTCGATCACCGAGCGGCCATACAACACGCTCATGCCGGCAAGGCCCTTGAGCGCGTCTTCGGCAGACTTGTCCTCGCGCACCGCGAAGCTGTCGAAACCGCATTGGCGCATGTGGCTGAGTTGATCGCGCAGGACATCGCCAACCGCGCGCAATTCGCCGGTCCAGCCCAATCGGGTACGCAGCAAATACGCCTGGCTGTAACCACGACCGTCGCGAAAACTAGGGAAATCCAGCGCAATCAGCGGCAGTTGGCCGAACCACGGCTTGAGGCTTTCCACTTCATCGTCCGGCCCCAGCCACACGCCCTGCCGCCCGGGTTCCTCCAGCCAGCAGGCCAGCGGCACTATCACCGGACCTGAAGGCAATCCGGCGGCAAGCTCCCTGACCAGGGTCCACGGATCGGCGCTATCGATCCGCGCTACACCGGCCTCCAGTCGCAGCAGATTGTTCATGCCGACACCTCCAGCAACTTCGGATAGACCGCCTCTTTGAACGGCTCCAGACCCAGGCGCTGCAACGTGTCGACGAACAGTTCCTCACTCTCGCGGTAACGCACGAACGTGGCGATGATCCGCTCGATCACGTCGGGCACCTCAGCCGCGCTGAAGGACGGGCCGATGACTTTGCCCAACGCGCTGTTCTTGCCCTGAGCGCCGCCGAGGGTGATCTGGTACCACTCGCTACCGTTCTTGTCGACGCCAAGAATGCCGATATTGCCGATGTGGTGGTGGCCGCAGGCGTTCATGCAACCGGAAATGTTGAGGCTGATGTCGCCCAGATCATGCAGATAATCCAGGTCGTCAAAACGCGCCTGAATGCCTTGCGCAGTGGGGATCGACTTGGCGTTGGCCAATGCACAGAAATCGCCGCCGGGGCAGGCGATGATGTCGGTCAGCAAACCGACATTGGCACTGCCCAACCCGTGCTCGCAAGCCACACGCCAGAGCGCGAACAGCTCCGACTTCGGAACGTCCGGCAGGACGATGTTCTGTTCATGGGCAATACGGATTTCGCCAAAGCCGAACTGTTCGGACCACGCGGCCACGGCATCCATTTGTTCGCCGGTGACATCGCCCGGCGGCGAAGCACTGCCCGGTTTGGTCGACAGCACCACACTGGCGTAGCCCGGCACCTTGTGCGGCTGGACGTTGCGCGAAACCCAGCGGGCGAATGCACTGTTTTCGGCCAGACGGGTGCCGAACTCCAGGTCGGTACTGGACAGCGAACGGTAATCCGGCGGCACGAAGGCACTGGCGACACGCGCATATTCATCGCCGGTCAACTGCGCCGGACCGTCCTTGAGATGCTGCCACTCCTCCTCCACTTCCCTGGCAAAGGCGTCGATCCCAAGTGCCTTGACCAGAATCTTGATCCGCGCCTTGTACTTGTTGTCCCGCCGACCGTGGCGGTTGTAGACCCGCAGCACCGCTTCGACATACGACAGCAAATGCTGCCACGGCAAGCCTTCGCGAATCTGCAGGCCAAGAATCGGCGTGCGTCCCAAACCACCGCCAACGATCACCCGCAGGAGCATTTGTCCGTCGGCGCCGGGGTAAAGATAAAGGCCGATGTCGTGCATCATGGTCGCCGCGCGGTCCTGTACGGCAGAGCAGATGGCAATCTTGAATTTGCGTGGCAGGAACAGGAACTCCGGGTTGATCGTCGACCATTGGCGCAGGATTTCCGCCAGCGGTCGCGGGTCGATCAACTCGTCCGCCGCAACCCCGGCGAAGGCTTCGGTGGTGATATTGCGCACGCAGTTGCCGGACGTCTGGATCGCGTGCATTTCTACCTGGGCCAAGCGTTCGAGGATTTCCGGTACCTGGGCCAGTTCGATCCAGTTGAACTGCATGTTCTGGCGGGTGGTGAAGTGGCCGTAGCCACGGTCGTAATCCCGGGCGATGCTCGCCAGCGTACGCATCTGTTGCGCGCTGAGCGTGCCGTAGGGAATGGCCACGCGCAGCATGTACGCGTGTTTTTGCATGTACAGGCCGTTCTGCAAGCGCAACGGCAGGAATTCCTCTTCGCTCAACTCGCCTGCCGTGAAGCGTTCGACCTGATCACGAAACTGCGCAACCCGCTCGAAGACCAGCGCCCGGTCATAGTCGTCGTACTGATACATCTGGCTACCTCATCAGGATTAGTCACGGAACCCTGTAGGAGCGAGCTTGCTCGCGAAGGTCGTGAACGATAATGCGTAAAACCGGATGCCCAGCGGCACCCTTGGGTTTTTCGCCAGCAAGCTGGCTCCTACAGGCATCAGGCTCTGCGGCTCGTTTTCTGGGGAGCGACTATGGACCTGCGGCGCAGTGCATTACAGATTCAGCTAAACAGTAAAAAACCGTATCAGCGTGCGGCCTATGACCGCAGGCAGGCGCCGCATCTGATCCGCATAAACTCGGTTTTTCTGAGTCTGTTTTGTTTAGGCCCGGGTTTCTACAGTGGGTTGCATGCCAGTCCGGGTGGCCTGGCAAGACTTTGCAACCGTGGAAGCATTGACCATGAGCACAGCAACAATCGGACAGGCCTATAACTACAAGGTCGTCCGCCAATTCGTCGTGGCGACCATTTTCTGGGGCGTCGTGGGGATGGCGATGGGGGTGTGGATCGCCTCGCAACTGGTGTGGCCCGAGATGAACCTCGACCTGCCATGGACCTCGTTCGGGCGTTTGCGTCCGCTGCACACCAGCCTGGTGATTTTCGGCTTTGCCGGCAGCGCGCAGTTCGCCGCCAGTTATTACGCCGTGCAGCGTACCTGCCAGGTGCGGCTGTACTCGGACACCCTCGCCGCCTTCACCTTCTGGGGTTGGCAATCGGTCATCGTGGTGATGCTGATCACCCTGCCGCTGGGCTACACCACTACCAAGGAATACGCCGAGATCGAGTTCTCCGGCGCGGTGTGGATGACCGTGGTCTGGGTGGCGTACGCCGTGGTGTTTTTCACGACGGTGGTGCAACGCAAGACCCATCACATTTACGTCGGCAACTGGTTTTTCGGTGCGTTCATCGTGGTGATCGCCATGTTGCACGTGGTCAATCACCTGTCGATTCCGGTGGACTGGTTCAAGTCCTACCCGGTGTATTCCGGCGCCACCGACGCCATGGTGCAGTGGTGGTACGGGCACAACGCGGTGGGTTTCTTCCTGACGACCGGATTCCTCGGGATGATGTATTACTTCGTGCCGAAACAGGTCGGGCGACCGGTGTACTCCTATCGTTTGTCCATCGTGCATTTCTGGGCGTTGATCACCCTGTACATCTGGGCCGGCCCGCACCATTTGCACTACACCGCGTTGCCGGACTGGGCGCAGTCATTGGGCATGGCCATGTCGTTGATCCTGCTGGCGCCGAGCTGGGGCGGGATGATCAACGGCATGATGACGCTATCGGGCGCCTGGCATAAATTGCGCACCGATCCGATTTTGCGTTTTCTGGTGCTGTCGCTGGCCTTCTACGGCATGTCGACCTTCGAGGGGCCGATGATGGCGATCAAGACCGTGAACGCCCTCTCCCACTACACCGACTGGACCATCGGCCACGTGCACGCCGGCGCCCTCGGTTGGGTGGCGATGATCACCTTCGGCGCGGTCTACCACATGATTCCGAAAGTCTTTGGCCGCGAGCAGATGTACAGCACGCCGCTGATCAACCTGCATTTCTGGCTGGCGACCATCGGCACCGTGCTGTACATCGCCTCGATGTGGGTCAACGGCATCACCCAGGGCCTGATGTGGCGCGCGATCAACGACGACGGCACGCTGACCTATTCCTTCGTCGAAGCCTTGCAGGCCAGTCATCCGGGATTTGTGGTGCGGTTTGCCGGCGGCGTGTTCTTCCTCAGCGGCATGCTGCTGATGGCGTACAACGCCTGGCGCACCGTGCGGGTTTCCGACGTGGCGATGGCTGAACGTGATGCACGGATTGCCTGAGGCGAGGAGCTGAAATGTTCGAGATCATGTTGAATATCGTGGGTGTTGCGGGGCTTTGGCTGTCGGTCGAGTACTGCCTGAAGCAGCAGACGGCAGAAAGTCTGGAGGAAGCGAGCCTGATCCCGTTTGCCGATGACCCGGAGGTGGCTCGACGGGTGGAGTTGGCGACGGGGAAAGTGGTGAAAGCGGTTGCGCCAGAAGTGGCAAAGCCCGGTTGGATAAACCTCGAAATCTGATGCACCGCAGATCCATTGTAGGAGTGAGCCTGCTCGCGATGACGGTTTGGCAATCAACATAAATGTTGGCTGAACCACCGCTATCGCGAGCAGGCTCGCTCCCACAGGGGAAAGGTGAAAGCCCGGAGAGATCAGCTCCGATCGCGGGGGATCAGACTCTGCAACTGCTGCGCCAGAAAATTCGCGTCGAAGGCAAAGGTGTCCGGGTCCTTCAAACCATTGGTCTTGCGCCACTGCCAGTTGTTGGACGGCGGCAGGCACACCAGCGAAATGCTGCCATATCGCGCGGCAGTCAGGCCCATCACCGCCAGGGAAATCTGCCCACCGGTACCCATCACGTCCGGCACGAACTCCACGGGTTTGCCGGCGATCACGATGCCCAGCTTCTCGGTCTTGAACGTTGAAGTCTCGACCGGAACACTCGGCCCCGAGGCGACATACGCCTCGCGGCTGACTTCCAGCAGGTTCGGCGCCCGGACCGGTTCCAGCCATTGCTGGATCTGATCGAACAGTTCGCCAATGCGCGTCACCCACACGGCCGATTGCGACTCGAACAGTTGTTTTTTGTGCGCTTCGCTGTCTGCGTAGTGGCGAAGCATCTCGCCCAGTTGCTGTACGTCGTCCATTGCGGTGTTCCTTTGTTGAAACAGTGCTGCGGACTTTGAGCATGGCAGATGCACGCGGCGGGCGTACGACTAAAAGCGTGAGCGGTATTGGCTGGGGGTCATGGCGAGGAATTTGCGGAAGGCGCTGCCCATGTGGGACTGGTGGGCGAAACCGGCATCAAGGGCGATGTCAGCCAGGCTCAGCCGGGTGTGCTCGATCATCCGCCGTGCCGCCTGCAATCGTACTTCAACGAGGTAAGCGTGCGGTGTCAGGCCGATGGCGCGGGTAAAGTCGCGCAGAAAGCGCAGCTCGTTCTGGCCGTAGGCCGCCGCCAGTTGTTGCAGCGTGAGGGGCTGGTGGAATTGTTCTGCAATCAGGTCCAGCACTTGGGCGAGTGCGGCTGGCGCGGGCCGATGAGCCATTTCGACCTGCGGTTGCGCCAAACCCACGAATCCCAGGGCACATTGCTCCAGCGCCAGAAGGTCGCGGTGTGGCACCAGTAACAAACGCCGTACTTCGCGCGCCAGGCTCAGCGCCTGTCGATTGCCGCAAGACTGTACGCGATGGCCAATGGCGGGCAAATGCTCATCGGCAAACGACTCGTCCAGCCGCATCAGCAAATATTCGCCACCGCTGGACGATTCGGAAAACACTTCGACGCCCACCGGGGTATACGCCAGAACACCGGGCAACGTATCGAAATCCACCCGCCGATCCGAGTCAATCGCGTGCACGCCCTGCTGGCGCTCCAGCGTCACCCCAAGGGTTCGCGACTGCGCCGGATCGCGTGCGCTGTAAGCGGCACGGGGCAGAAGTTGCAGGCTGACTTTAGCGCCCGGCAGCCGTTGGCTCAGCATGTGAAATTTCCTGATAGAAAGCCGTGAAACGCCACGGGATACTCCCGGACAAAGGGTTGCCATCAACAGGAGCACGCCATGCGTACCATCGGCCTTATCGGCGGCATGAGCTGGGAGTCCAGCGCCGAGTATTACCGCCTCATCAACCAACAGGTACGCGACCGGCTCGGGCCGTTGCGTTCGGCGAAACTGCTAATGTACAGCGTCGACTTCGGGCCTGTCGAACAGGCCCAGCATGCCGGTCGCTGGGACGATGCGGCGCTGATTCTGGTGGATGCCGCGCGGCGGTTGGAGGCTGGCGGCGCCGATTGCGTGGTGCTGTGCACCAACACCATGCACAAGGTCGCCGGGCAGATTCAGGCGGCGATCAACATTCCGTTCCTGCACATCGCCGACCCGGCCGGACAGGCGGCGGTGGATGCCGGTGCGCTGAACGTCGGGTTGCTGGGGACTGCGTTCACCATGGAACAGGACTTTCTCAAGGAGCGCCTGACGTCGATGGGGCTGACCGTACTGGTGCCGGGCGCCGAGGAGCGTCAAGCCGTGCACCGGATCATCTACGACGAGTTGTGCGTCGGGGTGATCAGCGAGGCCTCACGCCGGATTTATCAGCAGGTGATCGAATCCCTGCACCAGCGCGGTGCCCAGGTCATCATCCTCGGTTGCACCGAAATCGGCCTGCTGATCAAGCCCGAACACAGCACCCTGCCCCTGCTCGACACCACCGAACTGCATGCGCAGGCGGCGGTGGCGTTCGCACTGGGCGAGTGAATCAACCGGCCTTGGGCATGCGGCGCAGACGCGCCATGCTCAAGGTGTCCACCAGCACTCCGTCACGCACGGCGTAGTCCCGAAACAGGCCTTCGGTTTCAAAACCAAACTTGCGGTACAAACCGATGGCTGCTTCATTGTCGGCGTACACCGACAGCTCGACCCGTTGCAGATTCATCCAGTTGTCGGCGATGTCCAGCGCGGTGGCCAGCAGCTTCGAGCCAACACCCTTGCCCTGCCACGCCTCAGAGACACCCATGCCGAAATTGGCAGCATGACTGCGGCGGATGCGCGAAAACTGCTCGAGGCCGATGTTGCCGATCACCCTCCCCTGACTCAGCGCCACCAGTTGCACATGCCGTTCGTTGCCCGGATCCAGGCGTTTGCGCCAGACCTCAATGGACTGAAACGGCATTTGCAGCACTTGCCGGGTAATCGCTGGCTCGTTGTAAAGCGCGGTGATGCCTTCGAGGTGGGATTCGTTGAAGCGTTCAAGCGTAATGACAGCGTCAGTGGCGGGCATGGGTGATTCATCCTTGATACAGACATGGCCGCTCACTCTACAACGCAATCTTCCAGCATGGCGAGAATCTACTGTAGGAGTGAGCCTGCTCGCGATAGCGTCCGGACAGTCAACATCAATGTTGAATGTTATGGCCCTATCGCGAGCAGGCTCACTCCTACAGTTGATAGTGCTCAGGCTTCGAACCACTCCCGGCGCTCATTGAAGGTGTTTTGAATCAGCTCGACGATCATCTGCACCTGAGCTTCATCCTGCGACTGCGCATTGACTGCCATCCACACTTGGCGGTGCATCGGTTGGCCAAACAACCCCGGCAGAGCGATCAGACCACGGTCGAAATGGCTCATGTAACCAGGCAGCAAACCGATACAGGCGCTGCATCGGATCATCTCCAGCATCAGCTCATAGGCATGCAACTGCACCACCCCGGCGAGGCGCTGATCCACCAGCGCATTCCACGGCACAAAGCTTTCGACCTGACGATGAGGCTGCCATTGCACCAGCAGGAAATCAGCGAGGTCATCGAGGTTGTCCGGGCGTGACGCAGTGCGTGAATAACGCTTGGCAATGTGCGGCAGGTAGTCGAGCCGCGCCAGGCGCTGGGGTTCGCTGACGGCAAAACTCGGGCCCGGCAGTGGCGAATCAGTGCCGGCCAGCCACACCACCACATCGGCGCTGACGGCGCGCAGGGCCAGCTCGCTGTCGAGGGAAATGATCTCCAGACGCACGCTGGCGTTGCGGCGCAGCAAGGCCACCAGGTCGCGACCGAGGATGTCATGCAGGATCGATTCGGCGACGGCCAGGCGCACCAGGGGCTGTTCGATCACCGGCAAGTCGCGTTCATGGGCCAAGGCAATCAGCTGCGCCTGAAGCTGCAAGCCTTCACGACTGAGGGCGACACCATTGTCGCCATGGCTGAACAGCGAGCACTGCAGGTGCGCTTCGAGTTGCGCCAACTGCTTGCGCAGCAACGTCGCCTTGATGTTGAGACTGCGCGACGCCTGCATGTAACAGCCGCAGCGGGCACTGACCATGAACGCTTGCGCCAGTTGCGGATCAAGCGCGGCGGCCTGCGCATGTATGGATGACGACGTGTCTACCGGCGAGCGGTATTCGGCAGGGCTTTGGCGCCCAGCGGTTTCTATGAATGACATCAATGACTCCCTGTCGATCTGTCCTTTGAAAACCTCATCCTGCGCAACGCTCATGAACCTGATGTGACAGCGTCATCACGCGCTGGGGGACTGGCGGAAACTCACCGCCAGGCGATTCCAGCTGTTGATGGTGGTGACGGCGATGGTCAGGTCGACCATCTCGCTCTCGCTGAACTGTTCCCGGGCCTGGGCGTAGACGTCGTCCGGCACATGGCTTTGCGAGAGCAAGGTGACCGCTTCGGTCCAGGCCAGCGCCGCGCGCTCGCGCGGGTTGAAAAAGCCGCTGTCACGCCAGACCACAATCGAATACAGGCGCCGGTCGGTCTCGCCGAGGCGTCGCGCGTCCACCGAGTGCATGTCGGTGCAGAAGGCGCAGCCGTTGAGCTGCGAGGCGCGGATCTTGATCAGGTGCAGCAGCGCCGGCTCGATGCTCAGGTTGCTGGTCAACGCCTCCATGGCGATCATCGCTTTCATCGCTTTGGGCGACGCGCTGTAGTAATCCAGACGGGAAGTCATGGCGTGCCTCTTGGATTGATAGATGTTTTCACGGTAAGCGCTGATGCGCCGGTGTTACAGATCCAATTGCGCGAAATACCGGTGGACCACTCCGAGCAGACCAATCCGCGGTTTTTCCCCCACGCAACTTCTGCACGGCGGCGCATGCGCGTAATCTGGCGCGACGCACACGCGCCTCAACCGCCCAGGAGCCCCGCCGGTATGGAACTTCATGTTGTCATCAACGGCCGCAAGGACCTGGCAGGCCAGTTGTACAACCAACTGCGCAGCGCCATCGAATCCGGTCGTCTGGCAGCCGGGACGCAACTGCCGCCCAGCCGTCTGCTGGCCGAACAGCTGGGCATCTCGCGCAAGACCATTTCCGACACGTACGCGCAACTGACCTATGAAAACTTCCTGACCGGGGTGATCGGCAAAGGCACCTACGTCAATGCCCGGACGGCCAAAGCGCAGCCCAAGCAAAGCCATTCGCAGTTGGCGAGCGCCGAGGTCATCGAGTCGTGGCGCAATTTGCCGGTTTTTTTGCGTCACCCGACGCTGGAAGGCTCGCTGCGTTATGACTTCATCGGTGGCGCCACCAGCAAGGGCCAGTTTCCGCAGGACGATTGGCGGCGCTGTACCTCCCACGCACTGCGTCAGATGTCCGGCTCCAAAGGTTTCTACAGCTTGCCTGAAGGCCTGCCGGCGCTGCGCAATGCGATCGCCCGGCACATCGCGTTTTCCCGTGGGGTGAATTGCCAGGACGAAGACGTGGTGGTGTGCAACGGTGCGCAACAAGCGCTGGACCTGATCTCCCGCGTGATCACGCGCCCCGGCAGCATCGTCGCCATGGAAGACCCCGGTTACCCGCCCGCGCGCCTGCTGTTCGGCAGCCACGGCGCCACGGTGATCGGCGTACCGGTCGACGAAGACGGCATCCAGGTCGACAAAATCCCCCTTGGCACCCGGCTGATTTATGTCACGCCGTCCCACCAGTTTCCGCTCGGCATGCCGATGAGCCAGGCACGTCGCGTGGCGCTGCTGGAGCGCGCCTACGAGTTGGGCGCGATCATCATCGAGGACGATTACGACAGCGAATTCCGCTACGAAGGCCGGCCCACCGACTCGTTGCAAAGCATGGATGAACGGGGGATCGTCGCCTACGTCGGGACCTTTTCGAAAACCCTGTTGCCGGAACTGCGCCTCGGCTACGCGATTTTGCCGCCGGCGATTCTCGAAGCGGTGATCCGCGCCAAGCAACTCACCGACCTGCACACCTCCACCCTGCCCCAATGGGCACTGGCCAAATTCATTGCCGAAGGCTGCCTGCTCAAGCACATCCGGCGCTGTCATACGATCTACGCCGGGCGTCGCGAACGTATCCTCTCGCGCATCGCAGGTGACCTGTCACCCTGGCTCGAAGCGATTCCGAGTACGGCAGGTTTCCACATGGTGCTTATGTGCAAAGTGCCTATCGATATGCCATTGCTGATCGAACTGGCGAAAAAGGTCGAAGTCGGGCTGTATTCCATCGATACCTTTTACTACCAGAGGGCCCCACAGGCCGGGCTTCTCATGGGGTTTGGCGCCATTGAAACCCTGGACATCGACACCGCGCTGGACCGCTTGCGTGACATTTTTCAGCAAATCGCCTGAGCGATTGGTCTGGGTTTTTATCCGGCAATTGGCTATTGGCGGTCCGCAAGTGCAGGCCTATCCTCGTAAGCGTTATCCCTCAATGAGCAGGATTCGTCCGGCCTGATTCAGGAGTGTGAGCAATGTCCAACGAAGTGATCAACACCGTAAAGGTGCAGGCCGCAGCCGGCCGCTCGGACGAACTGGGTAAGCAACTGCAAAAGATTGTCGAAACCCTGCGTGAACAACCGGGCTGCGAATCCTATATGGTCGACCGCTGCCCCGAGGACAGCAACCGCTGGAACGTCAGCGCCCGCTGGCAATCGGAAGCGGCCATGCAATCGCATTTCAACACCCCACAGGCGCAAGGTTTCATCGACCTGATCGATTGCCAATTGGCGAACGCCGTGGACTTCAACAGCTTCCCGATCCGTTAAACACCCCCCTGTAGGAGCCGGCTCCTACAAGGCGATCCATTCACCTCGGTGTACCTGATGCACCGCGGTGATGCTATCGCCAGCAAGCCGGCTCCTACAGGTTTTGCATTGCCTTGCGTAAATCCGGATTGGTCCCCTGACCTTCTGCTGAATTGGCTGTTTGATTGCGGTCACTGGCGGACTAACGTTGTTTGCGACAACTAACCCCCCGCAGGTGATGAATCATGAAAGTTTTGCGTTTATTGGCCACCCCGCTTGCCGTCCTCGCCCTGAGCGTTTCTGCCTCGGCATTCGCCCATGATCCTTCGGAAAAAGTCACGATTCTGCAAGATGAAGTACTGAAGAACGTCCCGGGCAAAAAGGCGCTGATGATTGAAGTCGACTACAAGCCGGGCCAGTCCTCCATCGCCCACAAGCACGAAGGCACCGCAATGGCGTATGTGATTTCGGGCTCGATCACTTCCCAGGTGAAAGGCGAGCAACCGAAAACCTACAAGGCTGGCGAGTACTGGTATGAAGCCGCCGGTTCGGAGCATCTGGTCTCGAAAAATGCCAGCGCAACCAAGCCGGCCAAACTCCTGGTGTTCATGGTGTTGTCCCCCGACGAGAAAGTGCTGATCCCATTGGAAAACTGATAGCTGAACGTACAGCCATAAATAAACAGGCCCGAATCGAAAGTTCGGGCCTTTTTATTGCCCGACGCAATTAACCGGCAACTTTTAAACCAAACAATACTATTGGTCACCTGACAAGCTCATGAATTGGCTATTTCATTCAGCCGCCACAGGTTTAGTCTGAAGTCACTGCCGACACCGGCAACTTTAACTTCCGACTCAAGTTGTTTCACTGGAGAGACACCCATGAAACTTGCACTTGTCAGCACCTTGTCGTTTGCCGCTGTTTTAACCGGTTGCTCAATCCCCACTGCACCGACGGCAGTTTCTTCACTCGACGGTATCTTCAGCGCGCCCGTCAGCCGCAGCAACGCCACCCATGTCGCCAGCGGCGGTCAGGTCTCGCTGGGCATCGTCTACAGCCGCAACACCCAGACCAACCGCGCCTACTTGCAGGACTATCAGGCCAATGCCGGCACCGGTTTCGGCCAGAGCCTGCTGGTGCAACCGATTCATGATGCCTACGTCGCCACCTCCAAACCCGACCTGGCGGTGGATTGGGTCAAGGCCTCGTTGCAACGCCAGTTCGGCTCGGTCACGGTGTACCCGGACATGCAAAGCCTCAGGGCGGCGAAACCGGACGTGGTCGCGATTGTCGACACCCGCAGCCAATTGATCACCTCACGCAGTTCGGATATCAAGGCCGATGTAAGTGCAGACTTTTATGATGCCAACTTCAATTACATCGGGACTGCACAAGGGCATGACGCCAAAGCATTGAGCCCGGTGTGGGCGGACTATAAACGCAGCGAAGAGATCGTGGCGGACATTAATGAACAGCAGAGTGTGCAAGTTCGGGCATTGCAGAAGTTCGACCAATCGCTCAGTAATTTATTGACCAAGCCGACAGATAAAGTGTCGATGATCGATAACACATCAGTTCAGAAGTTGTATTGAAGCGGATGGCCCCATCGCCGGCAAGCCGGCTCCTACAGTAGAAATGCGAAACTTTGTAGGAGCCGGCTTGCCGGCGATGGGGCCCGCTCAAACACCACAAAACATTCAAACAAAAAAAACCCCGCATCTCTCAATGCGGGGCTTTTTCATTCAGCGACTGATCAGGCCGCCGGTTCCAGCTCGGCACTGGCGGTGACAGCAGCGGCAGGCACCACCGCTTGCCCGCTCAACGCCAGGTCCAGCAACTCACGGTTGGCTACCGCATACATCGCGTAGTCAGTACCGCTCGCCGCACGGATTTCCACCAGCATGGCGCGCCAGCGTTCGATCATGCCTTCGTTCTCTTCCATCCACAGCGCCAGGCGTGTTTCCACATCCTGAGTGCCGCCGCCCTGTTGCAGGACAGAGATGGTGATCGCACGTTGCTGCCAGTCGACGTCATCGCGGAACGCTTCACGGGCCAGGGCCTGCCAGTTGTTTTCAACCGGCAGAGCGCTGATCTGTTGCAGGTACCAGGTGACGTCCAGCGCGCTGCCCACGGCGAAGTAGGCCTTGGCCACGTCCGCAGGGTTCTGGCCGGTCACGTCGGAGGCCTCGATGATCGGCAGCAGCGTGTACAGGTGCGAAGTACCAGCCACCATGCGCGCCAGCAACTCCGGCACACCGGCTTCGACGTACGCCTGATAACGGGACTGCCAGTTTTCGTGGATCTCGCCGCTCAGCAGTTCGTCGAGCTTGAGACCCAACTCCTTCAGGTGCGGACCGAAGTGCGCAACGTCACGGGCAGCGTTCTGCTCGTTGCGGCGGGCACGCAGGAACCAGCGCGTAGCGCGACGGCCCAGACGCATCAGCTCGTCCATCAGCTCCAGTTGTACGTCAGCGGAAACCTGGTAATCCAGGGCTTCGATCTGACGGAACCAGTGCGGGAGATGGAAGATGTCACGCACGATCACGTACGCACCGGCCACGTTCGCCGGGCTCATGCCGGTCGACTCTTTGAGTCGCTGAACGAAGGTGATGCCCATGTGGTTCACCAGATCGTTGGCGATCTGGGTGCTGACGATCTCGCGCTTCAGACGGTGACGACGCATGGCCTCGGAGAACTTGCTCACCAGTGTTGGCGGGAAAGCGGTTTCCATGTCGCGGGTCAGGTAGTCGTCGTCCGGTACACGGGAGTCCAGCAACTGCGCCTTGAGGTCGATCTTGCTGTAGGAGATCAGCACCGAAAGCTCGGCACGGGTCAGGCCGTGGCCTTCCGCGAGGCGTTCGTTGATCGCGTCTTCCGACGGCAGGAACTCGATGGCGCGATCCAGCTTGCCACGGCCTTCCAGATCGTTCATCAGGCGCTTGTATTCGGCAATTCGCACGAAGGCACGGCGGGCCGCCAGGGACAGCGCTTGAGTCTGCTTGTAGTTGTTGCCCAGCACCAGGCTGCCGACTTCGTCGGTCATGCTCGCCAGCAACTGGTTACGTTGCTTGTCGGTCATGTCACCGGCGTGAACCACTTCGTTCAGCAGGATCTTGATGTTCACTTCGTGGTCGGAGCAATCCACGCCACCGGCGTTGTCGATGAAGTCGGTGTTGGAACCGCCGCCATTGAGGCCGAATTCGACACGACCCAATTGGGTCATACCGAGGTTACCGCCCTCGCCCACGACTTTGCAGCGCAGTTCGTTGCCGTTCACACGCAGTGCATCGTTGGCCTTGTCGCCGACATCGGCGTGGCTTTCGCTGCTGGCTTTGACGTAAGTACCGATACCGCCGTTCCACAACAGGTCTACCGGTGCCTTGAGCAAGGCATTCAGCAGTTCGGTCGGAGTCAGCTTGTCGGCCTGAATGTCGAAGCGCTCTTTCATCTGCGGGGAAATCGCGATGCTTTTCGCGCTGCGCGAGAAGATCCCGCCGCCTTCCGACATGATGCTGGTGTCGTAATCCGACCATGCCGAACGTGGCAGATCGAACAGGCGCTGACGCTCGGCGAAGCTGTTCGCAGGCTCTGGGTTCGGGTCGATGAAGATGTGCAGGTGGTTGAACGCTGCGACCAGTTGCAGCTTGTCGGACATCAGCAAGCCGTTACCGAACACGTCACCGGCCATGTCGCCGACGCCAACCACGGTGATGCTGTCTTCCTGGACATTGATGCCGCGTTCGCGGAAGTGACGTTGTACGCCAACCCACGCGCCTTTGGCAGTGATACCCATTTTCTTGTGGTCGTAACCGGCAGAACCACCGGAGGCGAACGCGTCACCCAGCCAGAAACCGTAGTCGATGGCGATGCCGTTGGCGATGTCGGAGAAGGTTGCAGTGCCCTTGTCCGCAGCGACTACCAGGTACGGGTCATCGTCGTCATGACGCACGACGTTGGCCGGCGGTACCAGTGCGCCGTCTTTCAGGTTGTCGGTGATGTCCAACAGGCCCGAAATGAAGATGCGGTAGCAGGCGATGCCCTCGGCCGCGATCTCGTCACGGCTGCCGCCCAGTGGCAGGCGACGCGGCAGGAAGCCGCCCTTCGCACCGACTGGCACGATGACCGAGTTCTTCACTTGCTGGGCTTTTACCAGGCCCAGGACTTCGGTACGGAAGTCTTCTTCACGGTCAGACCAGCGCAGACCGCCGCGAGCCACGTTGCCGAAGCGCAGGTGCACGCCTTCGACGCGAGGTGAGTAGACGAAGATTTCGAACTTCGGAACCGGCTTCGGCAGCTCTGGAATCTGGTGCGGGTTGAACTTGAAGCTGAAGTAGGACTTGTTCTGACCGTGTGCATCGGTCTGGTAGAAGTTGGTCCGCAGGGTCGCTTTGATCAGGTCGAGGTAGCGACGCAGGATGCGGTCTTCGTTCAACACCTGGACGTCGTCCAGTGCTGCCAGAATCGCGTGTTCCAGACGTTGCTGCTTGTCTTCCAGATCATCGGTGGCCAGCTTGCGCGCCAGGTAGAAGCGGGTTTTGAACAACCGGGTCAACTCGCGAGCGATGTCGGTGTGGTTGTTCAGGGTGCTGGCGATGTAGCCGAGGTCGAAGCCCAGGCGAATCTGCTTCATGTAGCGTGCGTAGGCACGCAGCAGCGCAACATCGCGCCATGGCAGGCCGGCGGTCAGTACCAGACGGTTGAACGCATCGTTCTCGGCATCGCCACGCACGATGTGGACGAAGGCGTCCTGCAAGGTGTCGTTGAGTTGCTGGATGTCGAGTTCCAGGCCTTCGGCGGCGGTGAACGCGAAATCGTGAATCCAGAACTCGCGGCCATTGTTGTGACGCAGGCGATACGGGAACTCACCTAGCACACGCAGGCCGAGGTTTTCCAGAATCGGCAACACGTCGGACAGGGCCAGCGGGGTGTCGGCGTGATACAGCTTGCAGTGCAGCTCGCGCTGGCCGGAGACCTGACCCAGTGGCTGATAGAAGCTCATCACCAATGGATTTTTTTCGTTCAGGCTCAGCAGGTGCTGCATGTCGACCACAGCCGAATGCGCAGCGAAACGCTCGCGGTAACCGGCCGGGAAGCCTTTTGGGAAGTCCGCCAGCACGTTGGTGCCGTGGGCTTCGCCGAAGCTTTCCACCACCAGGCTGGCGTAGTCGTCCTGCCAGCTGCGGCAGGCCTGGATCACTTCGTTTTCCAGTTGCAGCGGGTCGATGTCCAGACGGTTCTTCGGATCGACGCGCAGAATCAATTGCACGCGGGCCAGTACGGACTCGGAGAAGAAGGTCCAGAACTCGCAGTCCGAGGCTTTCAGGCGATCCATCAGCACTTGCTGGATCTTCTGGCGCACTTCGGTGGAGTAGATGTCACGCGGCACGTAGGCCAGGCAGTAGCAGAAACGGCCGTACGGGTCTTTGCGCAGGAACACGCGAATCTTGTTGCGTTCCTGGATCTGCACGATCGACATCACGGTGCTGAACAGCTCGTCGACCGGGGTCTGGAACAGGTCATCACGCGGCAGCACTTCGACCACCTGCGCCAGTTCCTTGCCCAGGTGAGCCTTGGCCTGGAAGCCGGAACGGCGTTCGATCTCTTCGACCTTGCGGCGAATGTACGGAATGACCCGCACGCTTTCGCCATACACCGACGAGGTGTACAGGCCCATGAAACGGCATTCCTTGATGACCTTGCCGTCGGCGTCGATCTCGCGGATCGACACGTAGTCAGGGTAAGCCGGACGGTGTACGCGGCTTGGGTGCGCAGCCTTGGCGAACGACAGCAGGGTCGGTTCGCGCAGGTAGTTCACGGCGTAGTCTTCGATGCGCAGGTCATCGTAGGTCAGGCCGGTGCGCAGCAGCTTGGTCAGGCCGAGGAAGGAATTCTGGTCGTAAACGATGTGGCCGCCATCGGCTTCATCCTGAACCACGAATTCTTCGTAGCCGAGGAAGGTGAAGTGGTTGCCCACCAGCCATTCCAGGAAGCTTTTGATTTCAGCTTTTTCTTCGCCGTCGACCGCAAATTTGCTGTTGTCGAGGCCGGTCAGGATTTCCTGGACCTTGGCTTTCATCGGCTCGAAATCGGCGACCGCGACGCGGACTTCACCGAGAACCTGTTCCAGCTCTTTGCCCAGGACATTCAGTTCTGCGGTGTTCGCGCAACGGTCGATTTCCAGGTACATCAGGGATTCTTGCAGGATCCCTTCGCCCTGGGTGCCTTTAGGCAGGATTTCCAGCAACTCGCCTTTGCTGCCGCGACGCACGCTCAGCACAGTGGTTTGCAGGGTATGAATGCTGTAGCCGCGACGGTTCAGCTCGGTGCGCACCGAGTCCACCAGGAAAGGCAGGTCGTGGTGCAGCACTTCGACCGCGGTGTGGGTCGACTGCCAGCCGTGGCGTTCGTAATCAGGGTTGAAGACGCGAACCTGCGGTTGCGCGTGATCGAAGCGCTCAAGCAGGCGCCACGCAGAAAGGGTGCAGCCGGCGAGGTCGGACAGCCGACGCTGGGTCAGCTCGTCAAGGGAAATGATGCCGAAGAATTGTTCAGCGAACAGCGCCACTTGTGGCAGTGCCTGTTCACTGATGTGCTGCGCCAGTGCCGCTTGCAGTTGGTGCTGGAAGTCGGCTTTGCTGGCTGCGGTGAAGAACGCCATCTGTGGTACTCCGCTTGGGCTTGTTATTGATGGAAGCGTCGCGTGCAAAACCCCTTTCGGGGCGATCCGTCACCCGGTTCCTGATTCTCGGGCAGAGGAAACAGGGTGACAGGTGGGTGAAGCTGGACGAGACACTCGGGTCACATTCACCTTCCATGAATGGGCATCTGCAAAAACGACTCTGCGATCAATTGCACAATGTCTTTACAGGTATCCATTCGATGCGCAGCTTAACCAGTGCGGCAAGGCCTGTGCTTGCGGTGCTGCGACATATTCGGTCATCGGTACGCAGCGAAGGCGCAGCGCATCGAATAACACTAGCAGCCGTGTAGGAAATTGGGCGTTTTGTGCTCGGATTTACGGTACGCTCGTGCCAGAAATGACCGAGACAGGTTCATTCGAGGCTTGGCCGCTTGTTCAACATGTAGATTCCGACTCTTTTTTTCATATTGATAGGGAAGCAGCAGCGAAAAGCGCCGCCAGAGCCGGATCAAAACATGACGATCAACACCATCATTACGTTTTGTAACGTTTCCCTCATCGCCTAATATCGTCGCGAGATGGATCTAAGGCGCCAGGAGAAAAAACTTGAGGATCATAATTACTTTGCCTTATCCGCATTGTTTCTAGTGAATACTCAGAGCGACCTTTATGCACTCTAAAACGATGCACCTGACTACTACTTTCACCAACGCTTAGTGATTCAAATGCCGTATTACTATTAGTGGTTATAACGCCACGATAACCTTTCACATCAAGACCTGATAGATTAACGAAAGATTCAGCTAGTGAAGGTACTCCAGCAACTCCATCTGCAGAATGACATGTAAAAATGCGGACGCTATTGTACTCTTTATAATTAATACCACTGACTTGAAGAATCCTATCCAAGCCCTTTGCATCTGTTGATCGATTGCGGTTCACCTTAATTAAACCTGGCGAACCGTGCCCAATCACATGCAATTTTTTTCCATTTTTTCCTTCGGAAACCCCAGTAAAAATTCCTTCAGAAACTCTTTTCACATTATTAAGAGATCTCAAAGGAACAGAGCTGACCGACCGCGAATGCTGTTCGCCCGCCTGCCAGGCCATGTGAGCTTCCAGCACATCCGAACGCCGAGAACTTCGCGCCCAGGGTTGTGAAAGCTGCAGAGTCTGTCTCGACTGAAAAAAACTTTTAAATGAAAAATGCCCGGAAGGATCGAACCTATTGGTTGGATCACCCTCGCAGTAAGCATAGCAATTCAAGCCCCCTGAGTTGAATGGACTATAACTGTCCGGGCTATTGAATCGCATTAGCACTGAATTGAATGCGCGATAACCATTACCTAATAAATAATGTCCGGTCCAGGGATCGGGCCTCTGACCATTGAAACCTAGCAAACTGGTCAACCCACTTTCACAGCGGTGATAACCATAGGGTGAATAGGAGATAGGTCGTTGGCAGTTGGCCTGAAGGGTATTGAGTACAGAACGCTGCTGATCCATGGCGAGCAACGTATTGTCAAGCCCGTCGCTGTTGCGTCGCTGCTGCGCCAGCAACTGATCCCCGTGCTGAACGATTGAAACCTGCTCACCGCCCTCAATTTCTGTGACCAATCGATTTTCGCAGTAGAAGCGCTGTCGATCGACACCACCCTGCAGGCTATGGTGGGTCAGCCGATTCAGTGCATCGTACTGATAACGTATGAGAGGGGTTTGTTTGCACACCATGGTCGACTCCAATAAATCAGCATTGGGGAACGCTCACTGCAATAGAGCGCTCTTTAAACTATGTTCTGACACGACTAACCGGACGCTTAACCTTATCAAACACAACGGGGCGAAACTGCGCACCAAACCGCTTGACGGCGCTGGCTGTCTTGGCAATTCCAAAGTAATACGGCCCCGCATACGTTTCGCCGACTTCCAACCCTTCAAATACCTTGTGCGTATCGATGGAAGCCACCGTTCCTTCGTAGCCTTTAACCGGACGTTTCACTAGCTTGTTAAAACTTTCGGCAAATGAAATATCCGCGATGCCAAACGCATTTTTTTCTACATCCGCAGAATGGCACACCACCAACCTTACACTTTCAAATTTATCGATACGGACGCCATATCGCTTGGCCAGGCTAACTAGCTCCAGCCCATTCAAATCCTCCCCCACCCTTCCAGGGGAACCATGCCCCTGAAAGGTGAGCCTGGTGCCACCTCTATCCTCAAATGTAAAGATGTGCTCAGAAAGCCTTGTTACATTTGTCGCAGGCTTGAATTTAATTCCAACTTTTAAAGACTCGGCTTGCGCTGGAATTCTTGAAAGATACTGACTTAGTGCAGAAACAAAATGCCCTGTGGGGTCACTCCAGTTGATCGGATCCCCTAGACAGTACGCATAAGCATTTAAGCCACCCACTCCAAACGGACTCAAACTATCCGGACTATTAAACCGCATCAGAATGGGGTTAAACGCCCGATAACCGTTACCCAGCAAATAGTGACCCGTCACGGAGTCCGGTAGCTGACCATTGAAGCCCAGCAAACCGCTACCAAAAGAGTGATGACCGTAGGGAGCATAGACCGAGGAGCGTGGATTTTTTGTATCGAGGGCATAAAGCACAGAGCGCTGCAGGTCCGTGGCCAACAGCGTGCTTTCAAACCGCCCCTTTTTTTGCTGCTGTTGCGCCAGCAGTTGGTCGCCGTGCTGCACGACCGATTGGTGCTCCTCACCCTGGATCTCGGTAGCTAGGCGATTTTCGCAATAAGAGCGTTGGCGCTCGGTGCGAGCCGGTTGTCTGTGGCTGGTCATTCGATCGAGGGCGTCGTATTTATAGTGGATGAAAACCCCATCCTGATTGCCGATCATCATTGAACCCTCCAGGAGCCCGGAATTATCGATGGCTTAGGCAACTGATAGCCACTAGCAGAACTGATAGGGCTCCCAAACGCGACCCAGCAAAAAACCGCCAACACTGGCAAAATCGCCCTTTGCCTGCCAACACCGCGCCCAGCGCCAGGACTGCTCAAATGCAAATGACCACCTCCCTCTTGATCGTCAACCCGTGCGACGAGGAAGAAGACAACATGGCCATGCTCGCCTGCCACAGCGATCAGGGTGAAATGTTCCTGATGAGCCGCTACCCGGACGAGGACGAGCTGGAGATCACCCTTGATGGCGAACCTTCGACGCTGGACGGCGTGAAAGTGACGCTGAGCCCTACCCGCTTGCTGATCGAAATCGCGGCGGCGGATGCGGATGCGTTGAATGGGGATGATTCGCTGGAGATTACGCACAGCACCGATGCGGGTGATTTGGCGGAGGTGGAAGAAACGTTGCAGAACATTCTCAAGGGTACCGGCACTTACATAAGCCAGATTGCCTGACAGACCGCCATCGCCGGCAAGCCGGCTCCTACAAGGATTCGTGTCGAACGCAGATCAACTGTAGGAGCCGGCTTGCCGGCGATGGCGTCCGCAAGGACGCAAAATCCCCAAAACAATATCGATATCCCGCCCCTGCGCACATTTGCACAAAATGCCGTTAGTCGCCGCCCCCCGCGATAGATTAAAGTAACGCCCCCAGCCCTGGCGTTATTCGAACGTCTTCGGTCACCCTTTCCAGGAACAGTCATCGATGGAACATCGTGAAGCGCTGCTCGCGCTGCGAACCTTTCTTTCAACGCAGATTCTCGGCCAGGAAAAACTCATCGAGCGCTTGCTCATCGCCCTGCTTGCCGACGGCCATATGCTGGTCGAGGGCGCTCCCGGCCTGGCCAAGACCAAGGCCATCAAAGAACTCGCCGAAGGCATCGAAGCCCAGTTCCATCGCATCCAGTTCACCCCTGACCTGTTGCCTGCCGACATCACCGGCACGGAAATCTATCGCCCGGAAACCGGCAGTTTCGTGTTCCAACAAGGCCCGATCTTCCACAACCTGGTATTGGCGGACGAAATCAACCGTGCTCCGGCCAAGGTTCAGTCGGCTTTGCTTGAAGCCATGGGCGAGCGTCAGGTCAGCGTCGGGCGCAGCACCTACGAGCTGTCGCCGCTGTTCCTGGTGATGGCCACGCAAAACCCGATCGAGCAGGAAGGCACTTACCCACTGCCCGAAGCGCAGCTGGACCGCTTCCTGATGCACGTGAAAATCGGCTTCCCGGACGCCACCGTCGAGCGCCGCATCCTGCAACAGGCCCGTGGTGAAGCCTTGAACGGTGAAACCAAACCCGAGCGCCGGGTCAGCCAGCAGGCCATTTTCGCCGCCCGCAAGGAAATCCTCGGTCTGTACATGGCCGACGCCGTGGAGGAATACCTGGTGCAACTGGTCATGGCCACGCGCACGCCGGCCAAGTTCGACCCGGAGATGGCCGAGTGGATCGCCTACGGTGCCAGCCCGCGCGGTTCGATTGCCCTCGACCGCTGTGCCCGCGCCCACGCCTGGCTGGCCGGTCGCGACTTCGTCAGCCCGGAAGACATTCAAGCAGTGCTGTTCGACGTCTTGCGTCACCGCATCATTCTGTCCTTTGAAGCCGAAGCCGCTGGCATCGACCAGGACCGGGTGGTCCAGCGGATTCTCGACGTCGTAGCCGTCGCTTGACCCCGATGAACGTCATTCTGCCGCCCGAGCCGGGCATCCGCGTCAGCCTCGCCGAGCTGATCGAGATGCGCCATCGCGTGCGTGAAGTGCAGCTGTTCTCCACGCCGAGCCAGCGCAGCCCGCTGATCGGCCTGCACCACTCCAAGCTGCGTGGCCGTGGCGTCGACTTCGATCAGGTGCGGGTCTATCAGGCCGGCGACGACGTGCGCAGCATCGACTGGCGCGTCACCGCCCGAACCCAGGAACCGCACACCAAGCTGTTCCACGAAGAACGCGAGCGGCCGATTTTCATCATGGTCGAACAGAGCCGACGGCTGTTTTTCGGTTCGGGGCTGATGTTCAAATCGGTGCTCGCCGCCCAGGCCGCCAGCCTGATCGGCTGGGCCGCGCTCGGCCATAACGATCGAGTCGGCGGGCTGGTGTTCGGCGATAACGAACACTACGAAATCAAGCCCCGGCGCAGCAAACAAAGCCTGCTGCAATTTCTCAACCGGCTGGTGCGTGTCAATCAATCGTTGCACACCGAAAGCGAGCAGAACCGCGATTCCCTCAACCTGGCCCTGCGTCGTGCCCGGGAGGTGCTGCGCCCCGGCAGCCTGGTGATCGTGATCTGCGACGAGCGCGCGCTGACTGAGGGCTCCGAGCAGCAACTGAGCCTGCTGTCGCGCCATTGCGACCTGTTGCTGCTGCCACTGTCCGACCCACTGGACCACGCCCTGCCCGCTGCGGGCCTTTTGCGCTTTGCCGAACGCGGCGCGCAACTGGAACTCGACACGCTGAATTTTGACCTGCGCCAGACCTACCGCGCCCAGGCCGAAGCACGCATTGCCCATTGGGAATTGCTCGCGCAAAAACTGCGGGTGTTGTTGATGCCCCTGAGCACCCAGAGCGAGATGGTCGAACAACTGCGCGAGTACCTGAACCCGCAAAAACCGGGAAAATATCGATGAGCAGCCTCGATCAACTGCAACCGCTGATTTCCCCGCCGCCGATTAGCTTTTGGCCACCGGCACCGGGCTGGTGGTTTTTGCTGTTGTTACTGCCGCTGATCGGCTTCGGGCTGTGGAAGGCGCGGCGTTTCCTGCCGAACAAGCGCCCCATCGTGCGCGCCGAACAACCGCTGGACCCGGTGCGCATCGCCGCGCTGGCCGAACTGGCGCTGATGCCCAAACCTTACGACGGCGCACCGGCCGGTGCCTGGCTTCAGCAACTCAATGGCTTGCTCAAACGCCTGTGCCGCAACCATTACCCCTACAGCCAGAGCCACACCCTCAACGGGCGCAAATGGCTGGCGTTTCTCGACAACCGTTGCCCGGCCGCCGGGCTGACGCGCTGGATGGTACTGGTCGAAGGCGCCTACAAACCCGAATGCAAACTCGACGACAAGGCCATCGCCGGCCTGACCCAAGCCGTCGACACGTGGATTCGCAAACATGTTTGAGTTCGCCTGGCCGTGGATCTTCGCCCTGCTGCCGCTGCCGTGGTTGATGCGCATCGTGCTGCCGGTGGCCGACAGCGGCGAACCGGCGCTAAAAGTCAGTTTCCTCAGTGACCTCGAAGGCCTCGCCCGACGCCGTGCCCGGGCCAACCTGCCAGCCTGGCGGCAACAAGCGCCGTTCATCCTGCTGTGGCTGTTTTTGCTGATCGCTGCAGCGCGCCCGCAATGGCTCGGCGAACCGTTGCCGATTGCCGCCAGTGGCCGTGACCTGCTGGTGGCGGTGGACGTTTCCGGCTCCATGGATTTCCCCGACATGCAGTGGCAGGACGAGGAAGTCAGCCGCCTTACGCTGGTGCAACATTTGCTCGGTGATTTTCTGGAGCGACGCGAAGGCGACCGTGTCGGCCTGATCCTGTTCGGCAGCAGAGCGTACCTGCAAGCACCGCTGACGTTTGACCGGCGCACCGTGCGGGTCTGGCTCGACGAAGCTCGCATCGGCATCGCCGGCAAAAACACCGCCATCGGTGACGCCATCGGTCTCGCGCTCAAACGCCTGCGCCTGCGTCCGGCGCAAAGCCGTGTGCTGATTCTGGTCACCGATGGTGCCAACAACGGCGGCGAAATCGACCCGTTGACCGCCGCGCGGCTGGCGGCCAAGGAAGGCGTGAAAATCTACCCGATCGGCATCGGCGCCGATCCCGAGCAAAGCGGCACCGCAGGATTCCTCGGCATCAACCCGAGCCTGGACCTCGACGAGCCTGCACTGAAGGCCATCGCCGCCGCCACGGGCGGCCAGTATTTCCGCGCTCGCGACGGCAAGGAATTGCAAACGATCAAGGAAACCCTCGATCAACTGGAACCCGTGACCCAGCAACCGACCCAGGCCCGCCCGGCGCAGGCGTTGTATCACTGGCCGTTGGCGATGGCGCTGCTGTTGAGCCTATTGCTGGTGGCGCGCGAACGCTGGCCGGATAACCCGTTGCAGCGCCTGTTTACCAAGGATCTGTTCTTGCAAACGCAACTGCCTGACTGGCGCCAGCGACTCAAGCGCCTGCGCCTGCGGAGGCGCCGATGAGTGCACTGTGGCCTTACTGGTTCCGCCCCTGGTGGCTGCTGCTGTTGCCGCTGCTCGGCTGGTTGCTCTGGCAACTCTGGCATCGACAGAAGCGCGCCGGGCGCTGGCAGATGATTCTGCCGCCGGCCTTTCATTCAGCGCTGCTCAGTGGCGGCAACGGTCGCGACAGCAAATTGCCGTGGGTCGCCCTCGGTGTGGCGTGGCTGCTGACGATTCTGGCGCTGTTGGGGCCGAGTTGGGAGCGCGTCGAGCAAGCCAGTCAGAAACCGGCCGACCCTTTGGTGGTGATCCTTGAGCTGACCCCGGAGATGCTCGCCACCGACGTGACGCCAAACCGGCTGGAACAGGCCCGGCGCAAACTGTTCGATCTGCTGCAAAACCGCAGCGACGCCCAGACCGCCATCGTCGTCTACGCCGGCAGCGCACACACGCTGGTGCCGCTGTCGGATGACCTGTCTACCAGCCGCAATCTGCTGGAGGCGCTCAAGCCGTCGTTGATGCCCCAGACCGGCCATCGCGCCGATCTCGCGGTGACCAAGGCCCTTGCGCTGCTGAGTCAAGGCGCGCTGGGTGACGGCCGGATTCTGCTGATCGGCTCGTCTCTGAGCGAACTGGAACGCGAAGGCATTCAACAGGCGCTCGACGGCAAGTCGACCCGGTTTTTGATGCTCGGCATCGGCACCGCCGAAGGTGCACCGATCACTCAGGAAGATGGCAGTTTCCTCAAGGATGATCAGGGCGCGATTCTGGTGCCGCACCTCGACGAGCCGAACCTGAAAGCGTTCGTCAACGGCCTCGATGGGCGCTATCGCCACGCGCGCCTGGACGATGCTGACCTGCGCGCCCTCGGCTTGCTCGATGGCCCGCGCAACTTGCGCAATGACGGCCAGACCCTGCGTCTCGATAGCTGGGCCGATCAGGGTTATTGGCTGTTGTTGCCGCTGTTGCTGTTGGCGGCCTGCGCCGGTCGACGCGGCTGGTTGCTCTGCCTGCCGCTGCTGTTCCTGTTGCCGCAGCCGAGCTATGCCTTCGACTTCGAAGACTTGTGGTTGCGCCCTGACCAGCAAGGCCTGCATCTGTTGAAAAAGAAGCGTCCGGCCGAGGCCGCGCAACATTTCCAGGATCGGCAATGGCAAGGCGTGGCGCTCTACGAGGCCGGCGACTACAGTGGCGCCGCCCAGCGGTTCGCCGAAGGCAATGATGCCCACGCCCACTACAATCGTGGCAACGCCCTGGCCAAAGGCGGTGAGTTGGAAGCAGCGCTGGATGCTTACGATCAGGCACTGGAGCGGCAACCGGATCTGCGCCCGGCGCAGACCAACAAGGCCTTGGTGGAAAGCTTGATCAAGCAGAAAAACACACCGGCGCCCGTTGAACCGGACAAAACCGAAGGCGACGAGGCCGGGACCCCGCAGGAGCCACCGCCGGGTGCAGCCACCCAACAGTCGAACAGTGGCGAACCGAAGTCCGATGCCCAAACGACGGCACCCGATGCAGAACAGTCGGATACGACACCGGCGCGCCCCGGCACCAATGAGGTGCCCGGCAGCGAGTTGGGCGACGAACAAAGCACCACCCCGCCGTTGCGCCCTGCCAGCGATACCATCGATGGCGAACAGCGCCAGGCGCTGGAACAATGGCTGCGCAAAATCCCGGACGACCCGGGCGAATTGCTCAGGCGCAAATTCTGGTACGAACAGCAGCAACATCAGGATCAGGAAAAAACCCGATGACCCGCTTCACCGCTTTCATGCTTGCTCTGTTTATCTGGACCGTTCAGGCCCAGGCTGCGCAACTGGTCGCCAGTGTCGACCGCAGTCGCCTGAACTCCGGCGAAACGGTCGAGCTGACCCTGGAGTCCAACGATGTCACCCAGTTCGGCAAGCCCGACCTGACGGCGCTGGAGCCACTGTTTGAAGTGCGCGGCACCCGCCAGGTCAACCAGTTGACGACCCTTAACGGCGGCAACGGCGCCACCACCCGCTGGATCATCACCCTGCTGCCTCGCCAGAACGGCAGCGTGGTGATTCCGTCGCTGCAACTGGGCGATGTGCAGAGCCAGCCGATCACCTTGCAAGTGGTCGAGAGCGAAACCCAGGACAGCACACAAAAACTGGCCCCGGTATTCATCGACGCCAGCCTCGATCAAAACAGCGTGTACGTGCAGGCCCAGGCGCTCCTGACCTTGCGCATCTACCATTCCGTGTCGCTGTATGACGACAGCAGCCTGACTCCGTTGCAGATTCCCGATGCGCGCATCGAGCAGTTGGGCGAGTCGCGCACTTACGAAAAAGACATCAATGGCCTACGCCATGGCGTGATCGAATTGCGCTACGCGATCTACCCGCAACACAGTGGCCAGTTGACCATTCCGGCGCAGATCTTCAGCGCCACGCTGGTGGACGCGCAGCCGGCCAAGGACGTCGAGTCCCAGGTGCCGAAATCCGGCAAATTGATGCGTGTCAGCTCGGTCGAACTGCCACTGACCGTCAAGCCGAAACCTGCCACTTACCCGGCTGACGTACCTTGGCTGCCGGCCCGCAGCCTGACCCTGAGCGAGAGCTGGAATCCGGAACCGGATCACACGCAAGTGGGTGACTCGCTGACTCGCAGCCTGATTTTGGAAGCCGAAGGTTTGGCCAGTTCACAACTGCCGCCATTGCCGGCCACCGACGTCAACGGCTTGCGGCGCTATCCGGATCAGCCGGTGCTGGTCAACCAGAATAGCGAGCGCGGCCTGATCGGCCGCCGCGAGGACCGTGAGGCACTGGTGCCTGTGCAGCGGGGGAACGTCGAGTTGCCGGCTGTGGATGTGGTCTGGTGGAACACCTTCGAAGATCATCTGGAACACAGCAGCCTGCCGGCGCGGACGCTGCAAGTGGTGAACAATCCTGGCTTGATGGTTGATACCCCGGCCGGCACGCCGCTGGTCATTTCCCCAGCCGACAATGAAGCGCTCTGGTGGTGGAAACTCAGCACCGTCATTCTCGCCTGCACCACCCTGCTGGGTTTCGGCCTCTGGTGGCGTGCCCGCTGGCAACCGGCGATCCTGCGCGCGGCCCAGACCGGCCCGAGCCCGCGCACCGTGCTCGACGACCTCAAGCGCGCCTGCCAGGCCAACGACTCCCACGCCACCCGCCAGGCCCTCGACGCCTGGGCCCGGCAACAACCGGAAACCCTGGCCGACATGGCGGCGCGTTTCGTGCCGCTGTCGGACGCGCTGGATGGTTTGAATGGGGCGCTGTACAGCGAAACCGGTCAGCATTGGCAGGGTGAAGAACTGTGGCGCGCGATCAAGGCGATCCCGATTGCCGAGCGGGTTCAAGACCCGGTCGGCGACAGCGGCCTGCCACCGCTCTACCCGAAGTAACCCCAATCCTGTAGGAGCCGGCTTGCCGGCGAAGCGATCCCGAGTTCCGCGTCGCGCTCAAGGCCGCCTTCGCGGGCAAGCCTCGTTCCTACAAGGCCTGGGGGCGGCGCGAATCCCTGTAGGAGCCAGGCTTGCCGGCGAAGGGGCCCTTGAGGTTGTGGCGGCCAGTTCCTGCAGTAGGTTTGGTGTCGCTTTACCCGTAAACTCTATCCCCTTTCGCCGCTGTCAATTTCCTCGCGGCCATCACCTTATTTCCTACGGAGCTCGCCTTGCGTCTGTTTCACACCTCCGACTGGCACCTTGGGCAGAACCTGCACGGCCAGGAACGCGATTTCGAGCACGGCTGTTTCCTCGATTGGCTGCTGCATCAACTGAAACTGGACCAGCCCGATGTGCTGTTGATCGCCGGCGATATTTTCGACACGGTCAATCCACCGGTCAAAGCCCAGGAGCGCCTCTACGATTTCATCGTCAGCGCCCACGAACAGCAGCCGAAGCTGACCATCGTGATGATCGCCGGCAATCATGATTCCGGTTCGCGCATCGAATTGCCTGCACCGTTGATGCGCCGTTTGCGCACGCATGCGCTGGGTCGTGTGTTGTGGCTGGATGACGGCCAACTCGACGCCGAGCGCCTGCTGCTGCCACTGCCGGACGCCAAGGGTAAAACCGTCGCCTGGTGCCTGGCGTTGCCATTTTTGCGACCTGCCGAAGTGACCGGCGCACACCTGGGCGACAACTACCTGCGCGGGATCGGCCAGGTTCACGAATGGCTGATCGAAGCCGCCAACGCCAAGCGCAAGAAAGGTCAGGCGCTGATTGCCATCAGTCATGCGCACATGGCCGGCGGTTCGGTGTCCGAAGACTCCGAGCGCAGCCTGATCATCGGCAACGCCGAAGCGCTGCCCGCCAGTCTCTTCGGCCCGAGCATCAGCTACGTTGCCCTTGGCCACTTGCACAAACCACAGAAGGTCAACGGTGAAGAACGCATTCGCTACAGCGGCTCGCCGATTCCACTGTCGTTTTCCGAAATCGGTTATCAGCATCAGATTCTCGACGTCCGGCTCGACGGCGAAACCCTGATCAGCGTCGAACCGAAACTGATTCCCCGCGCCGTCAACCTGCAACGTATCGGCCCGGCGCCTCTGGCCGACATCCTGCTACAACTGGGCGACCTGCCGAACATCGACTTGCTCGCCGACATTCAGCGTCAGCCGTGGCTGGAAGTGCGGGTGCGCCTCGACGAGCCACAACCGGACTTGCGCCATCAGGTCGAAACCGCCCTGCAAGGCAAAGCCGTGCGCCTGGTGCGCATCGCCGCTGAATACGCCGGCAACGGCAGCCGTGATGGCCTCGATGACGGTGCGACCCTGCTTGAACTGGACCAGCTCACGCCTCAGGAATTGTTCAGCCGCGCCTGGCAGGACAACTACGGCAGCGAGGTCGATGAGCAAACGCTGAAGGACTTCGCCGAGCTGTTGCAAGACGTGCAGATGGAGAGCGAACAGCCATGAAAATTCTCGCGATCCGCCTGAAAAACCTCGCCTCCCTGGCCGGGCCGTTTGAAATCGACTTCACCGCCGAACCGTTGGCCAGCGCCGGTTTGTTCGCCATTACCGGGCCGACCGGTGCCGGTAAAAGTACCTTGCTCGATGCCTTGTGCCTGGCGCTGTTCGGCGCCGTGCCTAGGCTGAGCAACGCGCAAGTGTCGGCCAAAGCGCCGGACGCCGACGGTGAAATCAGCACCGGTGACCCGCGCACATTGCTGCGTCGCGGTACGGGCGAAGGCTTTGCCGAAGTGGATTTCGTCGGCATCGATGGCCGTCGCTACCGCGCGCGCTGGGAAGCCAATCGCGCCCGGGAAAAGGCCGGCGGCAAGCTGCAACACAGCCGTCAGAGCCTGCGCGACATAGATCTGGATCAACTGCTGGCCAGTCAGAAAGTCGAATTCAAGGTCCAGCTCGAAGCTGTCCTGGGCTTGAACTTCGAGCAGTTCACCCGCGCCGTGTTGCTGGCCCAGAGCGAATTCAGTGCGTTCCTCAAGGCCAACGACAACGAACGCAGCGAACTGCTGGAAAAACTCACCGACACCGCGCTCTACACGCGTCTCGGCCGTCGCGCCTTCGACAAGGCCAAAGAGGCCCGTGAAGCGCACAAGCTGTTGCAGGATCAGGCCACCGGCGTCACGCCGCTGTCGACCGAAGCCCGCGCAGAACTGGATGAACGCTTCAACGAAGCACAGCAGCAATTGAAGGCTCAACAGGCGCAACTCAAACAGTTGGAGTTGCAACACACCTGGCTGAAAGAGCTGCGCCAATTGCAGGACGAGCAGCTCAGCGCCACAGAGCAACTGACCAGCGCCCGGCAGGACTGGGAAAACCTGGCCAGCGACCGCTTGAAGCTGACTCGACTGGAACAACTGGCACCACAACGGCACCAGTTCGCCCGCAAGACCGAACTGACCGCCCAGCTCACGCCGCTGGCCGCGCAGATCCAGCAGCACACCGGGCAAGAACAGGATCTGCAAACCCGTCAGACGCAACTCGAACACAGCCTCAGCGCGGCGCAAACCGCGCTGATCGAGGCACAAAGCCAACACACTTCAAGCACGCCACTGCTGCGCCAGGCCTTTGAGGCGCAAAGCACCCTCGCCCGCCTGATCAAGGACACCGGCCTCAGCGCCGACCTCAAGCAGCAAGCGGAGCGGGCCTGCTCCGAAGGCCAACAGACGATTCAAGGTTTGCTTGAGCAGCAGAACCGGGTTGCCGAGCGTCTGCAACGGATTGCCGCCGAACTTGAGCAAAGCACCCATCTGGCGCCGCTCAGCGATGCCTGGAACGCCTACCGCGACCGCTTGCAACAATTGATGCTGATCGGCAATCGATTGAACAAGGGGCAGGCGGAACTGGCCTCTCTGGAGCAGAACGCCACCCATGCCGCCGAGGAATTGGCGGCGCAAAAACAGAATCTGGAAGTGCTCTACAAAGAGGCCGGCGCCGAGCCTGATGCGGTGGCCGAACAGATCCAGCTGCTGGGCACTCTGTTGCAGGACAACCGCAAGCAACTGCGCGCCATTGAAGAGCTGACGCGACTGTGGACTGGCCAGCAGGAACTGGACAAGCGCATCGCCGAATTGCAGCAACGTCAAACCGTTGCCCAGCAGGAGCGCGACCGCCTGACCCAGGACGGGGTGAAGACCAAAAACGAATTGACCGTGGCCGAACAGACCCTGACGGTGACCCGCGAACTGCTGGAACGTCAGCGTCTGGCACGCAGCGCCAGTGTCGAAGAACTGCGCGAGCAATTGCAGGACGATCAGCCCTGCCCGGTCTGCGGCAGCCCGGACCATCCTTATCATCAACCGGAAGCGCTGCTGCAAAGCCTCGGCCGCCATGATGAAAGCGAACAGGCCAACGCGCAAAAAGCGGTGGATTCGCTCAAGGAAAAACTCACCGACCTGCGTACCGAAGTCGGCGGCGTGATTGCGCAACAGAAGGAATTGCTGCAACAGCAGGAGCAACTGCTCGCTCAGCAGCAAAGCTTGGCCCCGAGCCTCGATGCGCACCCGTTATCCGCGCAGCTTTTCACCCAGGACAGCGCCAAACGCGATGCCTGGTTGAACCAGCAAAACAGCCAGTTGAACCAAAGCATCACGCAGGACGAACAGCGCCAAACCGCCCTGCTCACCCTGCAGCAGGACGCCACGCGCCTGCAACAGCAACTGCGCAACGCCGAAACCGCGAGTCTGCAGGCGACCCAGCATCTGGCCAACCAGCAACGCGAGTTGAGCAATGACCGTCAGCGCCTGGACGAAGAGCTGATCGCGTTCAGCACCCTGCTCCCGGCCGACACACTGGACGCCTTGCGCAACGAACCGGCTGCGACCTTCATGCAGCTCGACCGGCAGATCGCCCAGCGCCTGGAGCACCTCGACCAGCAACGCGATGAACTGAGCGAACAGCTACAACGCCAGCAGACGCTGGAGAAGGAACAGGATCGTCAACTGACCCGCGTCCAGCAGCTGGAAACAGCTCAGCGCCAGTTCACCACGCTCACCGAGCAGCAACAGGCTTGCCAGCAGCAACTGACGCAACTGCTCGGTTCCCACAGCAGCGCCGAACACTGGCAACAGCAACTGGATCAAGCCGTCGAACAGGCGCGCAATGCCCAGGCGACCGTCAGTCAGGAACTGCAATCGGTGCGCACGCACCTGGTGCAACTGGCTGCGGAACTGAAAGCGCAGCAAGACCGTCTGCTCGCCCTTGAAAGCGAAGATCGTGAACTGGGCCTGAAGATTGCCGACTGGCGCGCCTTGCATCCGGAACTGGATGACGGCGGCCTTGAGCACTTGCTGAGCGTCGACGACCAGCAGGTCAGCGAGTTGCGCCAACGGTTGCAGCACAACGAAAAAGCTATCGAACAAGCCAAGGTGTTGTTGCAGGAACGCGATAAGCGTCTGACCAGTCATCAGGCGCAGCACAACGGTAATCTCGATGCCGCGCAACTGGCCACCGCCCTGTCCGAGCTGCAAAACCAGTTTTCCGCCAGCGAGCACCGTTGCGCCGAACTGCGCGCCGAACAGGCAGAGGACCAGCGCCGGCAGAACGCCAATCAGGCCCTGGCGCAACAGATCGCCGACGCTTACAGCGAGTATCAGCGCTGGGCGCGCTTGAATGCCTTGATCGGCTCCGCGACCGGCGACACCTTCCGCAAGATCGCCCAGGCCTACAACCTCGACCTGCTGGTGCATCACGCCAACGTGCAGTTGCGGCAACTGGTGCGGCGCTATCGCCTCAAACGCGGCGGCAGCATGCTGGGCTTGCTGGTGATGGACACCGAGATGGGCGACGAGCTGCGTTCGGTGCATTCGCTGTCGGGTGGCGAGACGTTCCTGGTGTCGTTGGCCCTGGCATTGGGTCTGGCTTCGATGGCGTCGAGCACGCTGAAAATCGAATCGCTGTTCATCGACGAAGGCTTCGGCAGCCTCGACCCCGAATCCCTGCAACTGGCGATGGACGCCCTCGACGGCTTGCAGGCTCAGGGCCGCAAGGTCGCGGTGATTTCCCACGTCCAGGAAATGCACGAACGGATCCCGGTGCAGATCCAGGTCCATCGTCAGGGCAACGGCCTGAGTACCCTGGAGGTGAAATGACCACGCTGTACTCCTTCCGCCGCTGCCCGTATGCCATGCGGGCGCGGATGGCCCTGCGTTACTCGGACGTTGCCGTGAACATCGTCGAGGTCAGCCTGAAGGCCAAGCCTGCCGAGATGCTCGCGCTGTCGAGCAAAGGCACGGTGCCGGTGCTGAGCGTCGACGGCCAAGTGATCGATGAAAGTCTGGCGATCATGCACTGGGCATTGGCGCAGAACGATCCGCAGGACTGGTTGCTCAAGGATGATCCTGCGGGGCAAGCGCAGATCGCCGCGTTGATCGAAGAGAACGATCAGGTGTTCAAGGTGCATCTGAATCGCTACAAGTACGCCGAGCGTTATCCCGAGCAGCCAATGGCGTTTTATCGCAGCGAGGGTGAGGTGTTCTTGCGCAGGCTGGAGGCGTTGCTGGAGGGCCGCGATTACTTGCTGGCGGCGCATCCGAGCCTGGCGGATGTGGCGTTGATGCCGTTCGTACGGCAGTTCGCCCATGTCGATCGCGAGTGGTTCGGGCAGACGCCTTACGTGCGGTTGCAGGCGTGGCTACAGCGATTCCTGGAGTCGGACCTGTTCACATCAATCATGAAGAAATGATCCCCCTGTAGGAGCCAGCTTGCTGGCGATGGAGTGTCAGTCGACGCAACTGTGCCTGACACACCATCGCCGGCAAGCCGGCTCCTACAGTGAGCGGTGGCGTATCAGGCGAACACTTCACACATCTGCAGCACCGAGCAATCGACCTGGAACGGCCCGAAGAAATCGCCTTGGCGTTTGATCGGTGGATTACCGGCCAGCAGGCCCATGGCCTTTTCGGTTTCGATGCTGCGAGCGAGGTTGTGATTGGCTTCGATAGCGCGCGCCACGGAACCCGCCGAGGCTTGTCCGATGCCCAACAGTGATGAGCCATTGGTCATGAACGCCAGGAAGGCGATGACCCAGAGTTTGCCCCCTTTCATGCCCCTGTCACTCCCGCCACGTCTGCGTGATCGATCACGGCGTTTTGTGCGCGGTGCTCGAACTGAATGGCGGGATAAGCGACCTGAATCGGTGCGTCGATTTCGTGTTGAGATTGCGCGGTAATGCTGACAACCAACACCAGCGCCACGTAAAGACCGATGGCCAGGTAGGCGCCGTGTTTGGCAGAAGTGAGGATTGCGCTGGCCATGGTGTTCTCCGTGGGCATGTTTCAGTGCCCACAGAATCGATCAAAAAAGCTGTGATAACCACTCAGGGTTATCCATAGTCACCATCAGCTTCGTTGATCATTAAGCCAGTCTATTTCAGCCTTCGATAAAACTCATCATGCGCTCTCGGGCAGCGTCAGGCTCGCCTGGAACGGGCGTTGCGGCAGATAAAATGGGGGTTGAATAGAGGAACAGGAGTACCACGGCCAGACGCATCGCCATGCTGTCGATCCTTTTTATAGTAGAAGGAGTCAATAAATCAGCGTCAAATTTAAACTCATGGCCATGTGATATCAAGCGCAGTATTAATAGCAATATGATGCTGTCGTAAACGCGTTATGCAGGAGCGACATCACTCAGGCTTTCTCGAAGCCTTTCAGCTTGATCCGCGCAAGTGACTTCGCTCCTGCATAAAGGGTGCAGGGCTTGGCTTTCAGGCTTGGGTTTTGTGATCCAGGGCTGCGTAGAAGTTGGCGCTCTGTTGCAGGTATTTCTGGGTGTAGCTCTGGGCGTGGGATTTTTTGTCGCTGATTTCAACGTTGGCGCTGGCTGGCAGAGCAACGGTGGCAGAGATGGCGGATGCGGCGATGACAGAGAAGAGATTGAAGTTCATGGCGGTATTCCTCGGATTCAGTTGGCTTGCTTGCCCGGTGGGGCCGTGAAGCAAACTTAACTGCCGAGGCTGACGCCTTGAAATCTTTTGTAGCAGTAGCAGATATCAGCGTCATTAATAGAAGGATGCAGGCCCCATCAACCGGGGCCTGCGGCCTATTGACGCACCAGGAATTTCAGATCGCTCGGGGCATCCATCGGCAGTTTCTGCACGGTTTTACCCAGCAGGCCACTCTTGGCATCGCGTTCGACGACGACAATCTGGTTGCTCTTCTGATTGGCGATCAGCACGAACCTGCCACTCGGATCGAGGCTGAACTCGCGCGGGTGATCCCCTTCCACCGAACGGCGTTGCAGCTCTTTGAGGTGGCCGGTCGCCGGGTCAATGGCAAACACCAGCAACTGATTGGCGGTGCCACGGTTGCTGACGTAGAGGAATTTGCCATCCTTTGATGCATGCAACGCTGCGGCGGCTTTGTCCGACGTCGGTTGCCCGGCCGCCAGATCGACCATTTGCGTTCGCTCAAGCGTGCCGTCGCGGTAATCGAACACTGCGACCTGCGCGCTCATTTCCAGGGTCAGCCACGCGTGTTTGCCATCGGCGCTGAACAGCAAATGCCGTGGTCCGCTGCCGGGCGGCAACTGGACCGACGCGGGTGTGGCCGCGATCAACGGCAAGTCCGGGTTGGCCTTCGGATCGAAGCGATAGACAAAGATCTTGTCCGCGCCCAAATCATTGGAGAACACAAACTTGCCATCCGGCGAGGACACCGTCGAATGCACATGCGCCGACATCTGCCGCTCGGGGTTGACCCGGCTGGACGGATGACTGCTCATTTGCACCACGGGTTTGAGCGTGCCATCGGCGCCCACCGGCAACACCGCCAGCGTGCCGCCCGGGTCTTCACTCACGGAATAATTGCTGACGAACAGGTGGCTGGCATCGCCACTGAGGCTCGAATGGGTCGGCTCGTTGCCCAGGCTCTGGACCTGATTGATCAGGCGCAGCGCATGGGTTTTGGCGTCGATCGCATAACTGCTGACGCGCCCGACCGGGTCTTTTTGTCCCGGGCCGTTTTCGTTGACCACGAACAGGTGCCGCTGATCGTTGGACAGGGTCAACCAGGACGGGTTTTCGCTGTTGACCACTTGCAACGGCTTGGCGTCGAGCTGCCCGGTGGCGCTGTCGAAATTCAGGCGATAAATGCCCTGGCTTTGCCCTGCGGTGTAGGAACCCACGAGCAGTTGAAAGTCGTCGGCGGATGCGGCTTGAACACCCATTGCACCGATGCTGCCGGCGATCAACAGCGGCCAGATGTTACGCATCCTCTTGTTCGTCGTCTTCGTTGTCGCCGCTGACGACGTCGCCGAGGCAGACCAGACGGTGTTCGCCGCCGTCGTCCTTGATCAGCCAGCTCTGCAAAGTCGAATCGAAGGTTGCCGCTTGAACCTGAGCGGGGGTGAATTCCCAGTGTTTGGCCGCTCGACCGTCCATGCATTCGATGTGCAGATTGTCGTCGACATCAAGGGCGAATTCGAAGGCATGCAAGCCGTCGATTTCCACCATTCCGCAGTGTTCGAGGGCGTTGAGCAAGGTGTCGGTTGAGGCAGTCATGGCAGTCAATCTTTGAAGGGGAAAGACGCAATGATAGCGCAATGTGGAAGCGGCTCAGAGCCGACCACAAAACTCCCACACCACACAGCCCCTGTAGGAGCAAGCTTGCTCGCGATGACGGTGACACATTCAATATCAATGCGACTGTCACACCGCTATCGCGAGCAAGCTTGCTCCTACAGGGGATCGCGTTCAGCCGTTAGAGCGCATCACGCGACGGCTGCCCATCCACCAACCGCTGAATTCGCAGCGGGTTGCCATTCTTCAACGCCTCCGGCAGCAGGCTGTCGGGGTAGTTCTGGAAGCACACCGGCCGCAGGAAGCGGTCAATCGCCAGCGTGCCCACCGAGGTGCCACGCGCATCGGACGTCGCCGGGTACGGCCCGCCATGGACCATCGAATCGCAGACTTCCACACCGGTCGGATAGCCGTTGAGCAGGATTCGTCCGACCTTCTGTTCCAGCAACGCCGTCAATTCGCTGAACTGCTCGAAGTCTGCCGGTTCGCCAATGATCGTTGCCGTGAGTTGTCCGTGCAGGCCATTTAAAGCAGCGCTGAGTTGCGCCTGATCCGCCACCTCGACAAACACCGTAGTCGGGCCGAAGACCTCTTCCTGCAACACTTCATCGCCGTCGAGCAACAGACTGACATCGGCCTTGAACAGCTGCGGCTGCGCCTGATTACCTTGCTGCGGATTACCCGCCAGGTGCGTCACACCCGGATGCGCGAGGAGTTTTTGCAGGCCTTGGCCATAACTGCTCAACGTCCCGGCATTGAGCATGGTTTGCGCAGGCTGATCGTTGATCAACCCCGCCACCTGCTGCACAAACGCACTGAACTGCGCCGAGCGAATGCCGATCACCAGGCCGGGGTTGGTGCAGAACTGGCCACAGCCTTGCACCACCGAAGCGGTCAGGTCACGGGCCACGCTTTCAGCACGAACGGCCAGGGCCTGCGGCAAGACGATCACCGGGTTGATGCTCGACATCTCGGCAAACACCGGGATCGGTTGTGCACGCGCAGCGGCCATGTCGCACAACGCCCGTCCACCCTTGAGCGAACCGGTGAAACCGACTGCCTGAATCGCCGGGTGCTTGACCAGCGCTTCGCCGACCCCGCCGCCGTAGATCATGTTGAACACGCCGACCGGCATGCCGGTTTTTTCCGCGGCGCGCAGGATTGCATCAGCGACCTGCTCGGCCGTGGCCATGTGACCACTGTGCGCCTTGAACACCACCGGGCAACCGGCGGCCAGGGCGGAAGCGGTGTCGCCGCCGGCGGTGGAAAACGCCAACGGGAAATTGCTGGCGCCAAACACCGCGACCGGGCCGAGACCGATACGGTACTGACGCAGGTCGGGACGCGGCAACGGCTTGCGCTCCGGCAGCGCCAGATCGATCCGCGCGCCATAAAAATCACCGCGCCGCAGCACCTTGGCGAACAGGCGCATCTGGCCGCTGGTGCGACCGCGCTCGCCTTGAATGCGGGCGGCGGGCAGCGCGGTTTCGCGGCAGACCACGGCGACAAATTCATCGCCCAACGCGTCCAGCTCATCGGCAATGGCATCGAGGAATTGCGCGCGGCGCTCGGCGCTCAGGCTGCGATAAGCGGGGTACGCGGCAGCGGCAGCCTTGGCGGCGGCATCGACTTCTTCCGGCGTGGCCTGATAGAAATCGTGAGGTAACGCCTCGCCGGTGCTGGCGTCGACACTCTGGAGTTTGACGCTGCCGCAGGCACTGCGGTGGCCGCCAATATAGTTGTGACCAAGAATCATGGGTTGCTCCTTAAAGAATGCCGATGGTGCCGGGCTCGAAGGCCGCTTCAACCGGTGCGATGCCGTTGATCAACGGCGCACCGAACTCGGCCTGACTGATCTCGAACACATCCCCCGGCCGGGTGCGAATGCCGTCGGCAAAGGACAGGGTCGCGGTCCCGAAGAAGTGAATGTGCACGTCCCCCGGACGCAGGAACTGGCTGTATTTGAAATGGTGGTACTCGAGGTTTTCCAGGCTGTGGCACATGTTGGCCTCGCCGGTGAGAAACTCGTTCTGCCACAGCACTTCGCCGTCGCGCAAAATGCGGCTGGTGCCCGCCAGATGCTCCGGCAATTCACCGACCCGAAGCTCCGGCCCGTAACTGCAACTGCGCAGTTTGGAATGCGCCAGATAGAGGTAGTTCTTGCGCTCCATGACGTGATCGGAAAACTCGTTGCCCACCGCATAACCGAGGCGATACGGCTTGCCGTCGTGGCCGATGACGTAAAGACCGCTGAGCTCGGGTTCTTCTCCGGCGTCTTCGGCAAACGGCGGCAGCGGGAACGGTTGACCGGGGCGAACGACGATGCTGCCGTCACCTTTGTAGAACCATTCCGGTTGCACACCGGCCTGCCCCGCTGCCGGTTTGCCGCCCTCCACGCCCCACTTGAAGATGCGCAGGGTGTCGGTCATCGTTGCTTCGTCGCCGGCCTGCTGATGCATCTTGTCCCGAGCCGAAGCACTGCCCAAATGGGTCAGGCCGGTGCCGCTGACGAGCATGTGTGCCGGGTCCGGATGGTCCAGCGGCGGCAGGATGCGCAGTTTCGCCAGCAGTTCTGCGTAGTCGTGGCTGATGCCCAGGCCCAGGGCGTTCACCTGCTGCTCAAGACTGACGCCCGCCTCGATCGCCGCCAACGCCAGATCGCGCACCGTGCGCGCGTCCTGCACCTCGCGGACCAGACCGCCCTCGACCACGCCAACCCGACGCTCGCCGTTAAACAATTCAAATTGAACCAAACGCATGAATTTTCTCCTGTAAGCAATTCTCAAAAACACCGCAGAACCCTGTAGGAGCCGGCTTGCTGGCGATAGCGGCATGCCTGTCGACATTGATGCCGGATGTGCCGATCGCCATCGCCAGCAAGCCGGCTCCTACAGGTTCGGATCAGGTGCGGGAAGCGCCACGTGCGCTGGCTGCAAACTGGTCCGCCGGCAGAACGTGTTTACGCTCCAGCAACCGATACACCACGCCGGTCAAAATCAGCCCGAACACCATCACACCCGAGAGGAAATACAGCCCCGAAGCCAGGTTGCCGGTGTATTCCTTCAGCGCCCCGATCACGAACGGACCGATGTAGCCACCGAGGTTGCCCACCGAGTTGATCAGCGCGATCCCCGCCGCCGCACTGGCGCCAGCAAAGAACCGGCCCGGCAAGGTCCAGAACACCGCAGTGCAGGAAAACAGAGCGAACGCCACCAGGCACAGCGCCGCCAGTTGCAGCACCGGCACCGTCAGCCAGGCACTGAGAAACAGACCGATAGCCCCCAACACATACAGCACCGCCAGATGGCCGTAGCGATCATTCAAACGGTCGGAACTGCGCGGGATGATCAACAGGCCGATGATCCCGAAAATGTACGGCACCGACGACACGAAACCCGTCACCAGATCAGTGCCACCGAACTGCTTGATCAGCGTCGGCAACCATAGGCCCAGGCCATAAATGCTCAGGGTGACCGGCAGATAAAACAGCGCCAGCAGCAACACGCGTTTGTCTTTGAGCGCATGCAACGGATTACCGTGGCGGGTCTGGCCGTACTCCTCAAGGTCCTTTTTCAGTTCGCCGGCCAGCCAGTCTTTCTCGGGCTGATCCATCCATTTCACCTGTTGCGGACCGTCAGGCAGCCAACGTAGCACCGGCCAGGTCAGCAGGATCGCCGGGGAGCCGATGACGATGAACAGCCACTGCCAGCCGTGCAATCCGAGGATGCCGTCCATGCCGAGCAGGCCGCCGGATACCGGGCCGGTGATCAGCATGGCGATCGGTTGGGAGAGGATGAACAGCCCGAGGATCTTGCCGCGATGGCGAACCGGGAACCACTGCGTGATGTAGTACAGAACGCCCGGGAAGAACCCGGCTTCGGCGGCGCCGAGCAGAAAGCGCATCACGTAGAAGCTGTGCGCCCCTTGAACGAAGGCCATGCCGATGGTGATGGCGCCCCAGGTGACCATGATCCGCGCAAACCAGCGCCGCGCGCCGAAGCGTTCGAGCATCAGGTTGCTGGGGATTTCCAGCAGGAAGTAACCAATGAAAAACAGCCCGGCACCAAGGCCGTAAGCCGCATCGCCGATACCGATGTCGGCGCCCATGTGCAGCTTGGCGAAGCCCACGGCGGAGCGATCCACATAGGCGATCAGGTACAGCAGGATCAGGAAGGGAATCAGTTTCAGCGTGATGCGACGAATAAGCCGCAGTTCCTGGCTCATGAGATCGGTCTCCGATTGTTGTTGTTATAGAACCTCGGGGGACGCCTCTCGCCAAAAACTGCCAGGGCCTTCCCTCCGTTGGAGCGGACTATATAGTAATACTATTTACGCAACAACACTTCCAAACAGATTGAATTGCGCTTATGTTACGCCTCAGCCAGAACAATATAGTCATACAATAAGAGAATCGATCATGTCTGATAAGAAACCCACCCTGCGCTCCGCCCAATGGTTTGGCACTGCCGACAAGAACGGCTTCATGTACCGCAGCTGGATGAAGAATCAGGGCATCGCCGACCACCAGTTCCACGGCAAACCGATCATCGGCATCTGCAACACCTGGTCGGAACTGACCCCGTGCAACGCGCATTTCCGCCAGATCGCCGACCACGTCAAACGCGGCGTGATCGAGGCCGGCGGTTTCCCGGTGGAATTTCCGGTGTTCTCCAACGGCGAATCGAACCTGCGCCCGACCGCCATGTTTACCCGCAACCTGACGAGCATGGACGTCGAAGAAGCGATTCGCGGCAACCCGATTGACGGCGTGGTGCTGCTGACCGGTTGCGATAAAACCACCCCGGCGCTGTTGATGGGCGCGGCCAGTTGCGACGTGCCCGCCATCGTCGTCACCGGCGGGCCAATGCTCAACGGCAAGCACAAGGGCCAGGACATCGGCTCGGGAACCGTGGTCTGGCAGCTCAGCGAACAAGTGAAAGCGGGCACCATTTCCATCGATGACTTCCTCGCGGCCGAGGGCGGCATGTCCCGCTCCGCCGGCACTTGCAACACCATGGGCACCGCATCGACCATGGCGTGCATGGCCGAAGCACTCGGCACTTCCCTGCCCCACAACGCCGCGATTCCGGCGGTGGATGCGCGCCGTTATGTGTTGGCGCACATGTCCGGCATGCGTGCGGTGGAGATGGTCCGCGAAGATTTGAAACTGTCGAAGATCCTTACCAAAGAAGCCTTCGAAAACGCCATTCGGGTCAATGCCGCCATCGGTGGTTCGACCAACGCCGTGATCCACTTGAAAGCCATCGCCGGCCGCATCGGCGTGGAACTGGAGCTGGACGACTGGACCCGCATCGGGCGTGGCATGCCGACCATCGTCGACCTGCAACCCTCCGGGCGCTTCCTGATGGAAGAGTTCTACTACGCCGGTGGCTTGCCTGCGGTGTTGCGTCGCCTCGGTGAAGCCAACCTGATTCCCAATCCAAATGCCTTGACCGTCAACGGCAAGACCCTCGGCGAGAACACCAAGGACGCGCCGATCTACGGTCAGGACGAAGTGATCCGCACCCTCGACAACCCGATCCGCGCTGACGGCGGCATCTGCGTATTGCGCGGTAACCTGGCGCCACTCGGCGCGGTGCTCAAACCGTCCGCCGCCACGGCTGAGCTGATGCAGCATCGCGGGCGTGCGGTGGTGTTCGAGAACTTCGACATGTACAAGGCGCGGATCAACGATCCGGAGCTGGACGTGGATGCCAACTCGATTCTGGTGATGAAAAACTGCGGGCCGAAGGGTTATCCGGGCATGGCTGAAGTCGGCAACATGGGCTTGCCGGCCAAACTGCTGGCCCAAGGTGTGACGGACATGGTGCGTATTTCCGATGCGCGCATGAGCGGCACCGCGTACGGCACGGTGGTGTTGCACGTAGCACCGGAAGCAGCGGCCGGCGGGCCTTTGGCAGCGGTGAAGGAAGGCGACTGGATCGAACTCGATTGCGCCAACGGGCGTCTGCACCTGGACATTCCGGACGCTGAACTGGCGGCGCGCATGGCCGATCTGCAACCGCCGCAGCAGATGATCCTCGGTGGATATCGCCAGCTATACATCGACCATGTGTTGCAAGCGGATCAGGGCTGCGACTTCGACTTCCTGGTCGGTTGCCGCGGGGCCGAAGTCCCCCGCCACTCCCACTAACCCCGCAACCCTTGTAGGAGCCGGCTTGCTCTGGCGACCGTCCTCGCCGCGCCTGCTATCATGCGCAGCACCTCCCCCGCACAGGATCGCGCCGTTCCCCATGGATTACCGCAAACCCTCCGACCGCAAAAGCATGCACTCGCGCATTGTCCAGGAACTGGGCATGCAGATCGTTTCGGGACGCTTCAAACCGGACGACAAACTGCCCGCCGAAGCCCTGTTGTGCGAGGAGTACGCGGTCAGCCGTCCGGTGCTGCGCGAGGCCACTCGCGTGTTGGTCGCCAAAGGCCTGGTGTATTCCCGTCCGCGTGTCGGCACGGTGGTCAAGCAGCGCAAGGAATGGCACATGCTCGACCCGGACGTGCTGCACTGGCTGATGCAAAGCAGCCCGCAGAATCAGTTCTTCGATCTGCTGACCAGCGTGCGCAGCATCATCGAACCGGCAGCGGCGGCCCTCGCTGCGCAATTCGCCACCGACGAAGACATTGCCTCTATCGGCGAAGCCTACCAACGCATGGAAGCCGCGCCGACGCCTGAAGCCCTGTTGCAACCGGACCTGGATTTCCACAGCCGCATCGCCGACGCCACCCACAACGACCTGCTGGCGAACCTGTGCAACATGCTGTCGGTGGCGATTGCCGAAGCGTTGAAGCATTCCAACCAGCGGCCGAACCTGCATGAATTGGCGTTGCCACGGCACAAGGCGATTCTCACCGCCATCGAAAACCGCGATGCGCTGGGTGCACGGCATGCAACGCTGGTGCAGCTGGACGATGCGCGCAGTGCGCTGAATGTGGTGCTGGGCGCCGATCCCTCATAAAAACACGATCCCCTGTAGGAGCCGGCTTGCTGGCGATAGCGTCTGTTCAGACGATAAATATGTTGGCTGACCCACCGCCATCGCCAGCAAGCCGGCTCCTACAAGGGTTGCGTTGATCTTCAGATGCAAAAAAGCCGCAACCCTGGTTGCGGCTTTTTCGTTTCTGGCCTGAACGCAGGCCTTAGCCTATCGCCTCGCTCCCTGTGCGGTACCCGGCTACCGCACATCCCTTTCGATTCGGTTTTACGTTGAGGAACCACACATGCAAAGGATTGCATCATGCCCACACCTGCATCACCACCCGCCGCCGCAAGCGACACCGACATCATCGCGCGGGCGGTTCACACCCGATTCAATACCCGACCGACCTTACGCTCGCAAACCGCTCGCCTGCTCAAGGACGGCATTCTGGAAAAATACCCGCAACTGGCGTTCGACCCTGAACGAACCAAAATTGCCCAACCGATCCCGGATGGCGCTTGGCGGCTGACGCTGCTTCTGGACGTGGTACTCGACTACCTGGCCAGCGGCGCATTCCCCGATCTCAGCGAGCAATACGGTCGCAGCTGTTTTTTGACAAACCGTGTCCCCGCGCAACTTACCGTCGACAACACGACATCGCGACTGCCCGATCTGCAAGTGATTGCGCAGGTCATCCGTGAATTACCCGACATTTTCTACATCGGCACTCAGGAATCATTGACCGCCTGTTGGAACGAACAGGACGACAGCGGCGTCAGTCGCTGGCAATGGCTGGGGAACCTGCTCGCCGGCGTGTTGAAAACATCCGCGACGCGCCTCGCAGCAAGTGATGCCGAGCAGGCCGGGATTCTATTGGAGCTGGCCCGCCAACCCGACAACCGCGAACGCCTTCTGCGTCCTTGGGCCAAAGGTGCAATTGAAGCCTGCACGCTGCAAGTCACGCTGAGCAGAGGCGACATGTCGTTCACACTGCAGGTGCCGGATATCCTGGTGATTTGCGGCGAAACCCATTTGTTGTGCAGCGTGACCGGCAACATCGAATCGTTCCCGTCCCTGCAAGCCTTCGGTGCCGCATGGGGCGCGCGGTTTCAGCAAGACTTCACGGCGGACTCCATCACCTGGAAACGTTTTGCTCCGGACGGCAACATCTTTGATACCCAGGCAGCTCTGCTGCTGAACCGGCAACTGGAAGATTTGGAGTCGCTCAAACTGCCCGCACACGAAAACGTGGCCAGCCTTGAAAAGCGTTTTGATGCGATCACCGATGTCGCCGCACTGTTTATCGGCAGCGACAACCACCCGACGCACCTTCACGCCCTACAGACAACGATTCCCGAGTGGTTGCAGGGCGCCAGCGCCACTGATCGCATGGCCTGGCGTAAACACACGTTGTCGATGGCCAGTGTCAAACAGCAGACACAGGGGCGCTCGTTGCCCGACGACGTCGTTGACCTTCGCACATTCGCCAGAAATGCGCTGCATGAGCAAATGCTCAAAGACCAGCCCTTGGCACCCGGCTACAAGTCCGATGAACTGGAACTGACCTTTCACGTGCCTGTCGGCGATTTGGGCAGCGGCTACCTCGAACCCGTCAAAATGTCCCTGACCGAGCTGGCGATAAAAAACCTGGCCGGCAAACCCAAGGGCCGGATGACCCTTCGCCACACCGAAAACCAGCTGATTCAAGACTGGACCACCGAGGCCTATTTGCTGGATCTGGTGAGCCGCGTTGATGTCGGAAAACATTACCCCGAGTACATAGAAGCGCAATTGCTTGGCAACAGTCCCGAAGCCAATGAGCGGCGGCGACTCTTCGGCCTGGAACTGAGCCTGCATTTACCACTGCGCGCCCTTGAGCATTCGATCAAGGGTGAGCATGGCTTCACCTTCCTGGGCTATCGATATGTCGATGCAGTATTCCAGCCGTTGGCCGCCGAGCGCATCGTCGAGGAACGGTCCGTCGTCATCAGGCCATTGGCGTTTCAACGCAAGGCCGGGGCCACGAGTGATGTGGTCAGCAACATGTTCATCATCGAGCCGAAAGACCTGAGCGCAGTCGGCCCGCATATTCTTTACCGACCGCTGTACTCAGAACCCCTGCACCAATACCCCAGCCGTCAGGACTTGCTGAGCGCCATTGCGCAAACTGGCCCGTTGCAAACCAGCGTGCTGACCTGGCTGCCGGATCGCGCACGGCCGATCTACGACAACAACGGGTTCACCGAACCCCACATCGTCCACTTCCATGTTGACGACGAATTCACACTGCCTGAAAAGCCCCAACCGGCGATGCTGGCCGGCGACGAAGCGATTGGTGACTGGCTCACCGCGCTGGAAGAAGGTCGATTGCTGGCCAGTCTGTTCGTCAGCAATGCACGCACACTGATTGATCTGGCGGATCGGCAATCGGTGTCGAATGCCGAAAGCCGTTGGGCGATCATCCTCGAGGGTGGCTGGCTGGTGTTCAACAACCTGATTCTGCCGTTGTTGCGCGGCCCTGCCATGGTGGTGGGCTGGATGCTGCAAATCGCCCACAGCCTGATCAACGATCTGCCAGCGCTGGACAGTGATGACCCGAAGGCACGGAATCAGGCATGGATCGATGTGCTGTTGAACATTGGCCTGTTGGTTCTGCATGTCGCTCGAGAGGAAGGATCCCCGGCACTTTCCGACAGCGCAGCGACGACAGTTCCGGATGCCCTCGCCTCCTTGCGCCGTCCTGCGCAGACATTTTCATGGCCCGCCGAATCGGCTATTACCCAGGACACTGCGGGCCTGCCCTCCGAGCCGCCGGGCAGTGGCAAGACCCTGCTCGATTTCAACCAGTCGAGCGCGCGCGATTCGGCAACCGCCCGACTGTTCAACACGTTACGGGAGGTTCAAGTGCCATGGCCGACGCCCCTGCCAGAGCCCGTTACCACCGGCGTGTTCAAAGGTCTGTACCGGATCGGCAATCTTTGGCACGCCACCATCGCCGGCCTGCTGTTTCGCGTGAGTATCGTGCCCGGGTTCGGCGAGGCGTATCTGATACATCCGGAGCACCCGGATCATCCCGGCATCAAGCTCAAGACCAATGGAGCGGGCCGCTGGACTCTGGATCAAGGGTTGAAACTGATTGGCGGCGGACGCAATTCGAGAATCAGCGCCCAGCGAGAAGTCACACAACAACGCATCAACCTGCTGGAACTCAATCGACAGGATTTCGTGGATCAGCAAGTGCGGGTGCAGAAGCGCGTCGACATTGCAGAAAACCTGATGCAACTGAAAAAAAACGATCCCGCCAGCAATGAACTCGATCGCGCCACGTACAGGCAACGGTTCGTTGATGAGCTGGACAAACAGACCGAAAGCTACGCCACGCTGCTGGCCGAGAAAAGGGAATTGGCCGAGTTGACCAAATCCGATCCCGATCCTGTGCAGTTGTGCAACCTGTCGGAAAACCTCATCAACAATGCCCGCAAACGGATCGTCATTGCTGACTGGGAGCGCGAGGCTGTCAATCAAACGTATGCGGACTTGAGAAATGGCGTCGGGCATTTGCATGACGCGTTGATCCGCGAAGGCGATGCGGTACTGGATCGCTACTTTGAGTTCATGCGCAAAACCTCCGACATCAACGAATCCATGATCAAGTGCCTAGATCAGGTAGACAGCCGACTGCAGGAACTCAAGCAGATCCCTCGCCAGGGCATCGAGTACTGGAAACGACTGACCGGCAACAGGCCCGAAGATGAAATAACGGCACTGCGCGTCAAGTGCTATCAGCTGAGTGTCTTGCGCCTGCTCAGTCTCAAGGCCCTCGGAAGCAGCACCATGGGTGTGCTCGAACGCACCCTCAGCCCTTTGCTGCTACTGTCACGCTCGCATGCCGAACTGCAAACGGAACACACCTACACCAACAGCGACCGGATCGCCGTTCTGGAGAACCTGGTCGATCAGTACAACAAGGCACAGGACGGCCTTGAGGCGATAGGCATTTTCAGCACCGATGAACTGCAGGCACACCCCTTCAATCGTCTGCGCGAGCTCATTGACCAGCTGCGTATCGATGCCGAACAACGTCTGGCGGAAGCGCTTCAACTGCTGCCGCAACCAGAGGAGCCTTCAACGTCGGCATCCGGCGCCAAGCCGCCGGTGAAGCGTCCCTATTCATGGTCCAGTCGCAAGCGGGTGATCAAAACCGCCAAAGGCACATTGATCGGCGATCTTCGACAACGGGTCGCTCACCAGGAAGGAGACATTGTCGACATCAACCATCCGTTCGAAGAAAGGCCACTGGCTTCGTTCCACGAGCACGAGCCCAATGTCTGGGTAGAAATCGTCGATGCCAAACCCGCAGCTACCAAGGCAACGCGCCCCTATCAGCAGCTCAAGGGCGATGCCCGCAAGGCGTTGGCCGATGTCGATAAAAACGTGCAGAAGATCGAGGGTTACGCGCAGCGCGCCAGTTCTCCCAAGGAAATCGAAGAGCAATTGCAACGGGAGGCACAAAAACTGATCGGGTACGCCGATGGACTGGAACAGCACGAAAGTCCTCCGGCCAACCGCGAAACAGACGTTTCGCTGATCAGCGGACTCCGCGACAAAGCGCTTATCCTCGACAACAAGGCCACCGAACTTCGCACCCGCATGACTCTCGCCCGACCGCCCAGTAGCGAGGGGGTGGAGTATCTGTTGCGGCGCAATGAAATTTTTGCGCGAATCAATGGCCACCGGGTTCAGCTGAAAACCGGGCGGCGTGACTTCATGCAAGAGTACGCTTTGTTGAATAAAGACAATCAACCCTGGTGGTACGGGCATTTTCACTACGCCAACGCGGATGATCCCAAGGTCGACTACACCCAGGCGCATCTGAAAACCAGAGAACAACGCTTCGAAACCTACGAATCGGCCATGGCCAAGGCCAAGGATCCGAAGCAGAAAATCGAAATTCATCACGGAATCATCAGCAAGGAACTGGCGAACAGCGATTTTCTACCGTTGCAACCCCGCTGAGGTTTTCAATAGTGTCTAGTCCTGAATGGTTTTACACCTGTTTCAGGACCAGGCAGCCTGTAGGAGCGAGCTTGCTCGCGATGGACTCGAGACCGCCGAGTGAAACCAGAACACCGCTTTATCGTTAGCGCCCATCGCGAGCAAGCTCGCTCCTACAGGTATGCGGCAGTCCGGCACAAAACCCCATAAAAAAGCCGCAACCCAAGGTTGCGGCTTTTTGGTTTTGCCTGAGGTTTAGTGAGCGAACAACGAGTTGCCCTTCTGCCCCGCCAGTTTCTCCGGTTTGATCAGGAAACGAGCCAGCGCCGGCAGCAGCCACAACGCGCCGAACATGTTCCAGAGCAGCATGAAGGTCAGCATCAGGCCCATGTCGGCCTGGAACTTGATGGCCGAGAAGATCCAGGTGCACACGCCGATTGCCAGGCACAGGCCGGTGAACAATACGGCTTTACCGGTGGACTTCAGCGTCTGGTAGTACGCCTCTTGCAACGGCAGACCGGCACGCAGGAAACTTTCCAGGCGGCTGTAGATGTAGATGCCGTAGTCCACGCCAATCCCCACGCCCAATGCCACCACCGGCAAGGTCGCGACTTTGACGCCGATGCCCATGAAGGCCATCAGGGCGTTGCCGAGTACCGACGTCAGCACCAGTGGCAATACGATGCACAAAGTCGCCGCCCAGGAGCGGAAGGTGATCATGCACATGGTCGCGACGCAGATATAGACGAGGATCAGGATGGTCAGCTCGGATTCCTTGATCACTTCGTTGGTGGCCGCCTCGATGCCGGCGTTACCCGCCGCGAGGATGAACTCCAGGCCTTCCTTGTTGTTTTCCTTGGCGAAGTCCTGCACCGCATGAACTGCGCGATCCAGGGTGGCAGCCTTGTGATCGTTGAGGAACACCAGCACCGGCGCCAGGGAGCAACTGTTGTTGTACAGGCCGTCAGCGCGGGCGATGGAGTTGTTCAGCACGTCCGGGTTGCGCGACAGGGTTTCCCATTTCAGGTTGCCCTCGTTCATGCCCTTGATCATCTGCTTGGACACGGTCACCAGCGAGATCGCCGACTGCACGCCCTCGGTGTTCTGCATCTTCCACATCAGTTCGTCGATGGGCGCCATCGCTTCATAGCGCGAGCAACCTTCGGACTTGGTCTTGACCATCACCACCAACACGTCGGAACTGGTGGAGTAGTTGCTGATGATGAAGTTGTTGTCCTTGTTGTAACGCGAATCCGGACGCAGCTCTGGAGCACCTTGATCGAGGTCGCCGATTTTCAGGTTCTGGCTGTACCAGAGGCCGCCACCGAAGGCCAGCAGGGCCAACACTATCGATACCGGGGCGACTTTCGGGCTGGCGAAGTTGGACAGCAGGCGCCAGAACGGGTGTTCGCGGTGCGCGTCTTTCTTGCTGCGCTCGACGGCGCGCTTGCTGATGCCGACGTAGGAAATTGCCACCGGCAATAGGATCAGGTTGGTGAACACAATCACCGCCACACCGATGGATGCGCCGATGGCCAGCTCGCGAATCACGCCGATATCGATGATCAGCAATGTGATGAAGCCCACTGCATCCGCAAGGATCGCGATCATCCCCGGCAGGAACAATTGGCGGAAGGTGCGCCGCGCCGCAGTCAACGCGTTGTCGGCCTCACTGGATTGCAAGGCGATACCGTTGATCTTTTGCACGCCGTGGGAAATACCGATGGCGAAGATCAGGAACGGCACCAGCATCGAGTACGGATCCAGCCCGAAGCCGAAGAAGTGCATCAGGCCGAGCTGCCAGATCACCGCCACCAGCGTCGTGCTCAACACCGCCACGGTGCTGCGCATGCAGTTGGTGAACCAGTACAACAGAATCAGGGTGATGACGAAGGCGACACCGAAGAACATCACCACCATCACCAGGCCATCGATCAGGTCGCCGACTTTCTTGGCGAAACCGACGATGTGGATCTGCACGTTGGGGTTCTGTTTCTCGTACTTGTCGCGGATCTTTTCTTCCAGTTCATGGGAGAACTTGCGGTAGTCCAGGGCCAGCAACTTGCCTTGATCCTGCGGGTCCGGGTAGGACTCCAGCAGCGGGATATCGACGATGCTCGACTTGAAGTCGTTGGCCACCAGGCGCCCGACCTGACCGGACTTGAGCACGTTGTTGCGCAACAAATCGAGGCTTTGCTGGGAGCCGTTGTAGCTCTGCGGGATCACTTCACCCCCGGCGAAGCCCTCCTCCGTCACCTCGGTCCAGCGCACGCTCGGGCTCCACAGCGACTTGAGGCCGGAACGGTCGACGCCGGAGATGTAGAACACCTCGTCGTTGATCTGACGCAGGGTCTCCATGTACTCCTTGGAGAAGATGTCGCCGTCGGTGGCTTCAACCGAAATGCGAACGGTGTTGCCCAGGTTCGCCAGGTCGTTGCGGTGCTCCATCATCTTTTGAATGAACGGATGCTCGAGCGGGATCATCTTTTCGAAACTGGTGGACGGCCGAATCAGCGTCGCTTGCCAGAACAGGAAAATACTCACCAACAGACAGATCACGATCACTGCCGGGCGGTTGTTGAAAATCAGGCGTTCAAGAAACGTCGCCTTGTCTTGGTGATGGCTGCTCAAGGATGTCATAGACCCGCCTTCTTATTATTTGCCCGGCTCATTTGGACGACCCGTTTTTTCCATTCTCTGCACCGGCGCCGGTTGGCGAGGTGACGCGAACGCCGCCCTGTCCTGCCAGAACCAGATTGCCGTCGCCCGCCGCAGTCACCGCCGAAACCGAAATACGATCCGGACGGTTGAACACGCTGAAGGTTGCGCCGTTGTCGTTGCTGCGGATCACCGAGCCACCGTTGCCGACGATCACGATGGAACCGTCGTCGAGCAAGGTCGCACCGGACAGACCGAACTCCAGCGCACCACGGGTGGCTTTCAACTCGACCGGCTCCCAGGTGGTGCCAAAATCGGTGGAGCGGAACAGGTTGCCCCGCAGGCCGTAGGCCAGCAGCGTGTTGGCCTCGGCGGTGCCGATCACGCCGAACAACGAGCCTTCATAGGGGCCTTCGAGTTTTTCCCAGGTCTGCCCCCAGTCGGAGGAACGGAACATGCTGCCCTGCTCACCGACGATGAACAGTCCGGCATCCTTGATCGCTGCAATGGCGTTGAGGTGGTACTGGTCTTCGTTGTCCAGGCGGTCGCTGGCGTCTTCCCAGGTCTTGCCGCCGTCGGTGGTGGCCACCAACGCGCCGTAAGCGCCCACGGCGAAGCCGTTGCTGGCATCCTGGAACCAGACGTCGAGCAGCGGTGATTCGCGTTTCAGGTCTTCATATTGTTTGGTCCAGGTGACGCCACCGTCCTCGCTGGCGAGGATCTGCGCGTCATGCCCGACGGCCCAGCCGTGTTTGTCGTCGACAAAATAGACCGAGGTCAGCAGTGCCCGGGTCGGCACCTTGGCCTGGGTCCAGGTCGCGCCCTGGTCATCGGAATACAGAATGTGCCCGCGATCCCCGACGGCCACCAGGCGCTTGCCGGCGTGCACGACGTCGAGCATCAGGCTTTTGCTGGCTTTGGCGGATTCAACGGAATAGACAACGTCGGTGGCTGGCGCCGCATTGGCCAGCGCAGGTGCCGACAACACGGCACAGCCCAACAGCGAGAGCGCTGTAGCCAGCAATGCGAATTTGCGCAGTGCCGGCGGGCGGCAGATACCCACACCCATGACAGGCTCACTCATAGACCTTCCCCCATTATTATTGTTAGGTCGTTCAACCTTTCAGGGCGCCGTAAGGGGTGCTCATCGGGATTGGATGGTTAGGAGCATAGTCCTGAAACCCGCAATCCAGAGCCCCTTCGGAAGCTGGCTTATCCTATCGGGGTTTGGAAAGGTCTGACAATCGACGCCACGTTATCTTTTGTTAACCTGGGGGGGGATGGGGTTTTTCTGAATG